>NZ_DASXJS010000110.1:0-10316 GCF_036497245.1 Actinomycetospora sp. | reverse complement strand
GCGTAGGTGGCCTCGTCGTCGAGCCCGAGGTTGTCGAGGTCGAGCGGCTCCTTGCCGTTGAGCGGGATGTTGTTCAGCGCGTCGTCGATGATCGTGAGGTTGCGCAGGCCCAGGAAGTCCATCTTCAGCAGGCCGAGGGTCTCGCAGACCCCCATGTCGAACTGCGTGATGATCGCGCCGTCGGCCTCGCGCCGCTGGATCGGGATGACGTCGATCAGCGGTTCCTTGGACATGATCACGCCGGCGGCGTGCACGCCCCACTGCCGCTTGAGGCCCTCGAGGTCCTTGGCCGTGTCGACGATCTCCTTGACCTGCGGGTCGGACTCGTAGAGCGCCCGCATCTCGGTGGCCTCGGAGTAGCGCTTGTGGCTCGGGTCGAACACCCCGGAGAGCGGGATGTCCTTGCCCATGACCGGCGGCGGCATCGACTTGGTGATGCGGTCGGCCACCGCGTAGCCGGGCTGCCCGTAGAGCACGCGCGCCGAGTCCTTGATCGCGGCCTTCGCCTTGATCGTGGAGTACGTGATGATCTGTGCGATCTTCTCTTCGCCGTACTTCTCGGTGACGTAGCGGATCATCTCGCCGCGCCTGCGCTCGTCGAAGTCCATGTCGATGTCGGGCATGGAGACGCGCTCGGGGTTGAGGAACCGCTCGAAGATCAGCTTGTGGTGGATCGGGTCGAGGTCGGTGATGCCCAGGACGTAGGCGACCAGCGAGCCCGCCGCGCTGCCTCGGCCCGGGCCGACGCGCAGGTTCACCGAGCGCGCGTAGTTCAGGAGGTCGGCCGTCACCAGGAAGTAGCCCGGGTAGCCCATCTGCATGATGACCGAGACCTCGTACTCGGCCTGCTTGCGGTAGTTGTCCGCGATGCCGTTCGGGAACCGCCAGTGCAGCCCCCGCTCCACCTCCTTGACCAGCCAGCTGCCCTCGGTCTCCCCCTCGGGGACCGGGGCCACCGGCTGCAGGTCACGGCCCTCGGTGAAGGAGACGTCGACCCGCTCGGCGATCGCGAGGGTGTTGTCGCAGGCCTCGGGGAACAGCGGGTCCCACTGGTCGCGCATCTCGCGGGCGCTCTTGAGGTAGAAGTCCTGCGCGTCGAACCGGAAGCGGTTCGGGTCGTTCATCGTCTTGCCGGTCTGGACGCACAGCAGCACCTCGTGCGGCTTGGCGTCCTTCGCGTAGGTGTAGTGCAGGTCGTTCGTCGCCAGGCCGGGCAGGTCGAGCTTCTTCTTGAGGTCGTAGAGGTCGTCCCGGACCCGGCGCTCGATCTCGATGCCGTGGTCCATCAGCTCGCAGAAGAAGTTGTCCTTGCCGAAGATGTCCCGGTAGTCGCTCGCGGCCTGCATGGCGCCGTCACGGTCGCCCTGCTGGAGCAGGCGCGCCACCTCGCCCGAGGGGCAGCCGGTGGTGGCGATGATCCCCTTGCCGTAGGTCTCCAGCAGCTCGCGGTCCATGCGCGGCTTGTAGTAGTACCCCTCGAGGCTGGCGAGGCTGGAGAGCCGGAAGAGGTTGTGCATCCCCTCCGTGTTCTCCGCCAGCAGCGTCATGTGGGTGTACATGAGGTCGGGGTTGTCGCTGCCGTTCGCGTTCTGGCCGATGGAGGCGCGCTTGCGCTCGTGGCGCGAGCCGGGCGCGATGTAACCCTCCATGCCGATGATCGGCTTGACCCCGTGCGCCTTCGACTTCTTCCAGAACTCGTAGGCGCCGTAGGTGTTGCCGTGGTCGGTCATGGCCAGGGCAGGCATGCCCATGCGCGCGGCCTCGGAGAAGAGATCGTCCAGGCGGGCGGCCCCGTCGAGCATGGAGAACTCGGTATGGGTGTGGAGGTGGACGAACGAGTCGTCGGACACGCGAGAGACCTCCCCGGGACGGCTACCTCTGGCTCTCCGGCCCCGATCGACCCAGCACTGGGGTGCGATGTCGGGGGCGGAGGACTGCGGTCACGCTACCTCTCGGGTCCGACAGTCTCGGCGCTCACTCGGGCGGTGTCGGGGTCCCCGCTGCTCATCGCGCCGCGGCGGCGTGTCGGCGCGCCGGTGACCGTGTGTCCACCCCGGCCGGGCTGGACGAGGGCGGCCGGACCACCGCTGCCGGTCACCGCGACGATGCCCGCCACGAGCCAGATCTGGACGGCGACGAGATCGTCGCGGAGACACTGCTCGAGGTCGAGCGGCCGTCGCGCGCCCGGTCCGCCGAGGAGGATCGCCTGCTGTTCGAGCCCCGGTCCGGACCGTCCGAGGCGCTCCTCGACCCACCGGAGGACGTGCTCCGCCAGCGCGGCCGCGTCCTGGCGGCGCCGCGCCGTCCTCAGCCACTCTGCGAGGATGTCCCACGCCCTCGCTCCCCATCGGTCGAGCATCGGGTCCCACGGCGTGAGTCCCGCCAGGTGGTCGACGTACTCCAGTTCCACGGCCTCGCCGTACTCGGAGTCGAGATCGGCGATCCGCCGAGCAACCTCCGCGCCGACGTCAGGGGATTCGGTGTCGACCGTCCGCACCACGGCGAGCTCGAGAGCGGTCCGCAGAAGGTCGTCGTCCGGTGCGTACGGGTCAGCCCCCTCGAGAACCTCCAGCGGATGGAGCTCGGGCGCCTGGGAGTGTGCATCGGGCGTGCTCAGCCCCCGGAGGCCACGAGCCCTCTCCGGCCCCCGCACCCGCCCTCGCCGAGCCCGCACTTTCGCCGCCCGTCGCTGCCCTGCCGACCTCCGTGCGCCCATCGCCGTACTCCCACCTCGTGATCCGATGGGAGGGACGGTGACACGGACCCCCGACAGTCACGATCCGCTCGCCGGGAGCCCTCGACGGCCTACAGCAGTCCGGCGCCCTCGAGCGCGGCCCGGACGACCGCACGCTCGGCGTCGTCGGCCTCCACCAGCGGGAGGCGCAGCCCGCCGACCGGGCGGCCCACCATTCCCAGCGCGGCCTTGACGGGGACGGGATTGGTGGTGACGCCCATCGCGTCGAACACCGGCTTGAGCGAGGCCTCGATCTCGGCCCGGTTCTCCGGCTCGTCGACCATCCGGCGCATCTGCGGGCCCACCACGTGGCTCGCGACGAGGATCCCGCCGCACCCGCCCATATCGAGGACGGCGGCGAAGAGGTCGTCGTTGCCCGCGTAGATCCCGAGCCCGTCGACCGGGGCGAGGTTCGCGTTGTTGGCCTGCTTGACGTAGTCGATGTGCTCGATCTGCGCGAGCTCGGCCAGCTGGTCGTTGGGGATGTCCAGCGAGCACCGCGACGGGATGTTGTAGAGCACCACCGGCTTGTCGGTGGCCCGCGCGATCTCGGAGTAGTGCGCGTGCAGGCCCCGCCGGTTCGGCCGGTTGTAGTAGGGGGTGACCGAGAGGATCGCGTCCGCGCCCATCTCGGTGGCCCGCTCGGTCATCTCGACGGCGTGCCGGGTGTCGTTCGAGCCGGTCGAGGCGACGACCGTGGCCCCCGCCGGGCGCTCGGAACTCGCCAGCTCGACCAGCCGGAGGTGCTCGTCGGTCGAGAGGGTCGGGGACTCCCCGGTCGTCCCGCACACGACGATGCCGTCCGACCCGTGGGCACACAGGTGGCCCATGAGGTCGACGAACGCCTTCTCGTCGACGGCCCCGCGGTCGTCGAAGGGGGTGACGATGGCGGTGAGGACGGTTCCGAGCGACACACGGACAGGTTGCCTTGTGCAGTGCGGCGCGTCGAGACCGCCCCCGGCCACGGGTCGCGTGTCCTCGGCCGGATCCGGCTCGTCGAGGTGCTCGGCCAGGGGTGCCGCTGCGGTTCCGGCCGGCGTCGGCTGAAGATCCCTTCTTGGTGGGCGGGTCGCACGAGGAGCACATGAGGCAGCCCGGCCGGCCCCGCCGCCTGCCCCACGTGCTCGTGATCACGGGTGGAGCGGGGCGCAGCGGAGCCGCCCGCGGTCAACGGGCCTGCGCGTCGGGCCCCTCGACGTTCACGGTGGGCGGGCCGTCACCGGCGCGCGCGATCACGGCGGTGGAGCGGTCGCCCCCCGGGTTCGACTCCCGGTGCACCGTCCACGCCGGCACGTGGATGAACTCGCCCGCGCCCGCGTCGGCCCGCTCGGCCCCGCCCGCGCCGAACTCCAGGCGCATGGTGCCCTCGACCACGTAGAGGCTGGTCTGGTGGTCGCCGTGGTGGTGCCAGCCCGACGTCGCCCCCGGATCGGTGTGCACGAGGCCCGCCCACAACGACGGGGCCTCGAACGCGACCTGCCGGTGCATCCCGGGGGTGGGGTCGCCGTCGACGAGGTCGTCCTCCCGGACGACGCGCACGGGTTCGCTCACGGCGACATCCTCGCGCGCCGTCCGGGTGGGAGGAAGATCAGACGAGGCCGAGCTTCTTCACGGCCTCGCGCTCCTCGGCGAGCTCACCGACCGAGGCGTCGATCCGCTGGCGGGAGAAGTCGCTGATGTCCAGGCCCTGAACGATCTCCCACTTGCCGCCGGACGCGGTGACCGGGAAGGACGACACGAGGCCCTCGGGTACGCCGTAGGAGCCGTCGGAGACGATGGCCGCCGAGGTCCAGTCACCCGCGCGGGTCCCGTTCACCCAGGTGTGGACGTGGTCGATCGCCGCGGCCGCCGCCGACGCCGCCGAGGAGGCCCCGCGCACGTCGATGATCTCGGCGCCGCGCTTGGCCACGCGCGGGATGAACTCGTCGGTCAGCCAGGTCTGGTCGATCTGGTCGGCCACCGGCTTGCCGTCGACGAGGACGTTCGACACGTCCGGGTACTGCGAGGCGGAGTGGTTGCCCCAGATCGTCATCTTCGAGATCTGGCCGACGCCGACGCCGAACTTGTTCCCGAGCTGGGCCAGTGCGCGGTTGTGGTCCAGGCGCGTCATGGCGGTGAAGCGGTCGGACGGCACGTCCGAGTTGGATGCCGCGATGAGCGCGTTGGTGTTCGCCGGGTTCCCGACGACGAGGACCTTCACGTCGTCGGCCGCACCGTTGAGGGCCTCGCCCTGCGGCTTGAAGATCCCGCCGTTGGCCTCGAGCAGGTCGGCGCGCTCCATGCCCTTGCTGCGCGGGCGGGCGCCGACGAGCAGGCCCACGTTGGCGCCGTCGAACGCCTTGGCGGCGTCGTCGAACACATCGACGCCGTCGAGCAGCTCGAACGCACCGTCCTCGAGCTCGAGGGCGGTGCCCTCGGCGGCCTTGACGGCCTGCGGGATCTCGAGCAGACGCAGCCGGACCGGGGTGCCCTCCCCCAGCAGCTGCCCGGACGCGATCCGGAAGAGCAGCGCGTAGCCGATCTGTCCGGCGGCTCCGGTGACGACGACGTTGACGGGCGAGGCCATTGCTTCTCCAAGCTGCGAGCTGATCGTTCTCTCTCCCGGCGAGCCTCCCACGTCCCGCCGACGGTGATGCAGCGAGGCGGGTCACGGCCCTCGTGGGACCGCCGTCAGTCCCCGACGACGAGGACGCTGCGCCGCTGCCCGATGTAGCGGAACATGAGCGCGAGCGACACCATGATCCGGTTGCGCGTGCCCAGCAGCGCGAAGATGTGCACGAACATCCAGGCCAACCAGGCCAGAGTGCCGTGCAGCTTGGGACCGTGCGCGATCTGGGCGACCGCGGACCGACGGCCGATCGTCGCCATCGTGCCCTTGTCGAAGTACTTGAACGCCGCGGTCGGCCTGCCCTCGAGCACCGCGAGCAGGTTCTTGCCCGCCTGGGCGCCGGTCTGGATCGCCGGCTGCGCGAGCTGGGGCAGCGGGTTGTCGTCGATGACGCCGATGTCCCCGGCGACGAAGACGTCCGGGTGCTCGGGCACCCGCAGGTCGTCCCCGACGATGATCCGTCCGCCTCGGCCCTGGGTCAGGCCCCACTTCTTCACGGTGTCGTGCGCCGCGACGCCGGTGGCCCAGATCGTCATCTGCGCGGGCAGCTCGGAGCCGTCCTTGAGGATGACGCGATCCTCCTTGACCTCGGCCACCGCGGCGCCGAGGCGCAGCTCCACGCCGCGCGCCCGGAGCTGCTCGGCGGCGTACGCGCGCAGCTTGGGGTCGAACGGGGCGAGGACCTTGTCGGTCATCTCGAGGAGGATGACCTTGACGTGGTCGGGGTCCAGCTCGGGGTAGCGGCTCGGGAGCATCGCGTTGCGCAGCTCGGCCAGGGTGCCCGCCATCTCGACGCCGGTGGCGCCCGCGCCCACGACGACGACGGAGGCGCCGTCGGCTTCCTTCGTGGCGGAGATGTGGTCGAGGTAGCCCATCATCCGGTCACGGACCGAGAGGGCCTCGGCGCGGGTGTAGATCGGGTAGGCGTGCTCCTTGGCGCCGGGGACGCCGAAGTAGTTGGTGGTCACGCCATTGGCGACGACGAGGTAGTCGTACGAGAGCGAGGGCCCGACGTCGAGGGTGAGCACCTTCGCGTCCGGGTCGATCTCGGTGACCACGCCCTTGCGGAAGCTCGCCCAGGTCTGGCCCTTGTGGCTCACGCTTGCCACGAAGGAGCGCGCGCCGTAGGTGATGTCGCCGGGGTTCAGCGCCCCGGTCGCGACCTGGTAGAGCAACGGCTGGAACGTGCTGTAGCTGTGGCGGTCGATCAGGGTGACCCGGACCGGCGCCTTGCGCAGCGACCGCACCGCGGACAGACCCGCGAACCCCGCTCCCACGACGACGACGTGGGGACGGGTGTCCGTCTCCGCCCCCGCGGCTACCGCGGCACTCATCGCACCTGCTCCTCTCACGATCACGCCGTCCGTCCCCGCCGCCCGGTCCACCCGGGCGGAATCGATCGAGTACGGCCGACGGTGATTGCCTCTGCCTTACCCTCCATGGTCCTCCGTCACGCCCACGGATGGGGTGTCCGGCTCATACCGCGCATGTCACGTCGTTAGTCCTGTCACCGCGGTGCACCGATGTGGATCACGTGGGCGGGACCGTGCGGGATCACCCGCCGGGCACGGGCCCGTCGTCGGGGACCGGGCCGACGACGGGCCCGTCAGGGCGCCCCGGCCCCTGGTCGGGCAGCAGCGGCGAGACCGCGAGCCGGGTGCGGGAGGTGCCGGGCGGCGCGACCTCGACGGCCCGCACCCCGGGTCCGCGGCGGACCGCCGCGACGGCGGCGGGGTCGACCCGCACGACCGCCGCGACGAGGCAGGCGCACCCCGGCCGCGCGAGGGCCGCGGCCTCGGCGCGCGCGACGGTGACCCGGCGGGCGTCCGCAGGCGACGAGGACCCGGCCGCGGTGCTCACCGCGGCGCCTGCCTCACCACCCGCCGTCGTGAGCGCGGCCGCCAGCGCCGCGGCCGGGGCGGCCGGCGGGGTGTCGACCTGGTGCAACGCGGTCTGGACCCGGGGGAACGGCACGCGCACGACGGCCTGCAGCGGCGTCGTCCGCCCGAGGGCCGCGGCGGCCGCGGCGGGGTCGAGGGTGGTGTCGAACTGCACCAGCGCGAGGCGCGGCGACGGGTCCGCGGGCGCCGGGACGTCCGCCGTCCGGGCGAGGTAGGCGCCGACGTCCTCCCCCGACGCGGGCCCGAGCCGTACCGCGTCGGTGGATCCTCCGTCGGGCGAGGGCGGGGCGAGCTGCAGCCCGGCCGCCCACGCCGTCACGAGCACGACGACGAGCAGGACGGCCAGCGCGATCGCGTAGCGGGGCCAGCGGGGCGCCTCGTCGTCGTGCTCGTCGGGGTCCCGTCGTCCGTCGTCCCGGGCCTCGGGGTCCACCGGCGTGGTCAGACCGCCGCCCGCAGCACCTCGAGGGCGTGGGCCAGGTCGGCGGGCGGCTCGCTGGTGAACTCCACCCAGCGCCCGTCGCCGGGATGGTGCAGGCCGAGGCGGTGGGCGTGCAGCCACTGGCGGGTCAGGCCGAGCCGCTTGGACAGTGTCGGGTCGGCGCCGTACCCGGAGTCGCCGACGCAGGGATGGCGCAACGCGGAGAAGTGCACCCGGATCTGGTGGGTGCGCCCGGTCTCCAGCTCGACCTCGAGGAGCGAGGCCGCCGGGAACGCCTCGATCGTGCGGTAGTGGGTGATCGAGGGCTTGCCGTCGGTCATCACCGCGAACCGCCAGTCGTGCTTGGGGTGGCGGTCGATCGGGGCGTCGATGGTGCCGTCGCTCGGGTCGGGGTGGCCCTGGACGACCGCGAGGTAGGTCTTGGCGACGGTGCGTTCGCGGAAGGCGTCCTTGAGCACGGCGTAGGCGCGCTCGGACTTCGCGACGACCATGACGCCGGTCGTGCCCGCGTCCAGCCGGTGGACGATCCCCTGCCGTTCGGCGGCACCGCTCGTGGCGATCGAGATCCCGAGCGCGGCGAGTCCGGCGACGACGGTCGGCCCGCCCCAGCCCGGGCTGGGGTGCACGGCGACCCCGACGGGCTTGTCGACGACGACGATCTCGTCGTCCTCGTACAGCACGACGAGCCCCTCGACGGCCTGTGCTGTGACGATCCGCTCGGAGGGAGCCCGCTCGGGCTCGGGCAGGTCGACCTCGAGCCAGCTGCCCGCGACGAGCCGGTCGGACTTGCCCGCCTCGGTCCCGTCGAGGCGGACGGCGCCGTCCGCGGCGAGCGCCGCCACCACCGTCCGGGACAGCCCGAGCATCCGGGAGAGGCCGGCGTCGAGACGCATCCCGTCGAGTCCGTCGGGCACGGGCAGGGTGCGCAGGCTCACCGGGCCCCTCCGGCCTCGGGCTCGCGGCCCGAACGGTGCCCGTCGATCTCGATGCCCCACAACGCGAGGAACACCAGCAGCGCACCCCCGCAGCAGATCGCGGAGTCGGCGGCGTTGAACACCGGCCACCACCCCACCGAGACGAAGTCGACCACGTGCCCCTCGAGCGGTCCGGGCCCGCGGAAGAACCGGTCCGCGAGGTTGCCCAGGGCACCGCCGAGCACCAGGCCGAGCGCGAGGGCCCAGCCCCGGGAGCCGAGGCGTCGCGAGATCCGGACGATGCCGACCACGACCGCGAGCGCGACGAGCGTGAGCACCCAGGTCATCCCGGTGGCCAGGGAGAACGCGGCCCCGGAGTTCCGGATGAGGTAGAGGCTCACGGCGTCGCCGATCAGCGGGATGCGCTGGCCGTCGGTCATGGTCGCGACGACGAGCACCTTGCTCCCGATGTCGAGCGCGAGCACCACGACCGCCGTCACGACCAACATCACCAGGCGCCGCCGGGGCACGGAACCCGGGCCGGCGGCCGGAGAGGTCGGGGCGTCCGGATCGTTGTCCGGGATGGCGCTCTGCACGCGTCCATCCTCCCCCGCGCGGCGTGGTCGCGTGGCGGCGGGCACGCCACCCTCGCTCACGACGTCGAGCCGCCCCCGCCCTCGTCGCCCCGCCACCGGGCGAGCCGCCCGGAACGGTCGACGGCGCGCAGCCGCCGTTCGGCTGCATCGCGTGCGGTTGCGGTGGCGACCACGAGCAGCTGGTCGCCCTCCTGGATGCGGGTCTCGGCCTGCGGCGTGAAGCTCGCGCCACTCCGGACGACCAGGGACAGACCCGTGCCCTCGGGCAGGCGCAGCTCGCGGACGTAGACGCCGTGCATCCGGGAGCCCTGCGGCACCGTCATCTGGAGCAGGTCGGCGCGCAGCGACTCCAGCGGCGCCGCGTCGACCTCGATCTCCTGCACCGGCGGGGCGGCGAGTCCGAGCCACCGGGCCACGACGGGCAGCGTCGTGCCCTGCACCAGGGTCAGGACGACGACGAGCACGAACACCGCGTCCACGAGCTGGCGGGCACCCTGCAGCCCGGTGGTGAGGGGGACGAGCGCCAGCACGATGGGCACCGCTCCGCGCAGGCCCGCCCACGACAGGAACGCCTGCTCCCGCCACGGGACCCGGAACCAGCTCGCCGCGGCCACCACGGAGAGCGGGCGCGCCACCACGAGCAGTACGGCCGCCGCGATGAGGGCGGGGACGACGGCCTCGAGCAGACGGTCCGGCGAGACGTAGAGGCCGAGGAGCACGAACAGCCCGATCTGGGCGAGCCAACCGAGGCCCTCGGCGAAGGACCGGGTGCCCTCGCGGTGCGGGAGGGCCGCGTTGCCGAGGACGAGCGCCGCGACGTAGCAGGCGAGCAGGCCCGAGGCGTGCAGCGACTGGACCAGCGCGTAGGCCCCGACGCAGACGGCGAGCGTGGCGAGCGGGTAGAGACCGGTCGCCGGGAGCGCCGCCCGTTTGAGGCCGGCGGCGCCGAGGCGCCCGAGCAGGGCGCCCAGCACGGCACCGGTGGCCAGTTCGTAGACGACGAGCAGCGGGTCGGTCCAGGACAGGTCCGTCGTGGAGGCGAGCAGCACGACGGCGAGGAAGACCGGGGCGTCGTTCAGCCCGGACTCCAGTTCCAGGGCGCCGACGAGGCGCCCGCGCAG
>NZ_DASXJS010000109.1:0-6711 GCF_036497245.1 Actinomycetospora sp. | reverse complement strand
GCCCCGACCGCGAACGCGACCGACGTCGCCCCGAAGACCGACGTGTCCGTGTCCGTGCCCGACGGCAGGCTCACCGGGGTCGCCCTCACGCCCGCCGGCGGCGGGAAGGCCGTCGACGGCACGCTCTCGCCGGACGGGAAGCGGTGGGTCGCGTCGGGTCCGCTCGCCCTGGCGACCAGCTACACCTGGAGCGGCACGGCGACGGCGGGCGACGGCCGGACCAGCCCGCTCGCGGGGTCGCTGCGCACGATCGCCCCGAAGGAGCAGGTCGAGGCGACCCTCAACATCGGCGACGGCCGCACCGTCGGGGTCGCCGCGCCCGTGGAGATCCAGTTCGACGGTCACGTCGCGGACCGTGCCGCCGCCGAGCGGACCCTGAAGGTCGGGACCTCGAAGCCCACAGAGGGCTCCTGGGCGTGGCTGCCCGACCAGGACGGCGGCTCCCGGGTGCACTGGCGCCCGAAGGAGTACTGGGACCCGGGCACCAAGGTCACCGTGACGGCCGACCTGCTCGGTGTGGACCTCGGCGACGGGGCCTTCGGACGCGAGGACGTCAGCTCCCACTTCACCGTCGGGCGCTCGCAGATCGTCAAGGCCGACGTGAACAGCTTCCGGATGATCGTGATGCGGGACGGGAAACAGGTGATGGACGTCCCGGCGTCGTACGGCATCGACGCCGACCCGAACCGCACCACGCGCTCCGGCACCCACGTCGTGTCCGAGAAGTTCACCGACAAGCGGATGGTGAGCCGCCAGTACGACTACGACGTGGTCGAGCAGTGGGCGGTGCGGATGAGCAACAACGGCGAGTTCATCCACGCCAACCCGAAGTCGGCCGCCGCGCAGGGGACGAGCAACGTCACCCACGGCTGCGTCAACCTGTCGATCGGCGACGCCAAGGCCTATTACGACACCGCCATG
Source organism: Actinomycetospora sp. (assembly GCF_036497245.1). GTDB lineage: Bacteria > Actinomycetota > Actinomycetes > Mycobacteriales > Pseudonocardiaceae > Actinomycetospora. The sequence continues at coordinate 5,790 of NZ_DASXJS010000109.1, read as the reverse complement.
TACGGAGACCCCGTCGAGGTCACCGGCACCCCGATCCAGCTCTCGGCGCGGGACGGCGACATCTACGACTGGACAGTGCCCTGGTCGACGTGGAAGGGGCAGTCGGCCCTGTAGGTGGCCTTCGGCCTCGTGAGCACTTTCTGTCGCTATAGCCCCCGAAAGTGCTCACAAGGGCGGAGCCCACCTATCGCCGGAAGAACCGCATCCCGCTCGCCTGGTCGCGCGGCTTGAGCACCATGCTGTCGATGTTGACGTGGCTCGGGCGGCTCATCGCGAACGCGACGGTCGCGGCGACGTCGTCGGCCGAGAGCGGGGTGATGCCGTCATAGACCTTGTCGGCCCGCTCGGTGTCGCCGCCGAACCGGACCAGCGAGAACTCGGTCTCCACGGCGCCCGGCGCGATCTCGGTGAGCCGCACCGGCTGGCCGAGCAGCTCCCCGCGCAGGGTGCGGTGCAGCGCGCCCTCCGCGTGCTTGGCTGCGGTGTAGCCCGACCCGCCGTCGTAGGTCTCCAGTCCGGCGATCGAGGTGATCGTGACGACGTGGCCGTCGCCGGAGGCGATGAGCGCGGGCAGCAGCCCCTTGGTGATCCGCATGGTGCCCAGCACGTTGGACTCCCACATCCAGCGCCAGTGCTCCTCGTCGGCCTCCATCACCGTCTCGGCGCCCTTGGCGCCGCCGGCGTTGTTGACCAGGCCCCGGACATTGCCGAGGTCGCGCACCCGCTGCACGAACGTCTCGACGGAGGCCGCGTCGGTGACGTCGAGGGGCAGCGCGGTGCCGCCGGTCTCGTCGGCGATCTCGCGGAGGCGCTCGAGCCGCCGTGCGCCGAGCACCGGGTGCCAGCCGTCGGCCGCGAGCGCGCGCGCCGTGGCGGCGCCGATCCCGGAGCTGGCGCCGGTGACGACGACGACCGGCCTGTGCGTGTCGGTGGTGGGAGAACTCACGGGTCGCCACCCTAGAGCCAGACTCGGACGGACGCCGACGCGTGCGTTGCCTAAGCTGGTTGTTGTGATTCCGGCGGCGAGGACGGCGACGGACGGCTCACCCACCACATTCGGGAGGGGGCGGCCGGACGGCAGTGGATCCCCCGGATCCCCGCCGCGGGCGCGGCCACTGTCCCCGGTCCGGCGCGCGCCGCGCCGGGTGGCGGTGATCTCGGTGCACACCTCACCCCTCGCGCAGCCCGGCACGGGGGACGCGGGTGGCATGAACGTCTACGTGGTGCAGACCGCGGTGGAGATGGCCAAACGCGGCGTCGAGGTCGAGATCTTCACCCGCCAGACGTCGTCGGACCTGCCTCCGGTCGCCGAGCTCGCTCCCGGTGTGCTCGTCCGCCACGTCGTCGCCGGCCCGTTCGGCGGGCTCGGCAAGGAGGACCTGCCCAGCCAGCTGTGCGCGTTCACCGCGGGGGTTCTCCGCGACGAGGCGGGCCAGGAGCCCGACTGGTTCGACGTCGTGCACAGCCACTACTGGCTCTCCGGTCAGGTCGGCTGGCTGCTGCGCGACCGCTGGGGCGTCCCGCTGGTCCACACCGCCCACACCCTGGCCAAGGTCAAGAACGCCTCGCTCGCCGAGGGCGACACGCCCGAGCCGCTGGCGCGTCTGGTCGGCGAGGAGCAGGTGGTCGCCGAGGCTGACCGGCTCGTCGCGTCCACCCCGGGCGAGGCGGACGCGCTGGTCACCGACTACGACGCCGACCCGGACACCGTGCGCACCGTCGCCCCCGGCGTCGACCTGCAGACCTTCACCCCCGACCTCGACCGGGACCTCGCCCGTGGGCGCCTCGGCCGCGAGGCGGGCCTCCCGATCGGCGAGGACGACATCGTGCTCGCGTTCGTGGGGCGCATCCAGCCCCTCAAGGCACCCGACGTCCTGCTCCGCGCGGCCGCGGAGATGCTCGCCCGCCGCCCGGAGCTGCGGTCCCGGCTGCGGATCCTCGTCGTCGGCGGGCCGTCCGGGTCGGGCCTCGCGCAACCGCGCGTGCTCATCGAGCTGGCCCGCGACCTGGGGATCACCGACGTCGTGAGCTTCCTGCCCCCGCGGGCCGGCGGGGCGCTCGCGGAGATCTACCGGGCCGCCGACGTGGTCGCCGTGCCCAGCTACTCGGAGTCGTTCGGTCTGGTCGCGCTCGAGGCGCAGGCGTGCGGCACCCCCGTCGTCGCGGCCGCTGTCGGGGGCCTGCCGGTCGCCGTCGCCGACGGCCGGTCGGGCCTGCTCGTCGGGGACCACTCGCCGTCGTCGTGGGCGGACGCGCTGGAGCGTGCCGCCCTGGACCGGCAACTGCGCGGCCGGCTCGCGGCGGGCGCCGTCGAGCACGCGGGGCTGTTCTCGTGGGACCGCACCGCCGACGCGCTGCTGGCCACCTACGCCGAGGCCGCGACGGTGCGGCGCGCCGGCGCGGCACCGCGGGGGGTGGCGGTGTGAGCGACCCGGCTGACCTGCCCGCGGTGATCGTCGCGGCCCTCGACGAGCGTGAGCTGGTCTACGAGCGCCGCGCCGAGGGCTCGTTCTTCGTCACGCTGCCCGGGACGAAGAAGCTGCAGACCAACTGCTGGCTGGTGCTGACCCCGCACGCCCTGCTCGTCGAGGCGTTCGTGTGCCGGCGCCCGGACGAGAACCACGAGGGCGTCTATCGCTGGCTGCTGCAGCGCAACGCGCGCCTCTACGGCGTGCACTACACGCTCGACGACGTCGGCGACATCCACCTGGTCGGCCGCGTCGGGCTGCACGCGGTGGACGACGACGAGCTCGACCGCGTGCTCGGGCAGGTCCTCGAGGCCGCGGACGGCGACTTCAACACCCTGATCGAGCTCGGGTTCGCGACGTCGATCCGGCGTGAGTGGGCCTGGCGGGAGTCCCGCGGCGAGTCGCTGGCGAACCTGCGGGCGTTCCAGCACCTGGTGTCCGATTCCGACGCCCGGTGAGCGCTGCGCCGTCCGGGTGAGGGCGGTCGGCCGCTCCTGCAGGTTCGGCTGAGTACGGACGGGTACCTTGGCGTGACCCGCCGCACCGTCGGCCGACGGTGCGGGTGCCCCCGGCTCACCGAGGAGTTCCGAGTATGACCGTGCGCAGCCCTTACGACGACATCGACATCCCCGACGTCGGGCTGCCCGAGTTCCTCTTCTCCGACGTCTCGGAGCACGCCGACTCGGTCGCCGTGCTCGACGGACCGAGCGGCACGCAGATGACCTTCGGCGAGCTCGCGCAGGGCGTCGACCGGTTCGCGGCCGCGCTCGGCGAGCGCGGGCTGGGCAAGGGCGACGTGATCGCCCTGTTCGCGCCGAACAACATCTACTACCCGGTGGTCTTCCACGGCGGGCTCGCGGCGGGCGTGGCCGTATCGACGATCAACGCGATGTACACCCCCGACGAGGTCGCCTTCCAGCTCCGCGACTCCGGTTCGAAGATCCTGGTGACGGTCTCGGCGTTCCTCGACCGCGCCCGCGCCGCAGTGGCCGAGGAGGGCGTCGTGGTCGCCGAGATCGTCCTCATCGACGCCGCCCGCGACGAGGCCTCCACCCCGCTGCCCGAGAACGCCCTCGCGGACCTGCTGACCACGACCGCCGAGCGGCCGTCGGTGACGGTGACCGGCGACGACGTCGCGGCGCTCCCGTACTCGTCGGGGACCACCGGGCGGGCCAAGGGCGTGGTGCTGACCCACCGCAACCTCGTCGCGAACCTGCTGCAGGTCCAGGCCATGGGCACCCACGTCTCCAGCGGCACCAAGATCCTCGCCGTGCTGCCGTTCTTCCACATCTACGGCATGACCTGCATGATGAACCAGGGAATCCACGCCCGGGCGACGGTCGTGACGATGCCGAAGTTCGACCTCGCCGACTTCCTCCGGATCATCTCGGAGCACCGCGTCGACCGGGTCTACGTCGCCCCTCCCATCGCGGTGGCGCTCGCCAAGCACCCGATGGTCGAGGAGTACGACATCGACTGTGTCGACATCGTCTTCTCGGGCGCCGCGGCCCTCGACGCCGACCTGGGCCACGCCATGGGGAAGCGCCTCAACTGCACCGTCCTGCAGGGCTACGGGATGACCGAGCTCTCGCCGGTCAGCCACTGCATGCCCGACGACCGGCCCGACATGGACCTCGGCTCGATCGGCGTCGCGATCCCGAACGTCGAGTGCAAGCTCGTCGACCCGGAGACCGGCGAGGAGGGCACGCGCGGCGAGCTGTGGGTCAAGGGCCCGAACGTCATGCGCGAGTACCTCAACAACGACGAGGCGACGTCCTCGACGCTGGACTCCGACGGTTTCCTGCACACCGGTGACGTCGCGACCGTGACCGACGAGGGCGTCTTCTACATCGTCGACCGCGTCAAGGAGCTCATCAAGTACAAGGGCTACCAGGTGCCGCCCGCCGAGTTGGAGGCGCTGCTGCTCACCAACGACGCGATCGCGGACGCGGCGGTCATCGGCGTCAAGGACGCCGACGGCGAGGAGATCCCGAAGGCGTTCGTGGTCAAGCAGCAGGGTGCCGAGATCTCGGAGGACGACGTGATGTCCTTCGTCGCCTCCCGGATCGCGCCGCACAAGAAGGTGCGCGTGGTGGAGTTCATCGACGAGGTCCCGAAGTCGGGAGCCGGCAAGATCCTGCGCAAGGACCTCCGCGCTCGTGAGCAGGCTCCGGCGTAGGGTCGCTGACCTGCCGTTTCGGGCCTCTGACCTGCAACGACGCGGGATGTTCGATGTGAAGTCTCTGTGAGGCTCTGTCGGCGTGGGCGGTTCGCGGGGAGTTTCCGCGGAACAGTCACGGAACAGATCGTGCGCGGTGATCATCTGTCCTCCCCGTCGAGCAGGGTCTGAATCCGGGCGTTGTAGGCCGCCCGCTCACCGTCGAGGCATGCCGCGTAGACCGAGAGCAGGACCTTGACCGAGTGCCCAGCCCGCTCGGCGACCTCGGTGGGCGGGACCCCGGCGTTGAGCCACGACGACAGCGCGGCGTGCCGTAGGTCGTAGGGCCGGGCCGCGAGGGGTGAGGCTTGCTGGGCTGGGGTCAGGCCGATGATGCGGGCCTGCTTCCAGGCCCGGGTATAGACCGACTCCCGGATGCGCTCCCCGGTGACCAGGGCGGGGAACAGCCGGCCGTCGGGCGCGGTGCCGTACCGGTCGAGGTGCTCGCGAAGGATCGCGACGAGGGCCGGTGGAATCGGGACCCGACGGACGGCTTCCCGACGACGGCGCTTGAGCGGCCGCTGGTCGGCGTCGCGAAGCCCGTCGTTGTAGTGCTCGCCGCTCACTCCGGTGCGGGAACCGGACAGGACGAGTTCGCCCCAGCCCTCGGCGGGGAGCTTGGCGTCGGTGTCGCGGAGGTGCTGGGCTTCGCCCGGGCGCAATCCGGCGTAGTAGAGGCAGGCGAAGAACGCCCGAAGCCGCCATCCCCGATCGCGCTCCGTGTGCCGGTGCCCGGATACGTAGGTGACAGCGGCGAGAAGCTGACGCGCCTGGTCAGGATTTACCGCCACGCGCGGGTCGACGCCCTCCGTGGTCTTGCCGGTGGTGACGCGGCGACCGGTGACCGGATTCGTGACGAGAACCCCCGTGTCCACGGCGTAGCCGGCCACCCGGTGCAGTACGGCACGGCGCTTGTCCCAGGTCGAGGAGGTGACCGGTCGTCCCTTGGCGGCGGTCCCGAGATGCTGGAGCAGGCCCGCGAGGGCGAGCGGGTCGGTGAGGTCGGAGACCGGGCGGGAGGCCCGTCGCAGCCACGACGCCACGGCCCGTTCCTCGGCAGTGAGCGGGTCGTCGCGTCGCGGCGGCGGCAGGAGATGTGTGCTG
>NZ_DASXJS010000108.1:0-2262 GCF_036497245.1 Actinomycetospora sp. | reverse complement strand
GCGATGGGCAACATCGGGCAGAACGTGGAGCTGCCGCAGTACACCGAGGGGCTCTACGACGCCCGCGAGCTCGCCATGAGCCGCATGCAGGCCGAGGCCGAGGCGCTGCACGCCGAGGGCATCGTCGGGGTCCGGCTGCGGGCCCACGGCCACCGCTGGGGTGGGCACACCACCGAGTTCTTCGCGATCGGGACCGCGGTCCGGCCGCTGCGCGCCGACCACCACATCCCGACCCCGCAGCTCGTGCTGCCACTGACGGACGGGTGATCCCATGACGACGGGACCCGACGAGCCCGCCGACGGTGCCGGTGGGCTCGAGCCGAGCGGGCTGGGCCCGATGGGGGACGTGGCCGTGCTGGCCGCGGCCCTGCGCACGGACCGCGCCGACGTCGCGTCCTATGCCCGGGTGCTCTCGGGCGCGCTCGGCGACGCCCTGCCGCCGGGCACCGTGGAGGTCGGCCACCGGAGGAGCCTGGCCGACCGGCTCGGCGGCCGGGAGGGCCGGGTGGAGTCGGTGCTCGTGCACGGCGAGGGTCGCGACCTGGAGCTGCGCGCCGACGACGAGCGCGTGCACGCGGAGATGCGGCGGGTCTCGGGCGGTGTGGTCATCAGCCGCCGTCGGGTCGACGTCGAGGCCTGGCTGCAGGCGCTCGCCGAGGACCTGACCCGGATCGCCGCCCGCGACGCATCGGCGCGGCAGGCCTTCGAGCGGTGGCTCCGCATGTGAGTGGATGTGGTCGCTCCGGCGACGGAATCCGCTCACATGCGCGTCAGCAACGTTCGGCGCGTCCCGGCGCCACACGAGCCGGTGCTCGACGAGGAGCGGCTCCCCCGCGAGCGGCCGCGCCACCACCCCCGGCGGGACGCCCCCCGCGAGCGCCCGGCCCTGCGTGATCCCGAACGCGACCCCGGCCAGGACCAGCGGCACCAGACGGTCGAGGCGCACGGCGTCGTGGGTGGCGGCGACGTCGGCGCCGCGCTCGCGCAGCCCGGCGACGAAACGGTCGTGCAGCCACGGGTTCACCTCGCGCGGGACCACCGCGAGCGGGCGGCCGGACAGCGCCGCGGGATCGACGTCGTCCGCCGCGGCCAGCGGGTCGTCGGCGGCGAGCACGATCATCGCCGGTTCGCGCCCGACGAGTGCGGAGTCCAGCTCCGGGGGCAGCTCGGGCTCCCACACCCACCCGGCGTCGAGTCGCCCGTCGACGACGGCCGCCAGCTGCTCGGGACTGCTCAGGGGAACCGGGACGACGCGCACCGGCGGGTCGGCCGCAGCGGCCCGCGCGAACAGGTCGGTCCCGAGGTCCTCGGCGTACCCGACGCGAACCTCGGCCGGTCCGGCCGCGCCCGACCGCCGCGCGGTCTCCCGGGCGCGGTGCGCCGCCGCGACGGTCGCGCGCGCCTCCGGCAGGAACGCCTCGCCCACCGGCGTCAGCGCCACCCGACGGCTGGTGCGGGCGAACAGCGCGGCGCCGAGCTCGCGCTCCAGGCGCCGGATCTGCTCGCTGACCGACTGCTGGCGCACGTGCACCCGGGCGGCGGCGCGGCCGAAGTGGCGTTCCTCGGCCACCGCGATCACGTACTCCAGCTGGCGCAGCTCCACCCCGCCCTCCTCATCGACAGGCTCAGCCTGTCACACCGTGGCGGAGACGGTCGTTGATCACCGGCGCTCCGGGGAGCGCAATGGAGTCATGACTGATCGAGGAACGAGGACCTGGTTCGTGACCGGCGCGTCCCGCGGCTTCGGGCGCGAGCTCACCCAGCAGATCCTGGCCCGCGGGGACCGCGTCGCCGCCACGCTGCGACGCCCCGAGCAGCTCGACGACCTCGCCCAGACCCACGGCGACCGACTCTGGCGCGCGGCCCTGGACGTGGCCGACACCGAGCGTCTCCAGGCGGTCGTCGACGCCGCGTTCGCGGCGCTCGGGCCCATCGACGTCGTCGTGTCCAACGCCGGCTCCGGGACCTTCGGCGCCGCCGAGGAGCTCACCGACGCCCAGGTCGAGGGCATGCTCGCCGTCAACCTGACGGCGTCGATCCACCTCGCCCGCGCCGCCGTCCCGCACCTGCGCGACCAGGGCGGCGGGCTGCTCATGCAGGTCTCGAGCATGGGCGGGCAGCTGTCGTTCCCGGCGTTCTCGCTCTACCACGCGTCGAAGTGGGGCATCGAGGGCTTCTACGAGGCGCTCGCCCCCGAGGTCGCGCCGTTCGGGATCCGGACCACGCTCGTCGAACCGGGCATGATCCGCACCTCGTTCTTCG
>NZ_DASXJS010000107.1:0-27604 GCF_036497245.1 Actinomycetospora sp. | reverse complement strand
CGAACACGGCCACACCTTGGCCAGTGCCTCGGAGATCCTCGACCTTCGTGCGGCGTTGGAGCACGAGCGCGTCCAGCACACCGAAACGGCCGGTCAGCGCGACCAGGCCCGCGATGAACGCGACACCGCCGTCGATGAACGCGACACCGCCGTCGATGAACGTGACACCGCCCGTCGCGAGCGCGATCGAGCCCGCGCTACCGGCCCGGGTATCGGCGCGGCAGACCGGTAGCGGGCGCGGGCACCGGTGCCGGTGGGGGTCACCGCCGACACCGACCACCGTCCCGGGGACCTCGTCGCCGCTTCCGACGGGGTGGTGGTGCTGGTCGACCACGAGCTCGCTGCCGCGGTCGACGACCACACCTTGATGCCCGCCCTTCCGACGATGACCAGGAGGCACCGCGCTTCTACTTCACCGCCTCGCGGCCCTGACCGTCGCGTCCCGCCTTTCCGACCGGGCCCGGGCGCGAGCGCTTCGCGGCCTCGACCGGGGAGAGTCTCGGGATCGGCGACCGCGAGACCCGCTCATTGATTTCCGGATAGAACAGGTGCACATGAGGGTTGACTTGCCGGTTTCGGCAGCGACGAAAAGGGAGGAGTCTGAGATGACGCTCGAGGTTTCGGACGAACCGAGGTCACCAGGTCGTGACGGAGGTGGGGGCGCCCTCCGACATGGCCGGGCGGACCGGCCGCAGATGGCGCTACCCGCGGATCCGGCGTCGCGCTTGCGTCAGCACGTCGCTCTCGAGAAAGTCAGGCCGTGACTGAGCACGTGACCAGGCTCGAGCTGGACGATCTCGGGCTTGCCGCAGGCCTTCCCCGCCCCACCGGACCCCACGACCGCGTCGAGGACGTCCCCTACCGAGCGGTCGAGTTCCGCGACGACGAACTCCCAGCGGCCCTCGAGCGCTGCGCAGCATGGCTACGGCAAGCCGAAGACTGGCTCGGCGAGCCCATCGACATCTTCGCCATCCACCTCGACTACGACAACGCCCCGGGCTCGGGGTACTTCAACCTCAAAGCGTTGTGCAACGAGGAAGACCTCGCCGGCGCACCGCTGCTCGCGCACCGTCACGACACGGCACCGCCGGCTGAGAGCCGGCGCGAGAACCATCGCAGCGGATCGGTACCACGCCGAACAGTCGGGTAGCCGGTGTGGACAGAGCGTCCTCCTGGTCGGCCTGGCCCTGTCCCCCGGGGGCCGCCACCCCGACGGCGATGCCCCGCATGATCCCGCCCCGTCGGACGCGATCCCGATCCCCGACCGGGGACTGGACGCGGCCCTGCCGGGTCGGGCGGCGCCAACGGCGCACGCCGGAAGTGGTGCAGTTCGACCGAGGTCCGCAGCTGCTCTGCCGCGAGGTTGCGGGCCGCGTGCAGCCCGACCGCGGCGTGCGCGGCGAGCAACAGCATCGCGTCGCGGTAGACGTCTGCCGCCGCGGCGGCGTCGCGGAAGTAGTAGTTCAGCGCCCCGAGGCGGGGCGGGTCTCCGCCGGTGAACAGCTCCGTGGCGCAGACCGCGTTCATGCCGAGCTCGGCCACCTGGGGCCCGAAGCGCGGGTAGCGGGGGTCGTGGGCGAGGTCGAGGCTCGAAGTGAACCCCGAGCTCGACGTCGCGGTCGCCTCCAGGCACGGGCCTTCACCGGTGCGGTAGTGGATCTCGTCGGCTCGGGCGGCCAGCGGGTCGGTCTCGACGGGGGTGTGGACCTGGCCGTTCGCCTCGTGCAGCGTCACCGAGACCATGGCCGCCGCCGGAACCACCGACGCGGCCCGCTGCATCACCCGCTCGAGGACCCCCACAACACCGGTCTCGGGGGGGGAACGGTGAACAGGTCCTGGCTCAGCCCGAAGAACTCGTCACTCAGCGGCCCGAGCGCCAGCTGATCGGGCACGACCCCGGCAGGCCCGGTGCCGGAACCCCGCCCGTCCCGGCGTTCAGTCTCGTGCTCGACGAAGCGCGTGCGGGCGGCATGCCACTCCTGTTCGGGCGCCATGGCGCTCCGATACCCGCCCGGCGGTGCTTCGCACGCGTGCGACCCACCCACGACAGCGGCCCGGTGGGGGCGTGTGAGCCTCGCCGACGGTCGGGTAGGTCCGCGATCAGCATCGGCCGCGCACCCCCGGGGAATCGGCCGATGCGAGGTCCTGACCGGTGCAGTCCGCGTAGCCGGCAGGACCGCCCCTATTCCTCGCGCGTCCGGCCAACGGCGAGGACCGTGGGATTCCGCCTCACGCGTTCCCGGCCGTTGCCCGGGTTGGTGTTGTGGGCCCCCGGTGGCGAGGTGCCCGGCACGGGATTGCGGCCGGTGCCCCGGTGAGCAGGCTCGCTCCATGGGCGCATCCGCCAACGATCTCGGGTCGACGTCCCATCCACGAGGACCCGTTCACGCGAGTGGGCCCGGGACCGAACCGGCGGCAACGACCCAGAACCGGAAGGAGTGGGACGCGGCGTTCGGCCGCTCGTTGGTCGTTGCGCCGGCGGTCCCGGGCTCACCCGGGAGTGATCATCGAGAAGGGGATCCTGTTCGGGGAGAAGTCCTGAGCGCTCACCTCCTCACGCAAAAACGAATGTTGAGTCACGCTGCTCGCTGGGGCCTGGCGGAGGTGACCGCGGCCCGGGGCCGGGTCGTCGACGTACCTCACGCCGCACCTCCGTTGCGGGCTGGGTGCGGCTTCCGTCGGGTCCGTGGTCTCCTGGCGAGCCGGGGGGCGGGGCCCGCCGAGTTCCGGTCGCGGCCCGCGGCGGGGTTCTCGCCGGCTCGGCCGCCAGTTCGCCCCACGGAGCCTCGGTGAGCATCATCGCGACGAACTCGGCGTCGAACACCGCCTGGTCGATCGGCGCGTCACCCATCAGGCGGGCCGGTTCCGCGGCGGGGGCCCCGCCGCGACCCGCACGCTGCCCGGACGGGTCAACGGGAACTGGCTCCTCGCCGAGGGCCACCGTCACCTGATCCTCGAGGTCGACGGGAGCCTTGAGCCCAGCAGGGCCGATGGGGCCGGGCGCGGGGTCGAGCACATCGACCGTCATGCGAACACCTCCTCCGGTCAGTGACCAACCGGCTTCGAGCGTCCTCACAAGCTGTCAAGTACCTACAACTGTAGATGCAACTTTCCGGGGCAGTCAACCCATGCTTCCCTATAGATAAGGATTCAGTTCTGCGAGTCACCGGGCCACCGCGGCCTCGGCGGCCGCCCGGGCCTGGTCGGGGGTCAGGTAGTCGTCGGTCTGCTCGAACTCCGCGAGCCGTCCGCTGGTGTCGGTCAGGAACCCCAGACGCACCGCGTTGGCGCCGCCGACCCCGTGGAGGGCCCAGTTCCCGGCCACCCGGGCCATCGCGGCGGGTGTCCCGAGCGCGGCCAGGTGGTAGCCGCGCGTCACGAACTGGGCAGGGAGCCCGGTGAGATCCACCCGGAGTGGCTTCGCCACCGCGTCGGAGCCGCCGAGATCGACGACCAGGCCCAGATCGTGGTGGCGGTACTCCCGCGGGGTCCCGCCCCGCAGGCTCGCGGCGACATTGTCGGCGGCGATCGGTGCCTGCCGCGTCGCATGTTGGGCGGTCGGCGGGCAGACGGCGTCCCCGCCGGTGACGAGGTCGGGGACGGCCGCCGCGTCGCCCAGGGCGAAGACCTCGGGTCGCCCGGGCACGGCGAGGTCGGCACCGACCACCAGACGCCCCTTCGCGGTGTCGGCGCCCAGCCGGCTCATGAGGGGGTTCGGGGCGACACCGGCGGTCCAGATGAGCGTCTCGCTCTCCAGGGTGCGGCCGTCGTCGAGGTCGACGCGACCGTCGCCTGCCCCGACCACCCCGGTCCCGAGATCGACCTGCACGCCCCGCCGTTCCAGTACCGCCAAGGTGTCGGCCCCGAGCCGCTCGCCCAGCTCGGGCATGAGGCGCCTGCCGTGCTGGACGAGATGCCACCGGACCATCGACGGGTCGAGGCGACGGAAGCGCCGCGCGATGGCTCTGGTCATCAGCTCGAGGTTCGCCGTCGTCTCGACGCCCGCATAGCCGCCGCCGACCACGACGAACCGGCAGCGCCGGGCGCGCTCGTCGGGGTCGGTGGTCGCGTTGGCGACCTCGAGCTGACCGAGGACGTGGTCGCGCAGGAAGTCCGCCTCGGCCAGGGTCTTCATGCCGCGCCCGTACTCGCGCAGACCGGGGATCTCCATGGTGCGGGTGATGCTGCCGGGGGCGAGGACGAGCCGGTCGTAGTCGAGGACCTCGGAGCGCCCGGTGATGCTCTCCGACACCACGCGTCGTCGATCGAGGTCGACGCCGATCACCCGACCCGGCACGAACGAGCTGCTCCGCAGCCGTCGCGCGAGCGAGACCACGACCGAGCGGGCCGGCAGCACGCCCGAGGCCACCTGGGGGAGCAGGGGCAGGTAGAGCATGTAGTCCGTCGGGCTGACCAGGCGGATGTCGATCTCCGACCCGGCCAGCCGCTTCTCCAGGCGCCGCGCGACCGAGAGCCCCGCGAACCCGCCCCCGACGATCACGATGCGCTCGGGCACGGCACCTCCATGGATCGGCCTGTCGTCGTCATCGGGGCTCCGAGGTCGTCGGTGTCGTTGGTCCAGCCACGGCTCGAGGTAGTCCCGATCGGCGGGCGTGAGGTCGTCGATGTGGGCGATGGCCTGACGGTGCGCTACCGGGTCGCGCGGTAGGCGTCCCGGAAGGCCGGCACGGCGTCGGCCCCGCTCACGGCGTCGGGGCTGAGCACCTCCTCGACCGGGCGGCCACGCAGCACCTGCTTGATCGGGCGCTCGAGCTTCTTGCCGGTCAGCGTGCGCGGCACCGCCGGGACGGCCGCGATCAGGTCGGGCACGTGCCGCGGGGAGAGGTTGCGGCGCAGCTCGGCGGCGATCCGGGCGCGCAGGCCGTCGTCGAGCTCGGCGCCGGGAGCGAGCGCGACGAACAGCAGCAGCTCTCCCGATCCACCGGCGTCGTCCTCGAGGTGCACGACGAGTGAGTCGGCCACCTCGGGCATGTCCTCGACGACGTCGTAGAACTCGGCCGTGCCCAGCCGCACGCCGCCCCGGTTCAACGTCGCGTCGGAGCGCCCGGTGATCACGCAGCTGCCCCGTTCGGTGAACCGCACCCAGTCCCCGTGCCGCCAGATGCCGGGGTAGGTGTCGAAGTAGGCCTCGCGGTAGCGCTCGCCGTCGGGGTCGTTCCAGAACCCGACCGGCATCGAGGGCAGCGGCGCCCGCACGACGAGCTCACCGAGCTCCCCGACCACGGAGTTGCCGTCCTCGTCGAACGCGGCGACGTCGTGGCCGAGCCCGGGGCCGGACATCTCGCCGCGGTACACCGGCTGCCAGGTCCCGCCGCCGACGAAGCCGCTGCACACGTCGGTGCCGCCGCTGAACGGATTGAGGATCACGTCGGGACCGAGGTGCTCGTAGACCCAGTCGAACGCCTCGGGTGGCAACGGCGCCCCGGTCGTCCCGAGCTGGCGCAGCTCCGGCCACCGGGGCGGCACCACTCCCTCCTTGCGGCAGGCCGTGAGGTACCCGGGGCTGGCGCCCAGCAGCGCGACGCCGGTCTCCGCGGCGAGCCGCCACTGTGCCTCGAGGTCGGGCCACAGCGGGTTCCCGTCGAGCAGCACGACGGCGCCACGGTGCAGCAGTACCGAGATCGTGATGTTCCACATCGCCCAGGCGGTGGTGGTGAACCACAGCGTGCGGTCGCCCGGGCGGGTGTCGAAGTGCAGGCCGAACAGCCGGAGGTGCTCGAGCAGGATCCCGCCGTGGCCGTGGACGATCGCCTTCGGCAGCCCGGTGGTGCCCGAGGAGAACAGGACGTACAGCGGGTGGTCGAACGGGACCTGTTCGAAGGAGAGCGGCCCCGGTGCGGCGAGCAGCTCGTCCCACGTCATGGCGTCCGGCACCGGATGCGGCCCATAGTCCAGGCCGACGACGTGCCGCACGGTCGGCAGCCCCTCGCGGATCCGCGCCAGCTCGTCGCGCTGGTCGATGTCGGAGTTGCCGTACCGGTACGACGCCACGGCCAGCAGTACCGTGGGCTCGACCTGGGCGAGCCGGTCGACGACGCTGCGGGCGCCGAACTCCGGCGCGCACGCCGCCCAGACGGCACCCAGGCTCGCCGCGGCCAGGAACGCCACGATCGTCTCGGGGACGTGCGGCAGGTACCCGACGACCCGGTCCCCCTCCTGCACCCCGAGGCGCACCAGCCCGGCGCGGGCCCGCCCCACCCGGTCGCGGAGCTCGCCGTACGTGAGCTCCCGGGGATCGCGCGTCTGCGAGCGGGCGATGATGGCCGGACTGTCGGTGTCGGCCTCGGTGCCCAGCATGTGTTCGGCGTAGTTGAGTCGGGCCCCGGGGAACCATCGTGCGCCCGGCATCGTCGAGGACCCGAGCACCCGCTCGTAGCTTCCCCCGACCCCGAAGTGGTCCCAGATCGACGCCCAGAACGCCTCGGGCTCGGCCACCGACCAGCGCCACATGTCCTGGTAGTCGTCGAACTCCAGTCCGCGGGTCGACGACAGGTACTCGCGGTAGGCGCCGATGCCGGTGCCGTCGAGTGGGCCTGGCGCGCGCAGCAGCGACGATGCTTCGGGGGCGCTCATGGTCTCCAGATGCTGCCGTGAACGGTGCCCCGGCGCGACGTCCGTCGGCGCGCCGGCCGGAGGAGAACTCGAGGGACCGTGTCGAATCGCGGACGCGCCGTTCGACGTCGGGGTGAAGGGCTGTCCACGAGGGCGCCGTCATGACCTCAGGAGATGAACCAGATGCCGAGCTCCGCTCCCCTCGCCCGCCGCATGTTCGAGCTCTTCGAGCCGATCTGCCTGGTCAACTTCTTCTCCGACGAGCCGAACGAGGCGATGGCGGCGATCGGACTCCGCAACTACTGGGACGGCTACTTCGCCGGCCGGTCCGCACCGCTGGGCAAGGTGCCTGCCGATGTGGTGCACGCGCTGTTCTACAGCTTCGCCGAGGGCGAGGCCGCCCGGCACCTTCCCCGCGTCTGGGACCGCGTCACCCCGGAGGAGGCGTTGGCCGCCCGCGAGCGGGGCTGTGTCGCGGCGCTGCGGCGGATCGTCGGGGACCTGGCCGACTCCGACGGCCTGGCGCGGGCGGCCGACCTGCTGACCACGGCCGCGGTCAGCGCACCGAGCGAAGGCCGGGCGATGTACGCCGCACTGCGCGCGCTCCCGATCCCCGACGAGCCGGTGGCCCGGCTCTGGCACGCCGCGGACATGCTCCGGGAGCACCGCGGGGACGGGCACGTCGCCGCGTGCATCGGCGAGGGCATCGGCGGCACGGAGTCCCACATGCTCAGCGCCCTGGCCATGGGCATCTACCCCGCGGAGTCGTTCGGCCGGGTCCACCACCTGCCGAAGGCGCGGCTGGCCGCGGTCATGGACGGTCTGCGCGCCCGCGACCTGATCGACGCGTCCGGCCATTTCACCGACTCCGGCCGGGCGACCAGGGAGCGGATCGAGGCACTCACCGACCGGCTCGCGGAGGCGCCGTACGACGGCCTGGCCCCGGGCGTGCGCGACGAGCTGGTCGCCGTGCTCGAGCCCATCTCCGGGGTTCTGGTGGCCGCAGGCTCGTCGTGACCCCGGATAGCCCGCCGACGCGGCCCGTCGCCCGAGTCAGCGGGTCGACACCGCCCCGGGGGTCGCCGGCAGGACGTCGACGGGGTCCCTGACGAGACCGGCGAGCGCGGCATCCGTGACCGCACGCAGCGCGTCGCGTCCGGGCTGTTGCTTCGCGAGCACGTTCAGGCCCTGGACGACGGCGACGAGAAGGGGCGCCTGGGCCGGTCCGGCGCCCGGGCGCAGCGCACCCTCCGCCCGGGAACGGGTCAGGGCCGCTTCGAACGCGGCCCGGAGGTTCACGAGGTGCAGACCGACCAGACCGGCGAGCTCGGGATCGCGCTCGGCGAACTCGACGAGCGAGTTGGTGAGCAGGCACCCCCATCGTCGATCGCCGTCGACCATCGCCTCGACGAGGTGCTCGAAGTAGGACTGCAGCCCGGCCAGGCCCGTAGGCCCGGACGTGATCCGCCCGACCGCCTCGGCGGAGACGGTCCGCGCGTAGCGCCGTAGTGCTGCGAGGAAGAGGTCGTGCTTGGACCCGAACGCGGCGTAGGCGCTGCCGGGTCGGATGCCCATCGCCCGGCAGAGAGTCTGCATGGAGGTCGCCTCGTAGCCGTGCATCCAGAACGCCCGCAGGGCGGCGTCCAGGGCCTCGTCGGCGTCGAACTCACGGGTGCGGCCCACCGTTCGATCCTAGCTTTTCCGGAGCGATCGATCGCGATCACTCTCTCCTCGATCATGGACCGGAGCAGCTTCGTACTACTAATCTTGAACGAACGTCCACGAAACGAGGAGCGCCGTGCGGATCGCGATGATGGGAACCGGCGGTGTCGGCGGGTACTTCGGGGGGCGGCTGGCTCACGGTGGTCACGACGTTGCCTTCGTGGCGCGCGGTCGCCATCTCGAGGCCCTGCGCAGCAAGGGGCTCCAGGTGCGCAGCCCGTTGGGCGACCTGCACCTTCCCGCCCCGGTCGTCACCGACGACCCGGCGGAGATCGGCCCCGTCGACCTGGTCGTCCTCGGCGTCAAGCTCTGGGACACCGAGGAGGCGGCCGCGTCGCTGGCGCCCCTGCTCGGGGAGGGCACAGCCGTCGTGTCCTTCCAGAACGGCGTGCGCAAGGACGAGGTCCTCGCCCGGGTCGTCGGCGCCGAGCGGGTGCTGGGTGGGGTCTGCTACATCGCGGCCACCATCGCCGAGCCAGGGGTGATCGAGCACTCCGGCCCGATGCAGAAGCTCGTGATCGGCGAGTTCGACGGCCACCTCTCGCCACGGCTCGCGGCGCTGCGTGACGCCTGTATCGACGGCGGCATCGACGTCGAGGTCAGCGAGCAGATCGAGCGGACCACGTGGGAGAAGTTCGTGTTCCTCGTCGGGATGTCCGGCACGACCAGCCTGGCCCGGGCCACGATCGGGCCGATCCGCGAGCACCCCCGGTCGCGCGCGTTCCTGCTCGACACCATGGACGAGGTCGTGCGGGTCGCGCGGGCCCGGGGTGTCGCCCTGCCCACCGGCTACGCCGCCGACCGCCTGGCCTTCATCGACTCGGTGCCCGCCGCCATGACCTCCTCGATGCACCGCGACCTCGACCGCGGGAACCGCCTCGAGGTCGACTGGCTGAGCGGCGACGTCGTCGCCCGCGGCGTCGAGCACGGCGTGCCGACCCCGGCCAACCGGGCGATCGCGGACCTGCTCGCGGTCCACGCCGAGGGGGCCGACCGGTGAGCAGCGACGCGCTCACCGTCCGCGCCGTCGACGCGCGTCTGGTCCGCGTGCCGATGCGCCGTCCGCTGCACACGAGCGCCGACACGGTGACACACGCCCCGCTCGTCCTGCTGGACCTGCACACCGATCAGGGCGTCACCGGCCGGGCGTACCTGTTCTGCTACCGGGAGGCACTCGGCCACGCGGTGGTCGGACTGGTCCGCGACACGGTTCCCCTGCTCGTCGGGCGATCCGCCCAGCCCGACCCGGTTCGCCGGACCCTCGCCGCGGCGTTCCGACTGGCAGGTACCGGCGGGACGACCGCGATGCTGTTCTCCGGGCTGGACATGGCCTGCTGGGACGCCCTCGCGGTCGCCGCCGGGCTACCTCTGGTCCGCCTCGTCGGCGCGGAGCCGCGACCGGTGCCCGCCTACAACAGCAACGGCCTCGGACTCGCCGATCCCGACGCCGTGGCGCGTGAAGCCACTGAGCTCGCCGGGGAGGGCATGACCGCGGCCACACTGCGTCTCGGCCGCCCCGACGCCAGGTCCGACGTGGCGACGGTGGAGGCGGTGCGGCGCGCGCTCGGGGAGGACTTCGACCTCATTGGCGACTTCAACCAGGCTCTGAACCTGCCCGACGCCCTCGAGCGGTGCCGAGCGCTGGACGACCACGGGCTGACCTGGATCGAGGAACCGATCCGCCACGACGATTACGCGGGCACCGCCGAGCTCGCTGCGGTGTTGCGCACCCCCATCCAGATCGGCGAGAACTTCGCCGGCCCCCGCGCGATGTCGGCCGCGCTGAGCGCCCGGGCGTGCGACCTCGTCATGCCCGACCCGGACCGGATCGGCGGGATCACCGGCTGGCTGCACGCCGCGGCGCTCGCCGACGTGGCCGGCACGCCGATGTCGAACCACCTGTACCCCGAGGTCTGCGCCCATCTGCTCGCCGCGACCCCGACCGCGCACTGGCTCGAGTACGTCGACTGGGCCAACCCGATCCTGTGCGAGCCGTTGGTTCCCTCCGCCGGCGCCGTCACCCCGTCCGAGAGGCCCGGCGTCGGCATCGCCTGGGACGAGGACGCCGTGTCGCGTTACCGTGCCGCGTGACCGCGACGCTCGACGAGCTGCCTCCGGCGGTGCGGACCCGATACCCCTACCGGTCGCGGTTCGCGCGCGTGAACGGCCGCCGGATGCACTACATCGACGAGGGGCCCCCGGACGCGCCGCCGGTGCTGCTGCTGCACGGCAACCCCACCTGGGGATTCCTCTGGCGCGACACCGTCGCCCCGCTGCTGGCGGCCGGTCTGCGCGTCGTCGTACCCGACCAGATCGGTTTCGGACTGTCGGAGAAGCCGCACTCGCCCGCGGCACACACCCTGGACAACCACACGGCGAACCTCGTGGCACTGCTCGACGAGCTCGACCTCCGGGAGGTCACGTTCGTCTGCCACGACTGGGGCGGCCCGACCGGCCTCGGTGCTCTGCTGACCCGACCGCAGCGGGCCGCTGCCGTCGCCGTCATGTCGACGTGGGCCTGGCTGGACCCGTCGTCGAGCTTCCACCAGGCGATCTCTCCCTGGCGGACCATGCACGCCCCGCTGGTCGGCCCGTACCTCCTCGGCACGCACGCGGCCATGCCCGGGCGCGGGATGTACCTGTCGGTGGTGGACCGCCCGGGGTTCGTCGGGCGGGGGCGTGACGGGTTCACGTCAGTGCTGCCCGATCCCGACGACCGGGTGCTGACGTGGACCTGGCCCCGGTCGATCCCGCTCGGACACCCCAGCGACATCACGGCCGAGCGGTTCGCCTGGCTCGAGGACGGTGTCCGCGGGCTGGAACTGCCGGCCACGGTGATCTGGGGGCGCGAGGACGACGTCTTCCCGCCGGATGTCTTCGCGGCGCGCTGGCACGAGATCTGGCCGCACGCCGAGGGCACCCATCTGGTCACCGGCCGCCACTTCCTGCAGGAGGACTCCGGAGCGGCGATCGGGGACCTCCTCGCGGACTTCGTCGGTGGCCTCCCCGGGAGCGGCCGATGAACGCCGGGCCCGTCGTCGTGCCGCCGGCGGAGCGGCCGTCGGGATGCCGTGCGGTTCCCCTGCTGACCGAGCCGTCGGTCGGGCACTACCCCGAGTTCCGGCGGTTCCTCGTCGACACCTTCGGCCTCGACGACCGGATCGGTGCGTCCGGGCTCCTCCGGCTCGGCGACCGGGCCTACGAGCTGGTCTTCCTCGGCCGGTCCGGCCAGCCGTTCCCTTCCGGGGTGGAGATCCACGCGCTGGTGCCCGGGCTGGAACCGCTCGACGAGGACGCCGCCGACCACGACGTGTGGGCAATCCTGCTGTGGCTCACCGACGGCGTCGACGGGGAATGGTCCGCTGACACGCTCGCGACGACGGGCCGCGTCTATCGGGTGCCGGCCGCGGTGGAGGCGGCGCCGACGCCCGTCCGGGAGACGCGGGGTGAGCTCCTCGCGTTCGACCTGTACGGCACCCTGGTCGACCCCCTGGCGATCGCGACCGAGCTGGCAGGAATCGTCGGGCCCGACGACGCCGAGCGGGTCGCCGCGACGTGGCGGCGGGCGCAGATCGACTACGCGTTCCGGTTGACCGTGATGAACCGGTACCAGGACTTCGCCGAGGTCACCGGGCGCGCCCTCGACTTCGCCCTGGCCGAGGCCGGGCACCCGGTCGACCAGGACGCCCGGGGGGCGCTGCTGGCCCGCTACGACGCGCTCGAGCCGTTCCCGGACGCCGGGCCGGCGCTGCGCGCGCTGGCCGACACCGGTGTCGAGATGGTGGTGCTCTCCAACGGCAGCCCGGCGATGGCGGAGGCCTGCCTACGGACGAGCGGGCTGAGTGCTTACTTCAGCCGGGTGGTCAGCGTCGACGCGGTCCGCGCCTACAAGCCCCACCCCGCTGTCTACCGGCACCTCGCCGAGGTGACCGGCCGCCCCGTCGAGGCGATCCGCCTCGTGTCGTGCAACCCCTTCGACGTGGTCGGGGCGGCGACCGCCGGGATGCGCACCGTGTGGGTCGATCGCTCGGGAACCGGGTTCGACACCCTCGGCGCCCCACCGGAACTCACCGTCCGCGCGCTGACCGACCTCCCGGATCTCCTTGCGTCGGAGCATGACGGGGACATCACCCAGCGGTGAGGTCGTCGGAGCGACCGGCCCCGAGCCGCGGCCAGTGGGGGATGGGACGTCCCGCGGGCCAGTCGGGGATCGGCGGCCAGGTGGGCGCGCCGCCGGCGGTGCGGGTGTGGGTGCACCGGTCCGGCCAGTCCGGGGGCGAGTCCTCCCACGGCTCCTGGCGTCCGTAGACGGTGAGGTCCATGAGCGAGTGGCTCGAATCTGCCGCCTCGACACCGCGCCGGGTCGTCCAGTAGGTCTCGAAGACCCGGTCGCCACGACGCAGGTAGGACACGAGGTGCATCAGTCCGGGTTGCTTCGGTGGGCGCAGCAGTGTGTCGAGCGATTCCTCGGCGGAATACCAGGGCATGTCCCAGCCCATGAAGTCGCGGTAGCGGGCGCTCTCGGCGTAGGGGCCCTGGCAGAACGTCGCGTAGGTGATGTCGCGGGAATGCAGATAGGACGGCTCGGCGAACTGCGTGGTGACCCAGGTGCAGCCCTCACACTGCTCGCGCGCCGACGCCCCGCGGTTCCACATGAAGTAGTACGCGATCAGTTGTCGGCGGCCCTCGAAGGCGTCGAGCAGGGTCAGGGCGCCTTGCGGCCCGGTCAGCGGCGCGGTGGCCTCGACCTCGATCATCGGAAGGCGTCGGCGGGCGGCGGCGATCGCGTCGCCCTCGCGCGTGTGGGCCTTCTCCCGGACCCGCAGCCGGGCGACCTCGTCCTCGTAGGTGGTGGCCCGATCCGTGATGGCGGGCATCGGTGCGTCGTCGAGCACGGTGTACTCCTCGCGTCGTGAATGCGCTACGGAATGTCGCGCTCGGCGGCCTCGGCGAAGCGCTTGATCCTGGCCAGGCGTCGATCCCAGTCGGCGGCGAGTGCCGCCATCCAGCGCGCCGTGGCGTCCAGTGAGTCGGGACGCACCATGTACCGGACCTCGCGCCCGACCTTGGTGGCCTCGACGAGCCCGGCGGCGTCGAGGACGCCGAGATGCTTGACCACGGCCTGCCGCGACACGGGCATGTCCCGCCCGAGGGTGCTCGCGGTGGCCTGGCCGTGCCCGGAGAGCAGGTCGAGCAGGCGGCGGCGGGTCGGGTCGGCCAACGCGGCCAGGACGCCGTCGACCACCTCGGCATCGGCCTGCGGCATGGGCATCGGTCAGACCGCGGTAGCGCGAGCGGTGAGCGTGGTGAAGCACTGCTCCCAGCCACCGGTGTGGTCCTTGACCACGGTGATGCGGTTGTCCTCCGACGTCGCCAGCGACGCGAAGCCGCTCTCCACCACTCGCAGTCGGGTTCCTGCCCCTTCCGGGGTCAGGAAGAACTCCACTAGCGTCGAGTTCTCGTCCCGCAGGTCCTCGCCCGGAAACGCGCTCACCCACCGGTAGGCCAGGTAGGTCGGCGGGTCGACCTTCTCCACACGCATCGGGAAGTCGCCGTGCTCCGAGTGCCGGGCGACCAGCGACCCGCTCTCGGTGACCTGCGTGCCGCGCACGCTCTCGTCGTCGGTCGCCCAGAACCCGGGCTCGGCGACCAGTGGCCAGACCCGCTCCGGCGCTGCGGCGATCAGGATCTCGCGCTCGATGCGATCGGTACTCATGTCCGCTCCTCGTCGGTTGCCTCTGTTGCAACTACAGGGTTGCACATGAACCCGAGTCTGTGCAACTCCGAAGTTGCACATCGTCCGACGCGGTGGCACCCGGACTACTGCCTTCCGGTGGGTGGGCTACTGCTTCGCCTGCGAAGGCCTTCGCCGGTGATCGCCCCGGCCCTACTGTTCGCAGCGACCCGCCGCATCGCTTCCGACGAGGACGCCGCTCATGAGCCAGCAGCCGCCGCCCTACCCGCATGCCGCTCCGGCGTTCGCCGGGGACGAGGCGCCGACGGTCTCCCTGCGGCCGTCGGGGTCGTACGGTCCACCGCCGCCCCCACCCGGCGGCGGCATGCCCGCGGGCCCGAACACGGGCACCAACACGATGGCGATCCTGTCGGTGGTCTTCGCGTTCGTGTTCTCGCCCCTGGGCATCGTCTTCGGGCTCGTCGGACGTCGCCAGACCCGGCGCACCGGCCAGCGGGGGCGCGGCCTGGCGACGACCGGCCTCGCGCTCTCCGTCGCGTTCCTCGTCGTGGGCGTCGCGGTCGCGGTGTACGTGACCGTCCTCGCGGCGCAGATCGCGACGTCGGTACCCACCGGTGTCCCGGATCAGCCCGAGGTCTCCGCACCGGCGGACCCGTCCGTCCCGGCCCCGACCGCCCCGGTGGCGACCGGACCCGCCGGTTCGGCGACGGTCGGCGTCACCGGCGGCGAGTACGGCCCGGAGGTGCCGACCACCGCGCTCGCCGAGCAGGTCGGCGTCGGGAGCGGTGCGACGGACGTCATCTGCCCCGGCTACCTACCCGCCCAGATCGACGCGTCCACCGTCTGTTCCGGCACGGTCGACGGGCAGCAGGCGCAGCTGCGGACGCAGGTGACCGCGGTGGCGGGTTCCGAGGCGACGGTCGACATCACGCGGGTGGGCTGACGGCGCGCGCACCCCGGACCCGGCGGTCCCCCTGATCGAGGTACCGACGGTAGCGGGTACGTCTGGTCTCCGTTACTTTGACCCGAACCAGCTGGGTGTCGCACGGGGTGGCGGAGGTGCGGGGTCATGGGCACGACGCGACAGCATCGGGACTACGGGTTCTTCGGCCCGGATTCGGTGACCTGGAAGGTGTGGCTCTATCCGACCTCGGCCGCACTGGGGTTCATCAGGGCCGTCGTGGTCGAGGAGCTCGATCCGCACCTCGTCGCCTCGGTCGACCAGTCCGGTCAGGTCAAGCGGCGTCCGAAGCTGCGCTACGACCGGACGATGCAGTACTTCGCGACGGTCAAGTTCGGGGACGCCGAGTCGGTGCTCCGGGCGTCGGACGTCCTGTTCACGATTCACGCCCGGGCCGTCGGCGACGACCCGGTCACGGGCGGACGCTACGACGCGAACGCCCCGGCGTCGCAGCTGTGGATACATCTGACCGCGTGGCACTCCATCCTCTACACCTACGAGATCTTCGGCCCCGGCAGGCTCAGCGAAGCCGAGGAGAAGCAGTACTGGGAGGAGTGCGCACGGGCGGCGGAGTTCCAGACCATCGACCCCGCCGACGTCCCCCGCACCCGCGAGGGCATCCGCGCCTATTTCGAGGCCTACCGACCGATGCTGGTCGGGTCCGAGGTCGCGCAGGACATGATGGACTTCCTACTCGACGGGAGCTCCCACGTGCTGCCCGCCGCGGTTCCCGGCCCGGTTCGATGGCTGCTCAACGGTGTGGCCCGTCGCGCGGTGATCGCGACGCTGCCGCGCTGGATGCGCGAGCTCGGAGCGATTCAGCAATCACCCGTGACCGATCGGGTCGCGACGGCGCTCACGGCGCCCGTCTTCCGGCTGATCTCCCTGAGCCCCCGCGTGAAGCTGCTCGCCCTCCGGGCACTGAGCCCGGGCACCGCCCCGGTACTGGAGCCAGTGCTGCGCGGGACCCCGCCGGTGAACCCGGTGGTCCGGGAGATCGCCGAAGCGCGCGCCGCCCGCGGCGGGTCGACCCCCCGCGCGCAGTACGCCGAGCTGGGCGAGGCAGCCGCGACCCGCGCGGACCGCACGCCGTCGACCTCGTAGCGGGGTGCCCTCACCGGGGGCGGCGGTCGTAGGGCACGAATTCCCGGCCGTACAGCTCGCGTGCGATGACGATCTTCTGGATCTGTGCGGTGCCGTCGGCGATCTCGACGGCGAGCACGTCGCGCATCCGCTGCTCGAAGGGCAGCTCGCAGGAATAGCCGTAGTTGCCGTGCAGCAGCAGGCAGTCGTGCACGGCCTGGCTCGCCTGCTTCGGGCCGTACCACTTCGTCATGGCCGCCAGTGCGGTGTGCGGGCGACCGGTCGAGCGCCGCCACAGCGTCGAGTAGCAGAGCAGCCGGGCGGCCTCGAGGTGCGTGGCGTGCTCGGCCAGCGGGAAGGAGGCGCCCTCGAACCGTGCGAGTGGCGATCCGAACACCTGGCGGTGCTTGAGGTACTCCGCGGTCTCGTCGACCGAGGCCTGGGCACAGCCGATCCCCGTGAGGGCGAGCAGCGGTCGGGTGAAGTCGAACCCGCCCAGCACGCTGCGGAACGCCTCGCCCTCGGCGCCGAGCAGCGCCTCGGCAGGTACGCGGACCCCATCGAGGTGCAGGACGCCGCGTCCCATCGGTCGCCACCCCGTGTCGGCGATCAGCGAGGTGCTGATGCCGGGCGAATCGAGCGGGACGACGAAGGTCGAGGCTCCGACCCGGGCGCCGTCGCGGACGGTGGATGCGACCAGGAGGATCGCCTGGGAGTGCGCCAGCATCGTGACGGAGGTCTTCTCGCCGGAGATCACGTAGCCGTCGCCGTCGGCCACGGCGGTGGTCCGGATCGACGCCACGTCGGACCCGGTGTCGGGCTCGGTCAGCCCGAGGGCGACGTAGGCGTCGCCGGCCACGAGCGGGTCCAACCACGTGCGACGGGTGTGCTCGTTGCCGTGCGCCGCGATCAGCGACGACATCAGCATGACCGGGATCGCCGCGTTCGCGATGTTGAAGTCGGCGTACGCGAGCTCCTCGACGACGAGCCCGGCCGCGACGTAATCCTCCTGCGGAAGGGGGTTGTGCTCGGACCCCGCCAGCAGCCCGAACGTCCCCATCGACGCGACCTGCCGGTGCAGCTCCCACGGGAACTTCTCGGACTTCGCCCGCGGGAGATAACCCGGCGCGAGCTCGGTCCGCGCGAACGCGCGAACGGCGTCCCTCAGGGCGAGCTGGTCGTCGGTCGGGTCGAAGTACACGGTGCGGCCTCCAGGACGGCGGTATCGGGACCGGCGGCTCGACGACCGCGAGGCCGGGTGGGCCGGGGAACGGGGTGGCTCAGCGCACCGTCGACGGGCGCACCTCGTCGAAGGTGAGCTGCCCGGTGAGGACCTCGTCGCGGAGGACGAACTTCTGGATCTTGCCGCTGGGTGTCATGGGGAGCTCGTCGCGGAACGCCCAGAAGGCGGGCGTCTTGTGCGGCGCGATCAGCGTGCGGAGGAAGGTCGTGAGCTCCTCGGCCGACGGGCGCTCGTGGCCGCTGCGCACGCGCAGGACGGCGCCGACCTGCTCGCCCCACCGCTCGTCCGGCACCCCGATCACTGCGGCGGTCTCGATGGCGGGGTGGTCGGTGAGCGCGCCCTCGATCTCGGCGGGGTACAGGTTCATCCCGCCCCTGATGATCATGTCCCGTGCGCGTCCGGTGATGGCGAGGTATCCGCGTTCGTCCATCGTCCCGACGTCGCCCATGTGCAGCCACCCGTCCTCGTCGACGGTGGCGGCCGTCTCCTCGGGCAGCGCGTAGTAGCCCATCATGTTCTGGTAGCCGCGAATGCAGATCTCGCCCCGCTCACCGATCGGCACCCGCTCGCCGGTCGCCGGGTCGACGAGCGCGACCTCCAGCTGCGGCAGCGGCTGGCCGACGGTGTTCGCCTGGTCGTCGGGATCGTCGCTGACGCGGGTCTGGCTGATCACGCCGTGACTCTCGGTCTGCCCGAACAGGATGCTGAAACCACAGCCCAGCAGCTCGCCGGTGCGCCGTACCAGGGACGCGGGCACGGCCGCGGCGCCGCTGAGCACGGTCTTCACGCTCGACAGGTCGCGGTGGGGGCGGTCGGGGTGGTCCAGGATCGCGATCAGCATCGTGGGGACGAGCAGGGAGTGCGTCCCGCGGTAGGCCTCGAAGGCCTCCAGCACGTGCCCCGGGTCGAACCCGGGCAGGATGACGAACGTGCCGCGCTTCGCCCACGCGCCGAACGAGGTCACCGCGCCGCCGCCGATGTGGAACATCGGCATGGCGTTGATGTAGACGTCGCCGTCGTCGAAGGCGGCGCGTTCGGCCACGAAGGTCGCCTCGTTGACCAGGCCCTTGTGGTGCAGCATGGCGCCCTTGGGGAACCCGGTCGTGCCCGAGGTGTACTGAATCTGCAGCAGGTCGGTGGGCCGGGTGGTCGGCAGGGGGGCCTGGGCGCCCGCGCTCGCCACGAACGCGTCCCACTCGGACAGGGCGAACACATCGCGCAGCTCGGGCAGTCCTGCCCGCAGCTCGTCGATCAGCTCCCGCATCGCGAAGCCACGGTGGGAGTCGACGCAGAAGAGCGCCACCGCCCCGGACTGCCGCAGCACGAACTCGAGCTCCCGGGACCGGTACGCCGGGTTCAGCGCGACCATGACCATGCCGGCCAGGGCGGCGCCCTGCTGGAGAAGGATCCACTCGGCGCTGTTGGGGGCCCAGATCGCGATTCGGTCACCGGGCTCGTAGCGGGCCAGCAGCGCCCTGGCCACCCGTTCGGCGTCGGCGAGGAACTCCGCGTAGGTCCACTGTCGCCGGGCCGTCGGATCGACGACGCAGTCGACGAGCGCGAGGCGCTCGGGGACGGTGGCCGCGGCGTGCCGGATGGTGTCGCAGACCGTCAGGTCGCGGACCTCACCCGGAGCGGAGGGCCAGTAGGACTCGTGGGGCACGGGGACTCCTCGTCAGTTCGGCGCGGGGGCTCGCTCGGTCGCCATACCGCGATAGATGACCGTCGTGATGCCGTCGGTGGTGCGCTCGAGCGAGAACTCGCCCTCGCCTCGGAGGTAGGCCCAGGCCTGGTGCTCGATCCCGCCGAAGATCATGTCCCGCAGCAGTTCGACCGGGACGTCGTCGCGGAAGTCGCCGCACGCCACCGCGTCGCTCAGGACCCGGCTCACGACGCCGGTGAAGCGGCGGTTGAGCGCGTGGATCGTGGTCGAGCGGAATGCCGGGTCTGGGCGAAGCACGTTGAGGATGAACCGGGTCAGCGTGGGCTCGCGGCGCACCACCTCGCCCGCGTAGCGCACGACGAAGTGGAGGCGCTCGTAGGTGCCCTCATGGCGGGTGACCCCGGGCTCGAGGGCGACGAGGATCTCGTCGAACCAGGTCTCGGCGACCCGCACCAGCAGCTCACGCTTGGTGGGGAAGTACCGGTAGACGGTGGCCTCGGAGACCCCGCACCGGCGGGCGACCTCGGCCGGGGCGAAGCGCTCGTCGCCGACCTCGGAGAGCAGGGTGCGCGACGCCGCGACGATCTCGGCGATGCGCTCGTCGGGTCGGAGGCGGGCCCGCGTCATGCCACTGAGATTCCGCCGTTGACGCTGACGACCTGACCGGTGATCTTCGCCGAGCCCGGGCCGGTCAGGAAGGCGATGAGCTCGGCGAGGTCGTCGACCTCGGTCGGGCCCAGGTGCGCCTGCTGCTTGGCCTTCTCGAAGAGCTTCTTCGAGAAGCCGCCGGCCATGGCCCGCTCACCGGTCAGCGTGCCCTCGATCAGCGACGGGGTCACGGCGTTGACGCGGATGCCGTCGCGCTTGGCCTCGACGGCCAGGGTGCGGGTGAACGTCACGATCGCGGCCATCGCGGCGCCGATCACGACCTCGCCGGGTGTGGGCACCTTCGCCGCGTCCGAGGCCACGTTGACGATCGCCCCGGCACCCGCGGCGGCGAGCCAGGGCAGGACGATCCGGCACATGTGCATCGGGGCCAGCGCCTGGCCGGTGAGCACGGCGCCGATGTCGGAGACCGGGACGTCGCGCAGCAGCGTGGGCGTGTAGAACGCGGTCGTCGAGTTGATCAGGACGTCGACGCCGCCGAGCAGGTCGCGCGCCGAGGTGGCCGCCTCGACGGCCTGCGCGGGATCGTTCGCGTCGCCGGCCACGAAGTGGACGTCGCAGTCCGGGGCGACCGCGCGGACCGCGGAGCAGGCGTCCTTGCCCCGTTCGGTGTTGCGCCCGATCAGCGCGATCCGGGTGTCGCCGTCGACGGCGAGCCGGCGCGCCGTGGCGAGCCCGACCCCGGACGTGCCTCCGGTGATGATCACTGCCCGGCCAGGGGCGTCCCCGGTCATCGAAGTCCTCCAATGGTGAGGGTCGTTTCGCAGCTCGAGCACGATCGCGCGGGTTCGCGGACGTCGACCGCGGTCTCACCCGCTCCGCGGCCGGCACGCGCGGCACCGTCGCGGGCCAGCAGTGCTGCCCCGTGCGCGCCGATGGTCTGCGGCGACTCCGGTACCCGGACGTCGGCGCCCATCCCCTCGGCGAAGGCGTGCACGGCGGCCGCGTTGCGGGCCACCCCGCCGGTCATGAGGATCGGGCTCCGGCGCCCGACCTGCGCGACCAGCCCCACGGTGCGGGTCGCGACCGCGCGGTGGACCGAGGCGGCGATGTCCTCGCGGCGCTCGCCCTGGGCCAGCATCGAGATGAGTTCGGTCTCGGCGAACGTGGCGCACATGCTGCTGACCTCGAGCTCCCGGTGACCCGCCAGCGCGAGGTCCGCGAGCTCGTCGATCTCGCACTCGACGGCACGGGCGAGCACCTCGAAGAACCGGCCGGTACCGCTGGCGCACCGGTCGTTCATGGCGAAGTCCTCGACGATGCCGTCGTGGTCGATGGCGATGGCCTTGCTGTCCTGCCCGCCGATGTCGACCACGAGCCGCGTGCCCGGGCACGCCACCGACGCGCCGCGGGCGTGACAGGTGATCTCGGTGAACGTCCGGTCGACGTCGGGAACGAGCCGCCGCCCGTAGCCGGTCGCGACGGATGCCGTGATGTCCTCGGGCGCCAGGCCCGCACCGGCGAGCGCCGCGGCCACGGCCCGTGCGCACCCGGTGCGGCTGACCGCGCCCATCTGGACGACCTCGGCGGCGCGGATCCCGCCGTCCTCGTCGAGGACGACGACCTTGGCCGTCGTCGAGCCGAGGTCGACCCCCAGGTAGTGGGCGGTCATGCCCTGGCCCGTCGCACGTCGATCCCCTCCAGCATCGCGGTCAGCCGGCTCTCGAGGACCTCGTCCTTGTAGAAGGAGGCGTCGGCGATGTCGCCCTCGAAGAACATCGTCGCGAGCCCGCGGTCCTCGCGGGCGGCCTTGGCCACGATCCGCTGGGGGTTGGTGAACGCGCGGCAGGTCCGGGTCGAGTGGAACACGATGCCGTCGACGCCGTAGAAGTCGCAGTCGTTCAGGACCAGCTGCTGGATCGTCCTGGTGGAGTGGTTCATCGGGCACAGCAGGTTGTTCATCGCCTGCCCGAGCAGCGGGTCGCCCTCGGGGTCGATCAGCTGCGGCTCCTGCCAGAACGCGTGGTGGGTGTACCGCCCGGCCACCACGGCGACGTCGTAGGAGGCGAACTTGCGCGACAGCAGGCCGAGGTGGTTCCAGTTCATGAACCCGTCGAAGTAGACCCGGTACCGCTCGCTGGTCACCGACCCGACCCCGTCGGCCACCCGCTGGCGCACCTCGGCCAGCACGGCCGCGTAGAAGTCGACGAGCTCCTGGTTCGCCGGCAGGAAGTTGATGTGCGCGACGTTGCCGATCCAGTCCCAGAACGTCGCCGGGGCTGGGAGGTGCCGGCACAGCTTCATGGCCTCCTGCCGCAGCTCGGAGGCGCGCTTGATGTAGGCCATGTTCTGGCGGTAGGCGTCCCAGTCGAAGGGCCGCCCGGTGATCGACTCGAGGAACGTGACCAGCTCGCGGAGCTGGTCGGCGACGTAGCGCGACGACGTCTCCCACTCCTCGCCGACCATGTAGCCCTCGCCGGGCCGGTTGCTCCAGAAGAACGGCATCGAGACGTTGAAGATCGGCACGTCCTTGCCGAAGACCCGGAAGGAGATGTCGTCCCACTGCTGGCCGGTGCTGCACCCCGCGTAGGCGTTGACGAAGACGTCGGGCGTCGGCAGCCGGCTCGCCAGTTCCTCCTGCTCGGGCAGGCCCACCATGCCCGGACCGTTGCCCGATCCGTTCGAGCGCTTCTGGCTCAGGACGGCGGCCCCGAGGTGGGTCCGGGCGTAGGAGCAGAGCTCGCCGACGTAGCCGTACTCCGACCCGGCGAGCTGCGCGGGGCCCTCCAGGTGCTGCGCGGCCAGCCGGGCCGAGAACGCCTCGCCGTGGCACCACGCCATCCCGGCGGCCTGGAAGATCGGGTTGAGGGCCGAGCCGTTGTACCAGACCACCTTCTGGCCGCGCTCACGCGCGGCGAAGACGTTCTCCCAGTAGTCGGCGATCATCTTGCCGCCGGCCTTGTTGATCTCGAGGCGGTTGAGCTTGTCGGTCGCGGTGGTCACGAGGTCACCTCCAGGGTTCGGCCCGGTGCGGCGGAGCGGTGGATCCGCTCGAGGAGCGCTTCGACACGCGTGCGCACCGTCTCGACCGGCAGACCCTCGTGCTCGGTCTCGATCAACAGGTGCGGGATGGCGCGCTCGTTGAGGCGTTTGCGCAGCTCGGGGTAATACAGCATGTGCGGCTCGCAGAACCGCACCATCAGCACGATCACGCCGTCGGCGCCCGAGGTCTCGACGGCGCGGACCAGCTCGTCCTCCCAGTCGCTCTCGTGCTTGACCCGCGTCGGGCAGGGCAGCGTCGCGTCGCGGTCGAGATAGCGCTGGGCCAGCGCCTCGACCGGGTCGCCGTCCTCGTCAGCGTCGGTCGAGACGTACCGGTACCCGGTGAACAGGTCGTCGTCGACGACCAGCGCGCCGCACTCCTCGATCGTGGCCAGCAGCTCCGGTCGCGGGGCGTGGCACAGGTGCCCCGACAGGTGCAACCGGACCCGACCGTCGCGCGGGACCTCGCCGAGACCGGCGATCACGCGGCGCAGCAGGGCGCTGTGCTCCTGCTTGTCCATCACCATGCTCGACTTCACGAGCGCCTGCATCTGACCCGAGGTCAGCGCGGCGTTGCCCGCCCGCCGGGACGCGAACAGCTCCCGGAGCAGTCGGCGGTTCTCGTTGAACACCGCGATCGATCCGGCGAGGTCCTCGTCGGTGACCGGTCGCCCGACGAAGCGGTCGGTCTCCTCGACGAACGACCGCATGGTGCGGTGCGCTTTGTCGGGGGTCCAGGCGTCGGTCAGGGAGGTGGGCAGCTGGCCGAAGAAGACCGGTGTCTCGGGCAGCTCCGAACGCACCACGTCGACCGCGCCCAGCAGCTGGGTGCAGTGGTCGGCCAGGAAGAAGCCGTCGTAGCCGGCCAGCGACCCCTTTGCGGCCTGGTCCGCGATGTTGCGGGTGTAGCCGCAGTAGAACTCGGCCAGGAGGTTGCGCCCCAGGCTGTCGGGCTCCCGGTTCTCCTGCAGCAGCACCGGCAGGGCGCCGCCCGCGTGCACGATCTCCGCCGGGAAGTTCATCGGGAAGACGCCGACCGCCTTGCCCCCGGAGCGTTCCTTCCAGCGCGCCACGTACGCGTCGGGGTCGGCGGCGACAGCGCTCAGCTCGGCGAGCGCGTCCGCCGCGGAGGCAGCACCTTCGGTCATCAGCAGGCCCTTCCGCGTCGCGTGTGTCTGGGCGGCACGACCGTAGCTGAGTCCGACTCAGTAGCACAAGACTGTTGAGTCGAACTCAGTAGGCGAGGCGCATCGCAGCGGGCACTCCGCTGCGCGGTACGGGTGACCGGGACGGGCTCGCGATCGGTCTGCGCGAGACGGCTACGACCTCGTGCGTCTGCCCGCGTGCCTGACCATGATCATGATTTCGTGCGCGACGCGCTCAAGAACGGAGGCCGACACGCTCACGAGATCGAGATCATGGAGAACGGGAAAGAGAGGATCGCCGTGACCACGGAGCATCTCCCGACGCTTCTCGAGTAGTGATATGGCGCCAGGGATGTCCGTTCGAGAACCGCCTCGCAGCTGCTTGTGGTGGGGGCGATCGGGCCTACCGGGCCGACGACGCCCGGTGTCACACTGCGGGGGCGTCGACAAGGGGGGCGCCATGGCCGCACCAGCTCATCGACGCCGCCGTTCGGACTCATGACGGGGGCCGGACGGCTCACCAATGAGCAGGAACGCGATTTGGTCATCGGCACCGAAGCCGGTGATCTCGACGCATGCCACCAACTCGTCGAGGCATTCCTCCCGCCGATCGCGGCGATGGCGCGTCGCTTTCCCACCGGGATCGGGATCGAGCGCCAGGAGCTGATCCAGGAGGGCGTCGCGGGTCTGCTGTTCGCCACCAGGCGCTACGACCCGGATCTCGGTACACCGTTCTGGGCCTACGCCACCTTCTGGGTGCGCAAGGGGATGCAGGACCTGGTCGCGGAGCTCACGATGCCCCTCGCTCTCTCCGATCGGGCAGTTCGGGGGTTGGCCTCGATCCGCGCGGCGCGCCGCGAGCATCTCAGCAGCTACGGGACCGAGCCGACGACGGATCAGCTGTCGCGGGTCACCGGACTGCGCCCTGAGCAGATCGCGAGGTTGCAGGCCGCGGCGCGCGCGCCCCGCAGCTTCGAGGAGCCGGCGGGCGAGGACCGCGACGATGCCGTGGCCGACCACGTCCACGACGGCCAGGCCGAGCACGCGTTCGACCAGGTGCTCGACGCGATCGAGTTCCGCGAGGTCCAGGACCTGACCGAAGGGCTCGCCGAGCGTGAGCGGGCCGTGCTCCGGGCTCACTACGGGCTCGGCACGACCGCCCAGACACTCCAGCAGATCGGCCAGGGCCTCGGACTGACCGCTGAACGTGCCCGTCAGATCGAGTCCGGTGCTCTGCGCAAGCTCCGTTCCGCACTCGCCCAGGCGGCTCCGGAGAACGGGAGAAGGTGATCGTCGGGCCGAACGGGTGGGCGGAGAGTAGCCTGACGCGAGCATCCCGTGACGGAACGGCGCCCGATGAGTTCTGAGCCCGACTCTTTGCGGCACGACGCACTCGTCTACGAATCGGTGGACGATTACGTGACGCGGGCGGTCGCGTTCCTGCGTGAGGGTCTGCACGGCGGCGAGGGCGCCGTCGTCGCCCACACCCGCCCGGGCCTCGCGCTGATGCGCGAGGCGCTCGGAGCCGACGCCGCCACCGTGGCCTTCGTCGATGTCGGATCGGCCTACACCAGGCCGGCTCGCACACTGGCCTCCTACCACGCCGTGTACGCCGAGCAGCTGGCGCGGACCCCGTCGCTGCGCGCCGTCGCCGACGTCCAGTTCGGGCCCGATCCCGCCGAGTGGGACCTGTGGACGGCCTACGAGGCCGTCTTCAACGAGTCGTTCGCCCACCTGCCGGCGTGGGTGCTGTGCACCTACGACGGCAACGGGCTGCCCGACGCGATCCGCGACGCCGTGTGGCGCACGCATCCCACCGTGGTCACCGAGGACGGCCCGGCCGTCAGCGACCGCTACGAGGACCCCGACCAGCTGCTCCGACGGGTCACCTCGCCGCCTGCACCGTTGCCGGAGCTGCGCTCGATCGGTTTCGGCCGGGACGCCGAGGACTTCCGCGAGCGACTGGCGGGCGAACTGGCCTTCGCCGGCGTACCCGAGAACAGATCGCTCGACATGCTCCTCGCGGCAACCGAGGTGGCCGCGAACGCCGTCCGGCACGGCGGCGGCGTGCGGGATGTCCGCGTCGGGCGAGCCTCCGGCCGGTTCGCCTGCGAGATCGTCGATCCCGGACCCGGGTTCGACCACCCCGCGGCGGGTTATCTCGCCCCCCGTCCGGGTTCCGGCAGTGGGTTGTGGGTCGCCCGGCAGCTCACCTGGCAGATCGACTTCTTCCGCGCGGCGGAGGGATTCACAGCACGGATCGTCCTCTGATCCGTTCGCCGGTCGGCGCAGCGCGATGCGCCAGGGCCTGCCCCACCTGGTGGGCGATGACGAGGTCCTCGCGAGCGTGGACGACGACCGTGCGGGCCGCGGCGACCGCGGCGGACACGTCACCCTCCGCTCCGCCCACGGCACGTTCGTTGGCTTCGGGATCCACGGCGAGCCCGAGGAAGCCCAGGCCCTCGACCACGCGCCGGCGGAGGATCGGCGCGTTCTCCCCGATCCCACCGCTGAAGGCCAGCACGTCGATCCCGCCGGCGGCCGCGGCCATCGCCGCGAGCTGGCCGCGGGCCCGGTGCAGCCAGACCTCGATCGCCAGCTCGGCGGGCCCGTCGCCGGCCTCGGCGGCGGCGAGCACGTGGCGCATGTCGGCGTTCCCGGCGAGGGCGAGCAGGCCCGACGCGTGGTCGAGGGCGTGGTCGACCTCGGCGGTCGGCACCCCGGCCCGCAGGGTCAGCCACGCGACCGCCGACGGGTCGAGGTCGCCGCTGCGGGTGGCCATGACCAGGCCGGCCGTCGGGGTGAAGCCCATCGTCGTGTCCACCGAACGCCCCTCGCGGACCGCGCAGGCCGATGCGCCCGAGCCCAGGTGGGCCACCACGACGCGCAGCTCGGCCAGCGGCCGGCCGAGGAGCGCAGCCGCCCGGGCCGAGGCCCAGTCGTGGGCGAGCCCGTGGAAGCCGTAGCGGCGGACACCGAGCTCGGAGCGCCACCGCTGCGGGACCGCGTAGACCCGCGCGGCGTCCGGCAGCGTGGTGTGGAACGCGGTGTCGAAGCAGGCCACCGACGGGACCTCGGGCAGCGCTTCGGTCATCGCCCGGATGCCGGCGACGGCCGGAGGCTGGTGCAGGGGAGCGAGGACGCCGAGCCGATCGATCCGGGCCAGCACGTCGGGGTCGACGACGGTGGGCGCGGTGAACTCGGCACCGCCGTGCACGACCCGGTGCCCGACCGCGTCCACCCCGCCGGCGTCGCCGGCCAGCCGCAGCGCCGCGTCCGCCAGTTCCCCCGGGGCGGTCCGCCCGTGGGGGGCCTCGAGGTCGGCGCGGTGCACGACGGCGTCGTCGGGCTCCACCACGCGCAGCTTCACGCTGCTGGACCCGGCGTTGAGGACCAGGACCCGCATCACCCCACCGGGCCCGCCCGGCCCGCGGCCGCGTGCTCGCGGACGTCGGCGAGGGGGTCGTGCTGCTCGGGTCCGCTCCTGACCTGCTCGGGGAGGTCGTCGGGGAAGTCGCTGTCGGTGTCGGTCGCCCCGCTCGGGCGGGACGCTCCCGGTGCCCCGTCGGCCGACCACACCCAGTCGCGGACGTCGGGGCGGTCCTCGCCGTGGCGACGTGTGTAGTCGTGGCAGGCGAGCCGTTCGTCGGCCATCTGCTGGCGCAGCGCGGCATGGCGGACGGCGAGGCCCGGGACCCGGTCGATCACGTCCATCACCAGGTGGAAACGGTCGAGGTCGTTGAGCATCACCATGTCGAAGGGCGTGGTCGTGGTGCCTTCCTCCTTGTAGCCGCGCACGTGCAGGTTCGCGTGGTTGGTCCGCCGGTAGGTCAGGCGGTGGATCAGCCAGGGATAGCCGTGGTAAGCGAAG
>NZ_DASXJS010000106.1:0-4404 GCF_036497245.1 Actinomycetospora sp. | reverse complement strand
CGGTCGCGCTCGGAGACGACGGTGACCTCGACCGGCCAGGAGATCGCGAGGTCCGGGTCGTCGTAGGCCACGCCGAGATCCTCGCCCGGCGCGTGCGGCCGGTCGATCCGGTAGCAGACGTCCGCGTCGGAGATCGCCTGGAACCCGTGCAGCAGGCCGGCGGGCACGTAGAGGTGGTGGAAGTCCTCGTCGTCGAGCCGGAACGAGGCATGAGTCCCGAACGTGGGCGAGTCCGGGCGCGCGTCGACGAGCACGTCGTGCACCGCGCCGTGGGCCACCCGCACCAGCTTCGCCTCGCCCGCGCCGCGGCGGGTGTGCATCCCGCGGATCGTCCCGGCGCGCGAGCGCGACTGGCTGTCCTGGGCCAGCGCACCAAGGTCGACGCCGTGCTCGGCGCCGATCGTCGCGTCGAACGTGCGGGTGAACAGCCCCCGGTCGTCCCGGTGCGGGGTGGGGACGAACAGCAGGACACCATCGATCGTGCTCGTGCGAACCTCCATGGGCGCCAGCCTCCCACCAGAGGCCGGTCCCGCCCGTGTCGCATCCGCCCACCCGCCCCGCCTCATCCGCCCGCCCGTGTCCCCTGATCCACCCACCCGCCCGTGTCCCCTCATCCACCCCACCCGCCCGTGTCCCCTCATCCACCCACCCGCCCGATCGAAGGGACCCCCACCGTGCCGACCGCCCGTGACCTGGGCCCGGTGACCTGCCGCTGGTGCGCGAGCACCACGGGCACCGTCGTGCTCGACCTCGGCGACCAGCCGGCCGCCGACCACTTCCCGGCCGCCGACGACCCGGGGCCCGACCCGGTGCACCCGCTGCGGATGTGGCTCTGCGCGCAGTGCGGGCTGGCGAACCTCGCCGAGGATCCGACGACGCCGGAGGAACCGCGCGGTGCCGAGCCGCAGGCGATGGTCGACCAGTCGCGCGACGCCGTCGCACGCGTCCAGGCCGCGGGCCTGCTCGCGGGGCCGGACGGCGCACCGCGACGCACGGTCACCGAGTTCGGCAGCCCGCACGGCGGCTCCTGGCTCGACCTGCTCGGCTCCGTCGGGCTCACCGAAGCACCGCCCCGAGAACCGGCCGACCTCGTCGTCGACTGCTTCGGGCTGATGCACGCCGACGACCAGGCCGCCGGGCTCGCCGAGCGGGCCGCCGCGACCGCGCCGGGCGGGACGTTGCTGCTGCAGTTCCACACCCTCGCCGCGATCATCGCCGACGGCGGCTGGAACGCGCTGCGTCACGGCCACTTCGCCTACTACTCCACACCGGTCCTCGTCCGGATGCTGGCCGCGGTCGGCTTCGAGGCGACCCACGCCTTCCGGTTCGACCTCTACGGCGGCACCGTGCTGCTCGCGGCCCGGCGCGTCGGTGTCGGCGGCGCGGCGGACCCGCCGTCGGTGGACGGCCTCGTGGAGTCCGAGATCGCGGCGGGGGTGCTCGACCCCGCCGTCGTCTCCGGCCTCGAGTCGGCCACCTCGGCGAGCGCGGACGCGCTGCGCGAGCACCTGACGGCCGGGGCGGGGAGCGGCCGGTCGGTGCTGGGCTACGCGGCGGCCTCGCGGGCGGTGCCGCTGCTCAACCGGGCGCTCATCGGACCGGACCTGCTCCCCGCCGTCGCGGACGGCTCGCCGGGCAAGCAGGGCAGGCGCTTCCCCGGGGTCGGCGTGCCGATCATCTCGCCCGAGGAGGTCGTCCGACGGCGCCCCGACGAGGTGGTCCTGTTCGTCACCGACCTGCTCGGCGAGATGCGTGCCCGCCTCCCGGAGGTGGAGTCCGGCGGCGGTCGCTGGGTGGTCGTCGACCCCGCGCTCCGGGTCGCGGAACCAGGCACCTGAAGCGGGCGTGAGCTGAGACACACGTCACCCGCGGGGCACCGCGGCGCGCGGCGCGGCGTCTTGCGGGTGACGGACGAGGAGGGGATCGCCCGGACGGCGGGTGGTCCCGCCGTCGGAGCACGGTCCTAGACTCCTCGCCGCGGGTGCGGTCCGTTCGCCCTGGTTCGGGCGCCCGACACGGCACCACCGACGCGGAACACGACCGAGGACGGGCGCTGGCGATTGATGGGATGGGCAGCATGACGGCAGTCGAGGCCCCTCGGGTACCGGGCGTCGGCCCTGGTGGCCCGGGCCCGAACGGTCCAGCGGGTCCACCCGCGGGGACGCGCCGCCGCTCCTCCCACATCCGGGTGGCAGTGCTCGTGGTCGTGTTCACGACCCTGGTCGCCGGTCTCGGCACGTTCGCGGCCTTCCTGGCCTCGGTCGGGCACTACCAGAGCAGCGCGGAGATCGTGTTCACGAACACGATGACCGGCGACGACAACATCGCGAAGGGCTCGCGCTACGTCCAGGACCGCCTCGCGAGCTGGGAAGGTGTCGCCGGGAGCGAAGCCGTCTCCCAGCGGGCCGCGCAGATCGCCGGGGCCACGGGGGGCGCGCCCTTCGACCCCGGCTCGGTGACGGTCACCGGCAAGCAGTCGTCGGGCACCGAGGTCCTCCACGTCACCGCGACCTCGAACGACTCCGCGACCGTGGCGTCGAACGCGACGGCCGCGGCGCAGGCCACGATCGACGTCGTCGTCGCCAGTGAGCGTTATCCCGGCACCCCGCAGTCCAAGATCGCCGGGACGCTCGTCAGCCCCGGCGGGCCCGTCGTCGGCCACGGGGTGCAGGAGGCGCGCTGGTGGGGCGTCCTCGGCGCGGTCGGCGGCTTCATGCTGTCGCTGCTCGCCTGCTCGCTGCTGCGGCCCGGGCGGTGGTCCCGCGACCTCGCGCCGCACACCGTGCGTTCCCGCCGCCGGATGGTGGAGCTCAACGCCACGGTGATGGGTGACGAGCTCCGCGGTCTCCTCGACGGTCTCCGCAGACCCCAGGGCAAGATCACCGTCGGCCTCGCCGCGCTCTCCATCGCGGGCTACGGCCTCACCGGCTCCATGCTCTTCCCACTGGTCGTGATCCTGGCCGCAGGGGTGTGGTCCTGGCGCACGGCCGACTCGCGATGGTCCGCGGCCGCCCTGCTGTTCATCGGGGTCGGTGTGTTCCCCGAGAAGGTCGACGTCATCAAGCTCGGACCGGTCACGCCGACGGTGCTCGAGACGGCGCTCGTCGTCGCGCTCCTCATGACCCTGCGCGGCCGCAACGCGAAGCTCGCGCCACGCTCGGCGTTCGCCGCGCCCATCGCCGCCATCCTGCTCGCGGCGACGGCGGGAGCCATCGGGGCGCTCGCCCTCGGCGGCGAGTTCAGCCTCATGATCGACAACTATCGCGCGCTGCTGCAGGTGGCCGTGTTCGTCCCGGTGTACTTCGCCTTCGCGCGCCGCCCGCACCAGCTGATCGCGACGCTGCTCTACATCGCGGGCGTGTGCAGCGCCGTGGTGCTCGCCGCCTCGCTCGCCGGGTGGAGCAGGCTGCTCGTCGACGAGCGCAGCTCGGTGATCACCGGGTCGTCGACCTCCGACGTCGCCCGGCTCTCCGGCCCGACGCTCAACCTCTGGGCGCCGCTGCTCGTCCTGCTCCTCTCCGCGCTCATGCCGCGCAAGCCGCGCTGGCTCTGGC
The DNA here is from genome assembly GCF_036497245.1 of Actinomycetospora sp. Lineage (GTDB taxonomy): Bacteria > Actinomycetota > Actinomycetes > Mycobacteriales > Pseudonocardiaceae > Actinomycetospora. The sequence goes on along the minus strand of NZ_DASXJS010000106.1, from coordinate 850 downwards.
TCGGGCTCGTCCTCATCGGGGTCCTGCACGAGGCGGGGAGCTTCAACCGCTCGACGTGGGCGCCGCTGGTCCTGCTCATCGTCGCGGTGGCCGCGGTCACGCACGGACCCAAGGGCCTCGTGAGGCGGGCCGCGGTCCTCCTCGTCGTCGGCGCCATCGGCTTCAGCCTCGCCCTCACCGGGCTCGCCGGCGGCCAGGCGAAACAGATCGCGCTGCGGGCGTCCAGCGTCGTCACCGGTCAGGCCTACGGCGAGGACAGCCTCCCCGACCGTCTCCGGGAGAACGCCGCAGCGTACGCGACGCTCGAGAAACAACCGTGGCTCGGGGTCGGTGTCGGCCAGTACTACGGCGGCGAGCTGATCACCTACGACGACGACCACAGCCGGACCGTCGTCGACCCCCGGCCCTACATCCACAACCAGTACCTGCGTATCTGGCTCTACATGGGCGTGTTCGGCCTGTTCGCCTACGCGTTCGCCGGGGTCCGGATCTTCTCGCTCGTCCTCCTCTCGTGGCGACGGCGGACCCCGGGTGCGCCGATGGTCGTGGTCGTCGGCATGGGGCTGGCGTGTCTCGCCGCACAGTCCAGCCTGCAGACGATGCTCGTCGACCGGCCGGCGGTCATCACCACCGTCACGCTCATGGCGGCGGCCTCGGCCTTCGCGACCTGGACGCCGTGGCCCCGGCCGACGGCGCCCGCGCCCCGGCGCCCGGGTGTCGCGGCGGGTGGACCCCCGCCGGACCGGCGACCCGGTTCGGGCCCCGTCCCGAGCCCCCCGAGAAGGCCCGCGGCCCGCGCGGGCACCATGGAGGAGTGAGCTCACCGATGACCGTGTCGTCCGCACTGCGC
>NZ_DASXJS010000105.1:0-24767 GCF_036497245.1 Actinomycetospora sp. | reverse complement strand
GGATGTGGTGGGCGTGGGTGCGGTTGGCGCGTCGTCGGCAGCCGGGGTGGGCGCATCCGCGGTCGCGGATGATCAGCAGCCGCCGGAGGGCTTCGGTGACGACGTACGCCGCGCGACCGAGTTCGACGGGTTCGCTCCGCGTACCGAGCACGGTGGGGATGATGTTGGCGTCGCAGGCCAGGCGTCGGGCTGTGGCGGGATCGAGCGGGCGTCCGGAGTCGAGTAGTGCGTGGCCGGTCTGCTCGCGGAGCCAGTTAAGGGGGATGGTGACCGCGATCTGGGCGCGGGCGGGGATGGGCAGCACCGGTGCCCGCCGGCCGGACCGCGTGGGCGTGGGGGTGGGCGTGGGCTGATCGTCGTCGACCGGTTCCGCTGTGCCCCGCTCCGGTTCAGCTGTGCTCGGCGGCGGCGGGTGGTGGTCGGGGACGGGGCGTAGCCGGCCGTGGCGGTGGGAGCTGTCGGAGTCTTCGTCGCGGTGGTCGCGCCAGTCGACGTCGTCGAGCGGGTCCTCGTCCGCGGCATCCCCGTCGTCCGGGTTCTCGTCGACCGGGTCGTGGTCGGCGATGCCGGTGGGGCCGCGGGCCTGGCTGCACAGGTCGAGCAGGGCTTCGGCGCGGCGTTGCGCGAGGGTGCGGGGGTCGTCGGGGCCGGCGGGGACGCTGAGTGCGTCGAGGGTCTCGAGCAGCAGGTCGACGTCGGCGATGCCGTGCACGCGGCCGGTGAACGCGAGGGTGCCGTCGCGGCGGTGGCAGAGCAGCAGTTCGTCGATCGGTTCGGGGTCTTCGTCCGGGGCGGCGCCGTCGGTGTCCAGGGTCGCGAGCAGCCGTTCCACGATCCGCTCCAGGGCGCTGGGGGCCAGGGATCGGGCGGCCTCGGCGAGCAGTCCTTCGGCGTCGGTGACCTGCTCGGGGGTGATCCCGGTGATCCGGGAGATCCGGTCGTGGGCCCGTAGGAGCACCCGCAGGTGTCCGTCGCCGATCTCACCGGCAGCGGCCAGCGCGGCGGTGTGGGGCAGGCGCGGCGGCACCGGCTGCCCGGCCAGGGTGACGGTGGGCAGGACGTGCTCGGCGTGGGTGATCAGTCGGGCGGCGTGGGCGGGGTCGACCCGGCAGAGTTCCTCGAGCAGCCGGGCGGGTCTGCGGTGCCCGGTGGTTTCCCAGGCGCCGGTCTCGGCGAGTTCCCCGACCGCACCCAGCAGCGCGTGCTCGGCGTGCCGCGCTGCGGTCATGGCCTCGCGGACCCGGGCGATCACCGCCTCGTCCGCGGCACTCGGGGAACTCATACCACCAGGCTACGGTCCCCTGACCAGCAACAACAGCCGCTATTCGAACACATGTGCGATCGCAATCAGAGCAGCGGAGGCTGTCGCTCGGAGCACCCCGGAGCGGTGTCGGTGCCCCGTGCCATCCTCGGTTCATCCCGATGGAAGGAGCCGCGAGATGTGGGTCTCGGTCGTCTCGGTGCCCGTCAGCGACCAGGAACGCGCCCGGGGCTTCTACACCGACGTGCTCGGGTTCGAGACCGTCGCCGACGCGACCTTCGGACCGGGGCAGCGGTGGGTCCAGGTGGCGCCGCCGGGCTCGGCGACGACCTTCGCCCTGGTCACGTGGTTCGCGGAGATGCCCGCGGGAAGCCTGCGCGGACTCGTCCTCGACACCGACGACCTCGATGCGGCCCACCGCGATCTGGTGGCCCGGGGCGCCGAGGTGAGCGCACCGTCGGACGAACCGGGTGGGCGCTTCTGCTTCCTCGCCGACCCGGACGGCAACGTCATCAGCCTGCACCAGGCCTAGGGACGAGAAAAGGCGGGGATCTCTCCCCGCCACTACCAACGTATAGCGGGTCCCGGGGCTTGTGGCAAGACCCGGGTTCTCCCGCAGAATCGCCCGGCCGAATCGGGGGAACCGCGAAACCTGCGGGAATCCGAGAATACGTCGCCTCCGGGGAGATTCTCATTTTCGACGTGATCATTGCCGGCTGTGGACCGACCGGCTTGATGCTGGCCTGCGAGCTGCGTTTGCACGGGGTGGCCCCGCTCGTGGTGGAGAAGGAGGCCGAACCGACCGAGGTCGTCCGCTCGCTCGGACTGCACGCGCGCAGCATCGAGATCATGGACCAGCGCGGCCTGTTGGAGCGGTTCCTCGAGAACGGGCAGCAGCACCCGGTCGGCGGGTTCTTCGCCGCCATCCCGAAGCCGGCGCCCGACGGTCTGGACAGCGCCCACGCGTACGTCCTGGGCATCCCGCAGCCCGTCACCGAGCGCCTGCTGACCGAGCGGGCGACCGAGCTCGACGTCGAGATCCGGCGCGGTTGCACCGTGGTCGGGCTGGACCAGGACGACGAGGGCGTGACCGTCGGGCTCGCCGACGGCACGCGGCTGCGCTCCCGCTACCTCGTCGGGTGCGACGGCGGCCGCAGCACGGTGCGCAAGCTGCTGGGCGTCGGCTTCCCCGGTGAACCCACCACCGTCGAGACGCTGCTGGGCGAGATGGAGGTGGCCGCGCCACCGGAGACCGTCGCCGCGGTGGTGGCCGAGGTCCGCAGGACCCAGGTCCGCTTCGGCGTCGGGCCCATGACCAACGGTGCGCACCGCGTCGTCGTGCCCGCCGACGGGCTGGCGGAGGATCGCTCGGTCCCACCGACCCTCGAGGAGATTCGGCGGCAGCTGCGGGCCGTCGCCGGCACCGACTTCGGCGTGCACTCGCCACGCTGGCTCTCCCGCTTCGGCGACGCGACGCGGCAGGCCGAGCGGTACCGGGTGGGCCGGGTGCTGCTGGCCGGCGACGCGGCGCACGTCCACCCGCCGACCGGCGGTCAGGGACTCAACCTCGGCCTGCAGGACGCGTTCAACCTCGGCTGGAAGCTGGCGGCCGAGATCGACGGCCGCGCTCCGGAGGGGCTGCTGGACAGCTACGAGAGCGAACGGCACCCGGTGGCGGCGGAGGTGCTGGTCACCACCCGGGCCCAGATCCAGCTGATGTCCGTCGAGCCCGGTCCCCGGGCCGTCCGCCACCTGCTGTCGGAGCTGATGGACTTCGAGGAGGTGAACCGGTATCTGACCGAGAAGCTCCTCGCGATAGCGATCCGCTACGACGTCGGGCAGGGCCACGACCTGCTCGGGCGGCGGCTGCGGGACATCGAGCTGGGGCGGGGCCATCTGTACGGGCTGATGCACGCCGGGCGGGGGTTGCTGCTGGACCGGACCGGCCGGCTCTCGGTGGCGGGATGGTCCGACCGGGTCGACCACGTCGTCGACTCCGGCGACGAACTGGACGTGCCCGCGGTGCTGCTGCGGCCCGACGGCCACGTGGTGTGGGTCGGCGACGACCAGGAGGACCTGCGGGGCGTGCTGCCCCGGTGGTTCGGCGCGGCCGGAACCCCACCGACGGCGGACGACCTCGTCCGGGACTCCCGCGCCCCCGTACCCGGGTAGAACCGGGGTCTACCGGTCGGGGAGACCCGTGGAGCAGGCCGGGAACGCCGCCAGGACGTCCCCGGCCTGCTCGTCGTCCAGGGGCTCCCGACCTCCGGTCCGCGCCGCACCGACGCCCGCCGTCACCACCAGCACGATCCCGACGATGCCGAGCAGCGTCGGGAGCTGGCCCAGCACCACCGCGCCGACGACGAGCGCGATGGCGGGCTCGAGCGCCATGAGCGTGCCGAACGCGCCCGTCGTGAGCCGGCGCAGCGCGAGCATCTCCAATGCGAAGGGCACCACCGGCAGCAGCAGACCCAGCCCCAGACCGGCGAGCAGCACCGGGACGGTCAGCGCAGACACCAGGCCCGGCACGGTTCCGGCCGCCACCGCTGCGCTCACCAGCCCGGCGACCGGTATCGACACCGCGAGACCCTGCAGGCCGGTCACCTGGTCGCCGACACGCTGGGTGAGCAGGATGTAGGCCGCCCAGCAGGCCGCGGCGGCCAGGGCGAACCCGACGCCGACGGGGTCGACGCCGCCCCGCCACGGCTCGGTCAGCAGCAGCACCCCTGCCGCCGCGAGCACCGGCCACACGATCCCGGTCCCGCGGCCGCGCAGGACCGCGACGCCGAGCGGCCCGAGGAACTCGATCGCGCTCGCCGTACCGAGGGGAATCCGGGCGACCGCGGCCATGAACAGCATCGTCAGGCCCGCGGTGACCACCCCGAGCCCGGCGGACGCCCCGACGCTCGAGCGCGTGAACGCCGAGGGGCGGGGCCGCACGAGCAATAGGAGCAGCAGCCCCGCCCACACGAGCCGCAGCGCCGCCACCCCCTCCGGCGGCACGCGGGCGAACAGGTCCACCGACGCGGCGAGGCCGAGCTGGACGCAGGACATCGAGCCGACGGCGAGCACCGCGCCGGTGCGGGCACGTGGTGAGGTCACGGCCGCGCAGTCAACGCCGCGCAGACCGTCCGCGTCCACGTGAGAATGATGGACATACCGTCCGCACCTCCAGGACGATGCCGTCGTGGACACCCGGCGCCTGCCCTACCTCGTCGAGCTCGCCCGTCTGGGCTCCATGCGGGCGGTCGCCGAGACCCTGCAGACGTCGACGTCCTCGGTCTCCCAGCAGATCGCCGCGCTCGCCCACGAGGCCGGGGTGCCGCTCGTGGAGCCGGACGGCCGCCGGGTCCGCCTCACCCCGGCCGGGCGCCGGCTGGCCGGGCACGCGGTGGAGATCCTCGCCGCCGTGGACTCCGCGCGTCACGACCTCGACCCGCACGGGGACCCCGCCGGGACGGTCCGCGTGGCCGGTTTCGCGACCGCGGTCCGGCGCTCGCTGATGCCGATCGTCGCGGCCTTCGCCGACGAGCACCCCCGGGTGCGGCTCACGATCCGCGAGCACGAGCCGACCGAGGCGCTCGCCCTGCTCGACGCGGACGCCGTCGACCTGGCGCTGGTCTACGACTACGACCTCGCCCCGTCCGCGATCACCCCGCCCCCCTCGGCGCTCACCCGGGGCCCGCTGTGGGAGGCGCGGTGGGGGCTCGGGGTCCCCGGCGAGGACGCCCCCGCCGTCGCGGGCCCGGCGGCCGCCGTCGTCGGGGCCTACCGCGACCACGACTGGATCGGCAACTCCCGCAACCGCGCCGACGAGGACGTGGAGCGCCTGCTGGCCTCCACGGCGGGGTTCGAGCCGCGGATGACCCACGAGGCCGACAGCCTCGACCTGGTCGAGGACCTCGTCGTCGCCGGCCTCGGGGTCGGCCTGCTCCCGGTCGACCGGCCGGTCCGCCCGGGCGTGCGGGTGCTCGAGCTGCGCGATCCGCAGGTGCGACTGCGCTGCCGGGCGGTCACCCGCCGAGGACGCGCGTCCTGGCCACCGCTCGCGCTGGTGCTCGGGGCGCTGCGGTGATCCTCAGTCGTCGTCGTCGGGGCGACGCAGACCGAAGCGGCGCCTGCTCGCGCCGGTCCGGGGGCCGCCCGTGTGCTCGCCGTCGTCGGGGGAGTCGTCGGGACCCGGCGCCGTCTCGTCCGCCGACGGCAGGGGGGTCACCGGGGGCAGGACGGCCACGACGGGGGACGCGTACGTCCCGGAGGCCGCAGGCTCGGACGGCCCGGGCGAGGACGGCGGGTCGGCGAAGGGTCCACCGCCGAACGGGATGCGGGTGGGGTCGTCGCCCCGGTCGCCACCGATCGGCCGGGCCGCACCGGCCCCTGCGGAGTCCGATCCCGCGGCGGCCTGCTCCTGACGACGACGGGCGCGGCGGGCGGCCACGCGGTCGGCCGTCGAGGACGGCAGCGCAGGCGCCGCGCCGGCGTCGCCCGCCATGGTCGTCGCCCTGTCCGCGTCCGCGATCGGCTCGTCGGTGTCCGCGGTCGGGTCCCGGTCGGCCCGCGGGTCGCCACTGCGGCGCAGGGACAGCCAGCCCAGACGCGAGCCGAGCGACGCCGAGGCCAGGACCAGCAGGACCGTGAACGACGCCCGGCCGATCAGCGCCGAGCCGAGGTCCTCGACCCCGACGGCGTCCACGAAGAGCGCGAGCAGGATCCAGGTCAGCAGTCCCGCGGCAGGCCCGGTCGCGAACGAGGCCTTGAGCCACGTCCACTCCGGCGGGACACGGTCGGCGATCACCTCGGCGCCGCCCCAGACGAGACCGACGAGCAGCAGGACGCCGAGCAGCAGGATCGACCAGGTCAGGGTCGTGTCGACGAACCGCGACGAGAGCGCCACGAACAGCGCCTGCCCCACGCCGTAGAGCAGGGTCATGACCAGAGCCCGCAGCACCCAGGGACGCACGGGCCCACCGTACGGTGCGCCTGGTCATGGCCTCCCTGCACCCGTCCTCCCTGCGCCTCGGCCCTACGCTCGCGGGGTGGCCGCACGCAGCACGTTCACCCCCCGCCCGCACCCGGCGGCGTCCCGGCGGCGGGAGGCCCTGCGGGTGGCCCTGCGCGAGGCGGACCTGGAGGCGCTGCTCGTCACGGACCTGGTGAACGTCCGCTACCTGGCCGGGTTCACCGGGTCGAACGCGGCGCTGCTCGTGCACGCCGCGGACTCCCCGGACGCCGAGGACCGGACGGTGCTCGCCACCGACGGCCGCTACACCACCCAGGCGTCCGCCGAGACCCCCGACCTGCCACTGCTCGTAGATCGGGCCTGCGCTCCGGCACTGCTGGGCGCCAGCAGTGCCGGGGCGATCGGGTTCGACAGCGCCCAGGTGACCGTCGACGTCCTGGACACCCTCACGGCGGCGGCCGACGCGGAGCTGCGGCGGGCGCCGGGGCTGGTGGAGCGACTGCGGGCGGTCAAGGACGACGGCGAGATCGACGCCCTGCGCCTCGCCTGCGCCGCCGCCGACGCCGCGCTCGCCGGCGCCGTCGTCGACGGGGTCCTCGCTCCCGGGCGCACCGAGCGGGAGGTCGCGCACGAGCTGGAGGAGCGGATGGTGGGCCACGGGGCCTCCGGACCCAGCTTCGAGACGATCGTCGCCGCGGGCGGGAACTCCGCGATCCCGCACCACCGGCCCTCCGACGCGCCGCTGGCGGCCGGGGACCTCGTCACGATGGACTTCGGCGCCCTGGTCGACGGCTACCACTCGGACATGACGCGGACCGTGCTCGTCGGGCCGTCGAGCGCCGTCGCCGACTGGCAGCGCGAGATCTACGCGCTGGTCGACGCGGCCGCGGCGGCCGGTCGGGCGGCCCTGCGACCCGGCGTCGGCACCCGCGAGATCGACGCCGCCGCGCGCGACGTCATCACCGACGCCGGGTACGGCGAGCAGTTCGTCCACCCGGTGGGTCACGGGGTCGGCCTCGTCATCCACGAGGCTCCCGCGATGGCCTCGACGGCGACCGCTACCCTGGAGGCGGGCATGACGGTCACCGTCGAGCCGGGCGTCTACCTCCCCGGTCGCGGCGGCGTGCGGATCGAGGACACCCTGGTCGTGACCGGGTCCGGGGCCGAACCGCTGACCGCGTCGACGCGGGATCTCCTGGTCCTGGGCTGACGCGGGGCCCGACCGGAGACCATCGGGGACCACGGCGTCCCGGAACGAGATCGAGCACAGGAGACGACGCGGCAGTGGCGACGACGAACGACCTGAAGAACGGCCTGGTGCTGAAGATCGACGGCAACCTCTGGTCCGTCACCGAGTTCCAGCACGTCAAGCCGGGCAAGGGCGGCGCCTTCGTCCGGACGACGCTGAAGAACGTCATGACCGGCAAGGTCGTCGACAAGACCTTCAACGCGGGCACCAAGGTGGAGACGGCCAACGTCGACCGCCGGGACATGACCTACCTCTACCGCGACGGCGACGACTTCGTGTTCATGGACTCCGCCGACTTCGAGCAGATCCCGGTCCCGGGGCAGACCGTGGGCGACCAGTCACGCTTCCTCCTGGAGAACCAGGAGGTGCAGGTGTCCTTCAACGAGGGGGCGCCGCTGTTCATCGAGATGCCGGCCTCGGTCGAGCTGGAGATCACCCACACCGACCCCGGTGTGCAGGGCGACCGGTCGACGGGCGGCACCAAGCCCGCCACCGTGTCGACCGGTGCGGAGATCCAGGTCCCGCTGTTCCTCGAGACCGGCACCACGGTCAAGGTCGACACCCGTGACGGCCGGTACCTCGGTCGCGTGTCGAGCTAGTGCGGGAGACGGAGCAGGCACCGCACCGCGACGTCCCGGCCCGCAAGGGCTCGCGTTCCAAGGGGCGCAAGCGCGCCCTGGACATCCTCTTCGAGTCCGAGGCACGCGCGGAGGATCCGCTGGAGGTGCTCCGCCGCCGGATCGCGGGTGCCGACGCGCCCCCGGTCTCGGACTTCGCCCAGACCCTCGTCGAGGGGGTCGTCGCCCACCGCGACCACATCGACGCCTCGCTCGGGGAGATGGCCCGCGGGTGGTCGGTCGAGCGGATGGCGGCGGTGGACCGCGCGATCCTGCGCATCGGGGCGTTCGAGGTGCTCTTCACCGACGACGTCGACGACGCCGTGGCCATCGACGAGGCGATCCTGCTGGCGCGCGAGCTCTCGACCGACGATTCGCCCCGGTTCGTCAACGGGGTGCTCGCCGGCCTGGCGTCCGGGCGGCGCGAGCCGGTGGCGGCGCCGGAGCGGGAACGGCTGGAGGTGCCGCCCGACGCGGAACCCGCGGAGCCGGAAGCAGGGGACACCGTGGCGGAGCCGGACCCCGAGGACCCGGCCCGAGGGGCACCCTCGGACGACTAGAACGACGAAATCCTCCCCTCGGGTCCCGCCGGCACAGCGGGCGAGGGGAGGATTCGGTCGTTCTAGGCGCACGGGGGTTCCCCTCGTGCGGGAACGGGCGGACACGCTGACCCGGGCTCGGTGCGGGGGCACGGCGCCCGAGCCGGGATCGGCGGGTCAGTCCTCGCGGGCGATCCGCGCCTCGGGCGGCAGCACGCCCCACTCGACGAGCTGCTCGGACAGATCGCCCGGCGTCATGTCGTAGATGATCGCGAGCGAGCGCAGGTCCTCGTTGCGGATCGAGAGGACCTTGCCGTTGTAGTCGCCGCGCTGGCTCTGGATCGCCGCGGCGTACCGCGCGAGCGGGCCCGCCTTGTCCGCGGGCAGGGCCTGCAGCCGCTCCAGGTTGATGACGATCTTGGCGGCCGGCTCGGAGCCCGAGGGGATGCGTCCCTCGGGCAGCAGCTCGGCCACCGGCACGCCGTAGAAGTCCGCCAGTTCGGCGAGCTTCTGGACGGTCACCGCTCGGTCACCACGCTCGTAGGACCCGACGACGACCGCCTTCCAGCGGCCGCCCGATTTCTGCTCGACGCCGTGCAGGGAGAGTCCCTGCTGCTGTCGGATCCCCCGAAGCTTGGCGCCCAGCGCCTTCGCATAGTCGCCCATGTGGCGGCACCCCGTTCCCGCGCGTCCGACGGGGTGTCCGCCGACGCAGCCCTGCTGAATCCTATACGGAGAGTGATGATGCGCCCTCGGCGATCACGAGGTCAAGCCAGGTTCTCGTCGCTGGTCGTCGGGTGTGTCGCGCGGCACGCCGATCCGGTCGAGTGGTTCACGTCTCGGCGCGGTCAACGCCGACTGTGATCGCCTGCGTGCAGAGCGCCCGCCGACCGGGGTCCGTGATCGCTCGGGCGACCTGATCGGTCGCACACCGTGGCTGATAGTGTCGTGTCCGAACCCCATCGACATCCTTTAAGAGCCGTCCCGCGAGGCGGAGAAGGAGGTCCCCGAGTGCCCACGCGGCGCCGGGGCGGTTCCGGGCCGGGTGGTACGACGAACGCCGAGGGTGAGCGCGAGTTGCTCTCGTCGGCGGATTTCGCACGCACCATCGCCCGGATCGCCCACGAGATCCTCGAGAAGACGGCCGACTCCGGAGCACCCGTCGTGCTCCTCGGCCTCCCCACCCGCGGCGTCCACCTCGCCCGCAGGCTCGGCGAGCGCATCGAGGCCATCGCCGCGGCAGGCGATGCGGACCCGGTCGGCGGCGTCGTCGTCGGGACCCTCGACCCGACGCTCTACCGCGACGACCTCCGGCTCCAGCCCACGCGGGCCCTGGAGGAGACCGACATCCCGGCCGGCGGGATCGACGACGTCACGGTCGTGCTCGTCGACGACGTGCTGATGTCCGGGCGCACCGTGCGCGCCGCCCTCGACGCGCTGCGCGACCACGGCAGGCCCCGCACGGTCCAGCTCGCCGTCCTGGTCGACCGGGGGCACCGCGAGCTCCCGATCCGGGCGGACTACGTCGGGAAGAACGTGCCGACGAATCGCGCCGAGGACGTCGCCGTCTCGCTGCGGGAGTCCGACGGCCACGACGGGGTGACGCTGCGATGACCGCCCCCCGGAACGACGCCGAGGCCCCGGCGGGCTCCGGCGCGGTCGGCCTCCGGCACCTGCTCTCGGCCGAGCACCTGCGCCGTGACCAGGCCGAGGGGCTGCTCGCGACCGCCGAGAACATGGAGCAGGCCCTCACCGGGCGCACGGTGCGCAAGCTGCCGACGCTGCGGGGCCGCACGATCGTCACGCTGTTCTACGAGAACTCCACGCGCACCCGGGTGTCCTTCGAGGTCGCGGGCAAGTGGATGAGCGCGGACACCATCAACGTCAGCGCTTCCGGCTCGAGCGTCGGCAAGGGGGAGTCGCTGCGCGACACCGCCAGCACGCTCGCGGCGGCGGGCGCCGACGCGGTCGTCGTCCGCCACCCGGCCTCCGGGGCGCCGCACCGCATCGCGGGCTGGCTCGACCGGGTAGGGCACTCGCACCTGGGGCGGGACGGGGGCGACAGCCGGGCCCACGTCGCCGTGGTCAACGCGGGCGACGGCACGCACGAGCACCCCACCCAGGCCCTCCTCGACGCCGCGACCCTGCGCAAGCGGCTCGGCGCGGACCTCGCGGGGCGCCGGGTCGCGGTCGTCGGCGACGTCCTGCACAGCCGGGTGGCCCGCTCCAACGCCCACCTGCTCGCGACCCTGGGCGCCGAGGTGACGCTGGTGGCGCCCCCGACGCTGCTGCCGACCGGCGTGGACGCCTGGCCGGTCACGGTCACCCACGACCTCGACGCGCACCTCGCCACCGGGCCGGACGCGGTGATGATGCTGCGGGTGCAGGCCGAGCGGATGCACGGCGGCTTCTTCCCCTCCGCGCGGGAGTACGCGGTGCGCTTCGGTCTCTCGCAGCGCCGCGCGGACACGCTGCCCGACCACGCGGTGGTCCTGCACCCCGGACCGGCGGTGCGCGGCATGGAGATCGCGAGCTCGGTCGCCGACTCCGACCGCGCCGCGATCGCCGACCAGGTCACGGCCGGCGTGCACGTCCGGATGGCGGTCCTCTATCACCTGCTCGCCGGGGAGGACGTGGCATGACGACCACACTGATCAGGAACGTCCGCCCCTACGGCGAGGACGCCACCGACCTGTCCGTCCGCGACGGGGTGCTGGTCGGGGCGTTCGGCCCCGACGAGACGATCGACGAGGACCTGGACGCCACCGGGCTCGTCGCCCTCCCGGGTCTGGTAGACCTGCACACCCACCTGCGCGAGCCGGGCGGGGAGGAGGCCGAGACGGTCGCCACCGGCTCGGCCGCCGCCGCGCTCGGCGGCTACACCGCGGTCTTCGCGATGCCGAACACGAACCCCGCGCAGGACTCACCCGTCGTCGTCGAGCACGTGTGGCGGCTCGGGCGCGAGGCCGGGCTGGTCGACGTGCACCCGGTCGGCGCGGTGACCGTCGGGCTCGGCGGGGAACGCCTCGCCGAGATGGGGATGATGGCCGCCTCGCCCGCGGGCGTGCGGATGTTCTCCGACGACGGCCGCTGCGTGAACGACCCGCTGATCATGCGCCGCGCGCTGGAGTACGCGCGCTCGCTGGACGCGGTGGTCGCCCAGCACGCCGAGGACCACCGCCTGACCGTCGGCGCGCAGGCCCACGAGGGCCCGGTCGCGGCCCGGCTCGGCCTCACCGGCTGGCCCGCGAGCGCGGAGGAGTCGATCGTCGCCCGCGACGCGATGCTCGCCGCGGCCGCGGGCGCCCGCCTGCACGTCTGCCACCTCTCGACGGCGGGCTCGGTGGGGGTGCTGCGCTGGGCGCGCGGGCACGTGGCGGCGCGGGACGGCTTCGGGGTGTCCGCGGAGGTCACCCCGCACCACCTGCTGCTCACCGACGCCGCCGCCGAGGACTACGACCCGGTGCACAAGGTCAACCCGCCGCTGCGCCCCGAGGCCGACACGCTCGCGCTGCGCCGGGCCCTCGCCGACGGCGAGATCGACTGTGTGGCCACCGACCACGCGCCGCACGCCGTCGAGGCGAAGGACTGCGAGTGGTCGGTCGCGCGCCCGGGGATGCTCGGGCTGCAGACGGCGCTGCCGGTGGTCGCGCTGACCATGGTCGGCACCGGCATGCTGGACTGGCGCGGCGTGGCGCGGGTGTGCAGCGAGGCCCCCGCGCGTATCGCGGGGCTCGCCGACCAGGGCAGGCCGCTCGCCCCCGGTGAGCCGGCGAACCTCACGCTCGTCGACCCGGACGCCGCCTGGACGGTGCGCGGCGCGGAGCTGGCGAGCATCGCGGACAACACGCCGTACGAGGGAATGGACCTCCCCTGCTCGGTGGTCCACACCATGCTGCGGGGACGATGGACGGTGCGGGACGGAAGGATTCAGCAGAGTGAAGGTGGTCCTTCGTGACTGAGGCGTTGCTGGTGCTGGAGGACGGGACCGTCCATCACGGTGAACCGTTCGGGGCCCGCGGCCGCAGCCTCGGCGAGGCCGTCTTCACCACCGGCATGACCGGCTACCAGGAGACCCTCACCGACCCGAGCTATCACCGCCAGATCGTCGTCTCCACCGCGCCGCACATCGGGAACACCGGCTGGAACGACGAGGACGACGAGTCCGCACGCATCCAGGTCGCCGGCTACGTCGTGCGCGACCCGGCCCGGATGCCGTCGAACTGGCGCTCGAGCCGCGGCCTCACCGAGGAGCTCACCCGCCAGGGCGTCGTCGGCGTCGCCGGGGTCGACACCCGGGCGGTGACGCGGCGGCTCCGCGAGTCGGGGTCGATGCGCGCCGGCCTGTTCTCCGGGGACGCGCTCGGCACCGAGGCCGACATGCTCGACGCGGTGCGCGGGAGCCCGGCGATGGCCGGCGCCGATCTCGCGGGTGAGGTCACGACGACGGCGCCGTACACGGTGGCCGCCGAGGGCACCCGCCGGTTCTCCGTGGCCGCGCTGGACCTGGGGATCAAGGCGAACACGCCACGGATGCTCGCCGCGCGCGGCATCGAGACCCGCGTGCTGCCGAGCACCGCGACGATCGACGAACTGCTCGAGGGCTCGCCCGACGGCGTGTTCCTCTCCAACGGCCCCGGGGACCCGGCCACCGCCGAGCACGCCGTCGGGCTCACCGCCGAGGTGCTGCGCCGCGGGGTGCCGCTGTTCGGCATCTGCTTCGGGAACCAGATTCTCGGGCGCGCGCTGGGGCTCGGTACCTTCAAGCTCCGATACGGACACCGGGGCATCAATGTCCCGGTCTTCGACTACACCACCGGGACGGTGGCCATCACCAGCCAGAACCACGGCTTCGCCGTCGCCGGCACGCCCGGGGAGCACGTCGACTCCCCGCACGGGGACGTCCACCTGTCGCACGGATGCCCGAACGACGGCGTCGTCGAAGGACTGACCTGCACCGAGGTGCCAGCCTTCTCCGTGCAGTACCACCCGGAGGCGGCCGCCGGTCCCCACGACGCCGCCGACCTGTTCGACCGCTTCGCCGGCCTGATGGGAGGGCGCTGAGGCATGCCGCGCCGCGAGGACATCCACCACGTCCTGGTGATCGGCTCCGGCCCGATCGTCATCGGGCAGGCCTGCGAGTTCGACTACTCCGGCACCCAGGCCTGCCGTGTGCTGCGCGAGGAGGGCCTGCGCGTCTCGCTGGTCAACTCCAACCCGGCGACGATCATGACCGACCCGGAGTACGCCGACGCCACCTACGTCGAGCCGATCACCGTCGAGTACGTCACCAAGGTCATCGAGGCGGAGCGGCCGGACGCGCTGCTCGCCACCCTGGGCGGCCAGACCGCGCTGAACACGGCGATCGCGCTGCACGACGCCGGGGTCCTGGAGCGCTACGGGGTCGAGCTGATCGGCGCCGACATCGACGCCATCCAGCGCGGCGAGGACCGCCTGAAGTTCAAGGACATCGTCCGGTCGATCGGCGGCGACGTGCCGCGCTCCGAGGTCTGCCACTCGATGGCCGAGGTCCGCGCCACGGTGGCCGACGTCGGGCTGCCCGTCGTCATCCGTCCCTCGTTCACCATGGGCGGCCTCGGCTCCGGCCTGGCCTACTCCGACGAGGAGCTGGAGCGCCTCGCCGGGACCGGTCTCGCCGCGAGCCCGGTGCACGAGGTGCTGATCGAGGAGTCGGTGCTCGGTTGGAAGGAGTACGAGCTCGAGCTCATGCGCGACGGCAAGGACAACGTCGTCGTGGTGTGCTCGATCGAGAACGTCGACCCGATGGGCGTGCACACCGGTGACTCGGTGACCGTCGCGCCCGCGATGACGCTGACCGACCGCGAGTACCAGGCGATGCGCGACCTGGGGATCGAGGTGCTGCGCCAGGTCGGCGTCGAGACCGGCGGCTGCAACATCCAGTTCGCGGTCCACCCGGAGACCGGGCGCCTCGTCGTGATCGAGATGAACCCGCGCGTCTCGCGGTCGTCCGCGCTCGCCTCGAAGGCCACCGGGTTCCCGATCGCCAAGATCGCGGCGCGGCTGGCCGTCGGCTACACGCTCGACGAGATCTCCAACGACATCACCGGCGAGACCCCGGCGAGCTTCGAGCCGACGCTGGACTACGTCGTGGTCAAGGTCCCGCGGTTCGCGTTCGAGAAGTTCCCCGGAGCCGACCCCACGCTGACGACGACGATGAAGTCGGTCGGCGAGGCGATGGCTCTGGGCCGCTCGTTCCCGGAGGCGCTGAACAAGGCCCTGCGCTCCACCGAGACCGCCGACGCGAGCTTCGGCACCCGGCCCGACCCGGACGCCGACACCTCGCTCGAGGCGCTGCTGCACCAGGCGTCGCTGCCGCGCGACGGACGGCTCTACGCGGTGGAGCGTGCGCTGCGCTTCGGCGCGACCGTGGCGCAGGTCAGCGAGGCCTCCGGGATCGACCCGTGGTTCGTCGAGCAGATCGAGGGCCTGGTGGCCCTGCGCCGGGAGATCGGCGACGCACCGGTGCTCGACGCCGCGCTGCTGCGCCGCGCCAAGCGCGCGGGCCTGTCCGACCTGCAGGTCGCGAGGTCGCGCCCCGAGCTCGCCGGCGAGGCCGGGGTCCGGGCACTGCGTCACCGCCTCGGCGTCCGGCCGGTCTACAAGACGGTGGACACGTGTGCCGCGGAGTTCGCCGCCCGCACGCCGTACCACTACTCGGCCTACGAGTCCGATCCGGCGGCGGAGTCCGAGGTCACCCCGCAGTCCGAGCGGCCCAAGGTGATCATCCTGGGCTCGGGGCCGAACCGCATCGGGCAGGGCATCGAGTTCGACTACTCCTGCGTGCACGCGGCCACCTCGCTGCGCGCGGCCGGGTTCGAGACCGTGATGCTCAACTGCAACCCGGAGACGGTCTCCACCGACTACGACACCGCCGACCGCCTCTACTTCGAGCCCCTCACCGAGGAGGACGTGCTCGAGGTGGTGCACGTCGAGCGCCTCTCGGGTGGCGGTGACAGCGTCCGGCACCCCGACGGCACCCGGACCCCGGGCCTCGCGGGCGTCGTCGTGCAGCTCGGCGGCCAGACGCCGCTCAAGCTGGCCGCCGCGCTGGAGGCCGCGGGCGTCCCGATCGTCGGCACCCCACCCGCGGCGATCGACCTCGCCGAGGAGCGGGGCGCCTTCGGCCAGGTCCTCGACGACGCCGGCCTGCCCGCCCCGCCCTACGGCACGGCGACCAGCTTCGACGGGGCCCGCGCGATCGCCGCCGAGGTCGGCTACCCGGTGCTGGTCCGGCCCTCGTACGTGCTCGGCGGGCGCGGCATGGAGATCGTCTACGACGATGAGACCCTGGCCGACTACATCGCCCGGGCCACCGAGGTCACCCCCGACCACCCGGTGCTCGTCGACCGTTTCCTCGACGACGCCATCGAGATCGACGTCGACGCGCTGTGCGACGCGACCGGCGAGGTCTACCTCGGCGGGGTCATGGAGCACATCGAGGAGGCGGGGGTCCACTCGGGCGACTCCTCCTGCACGCTCCCGCCGATCACCCTCGGGCTCACCGAGATCGAGACGGTCCGCGCCTCGACGGTCGCCCTCGCGCGCCGGCTCGGGGTGCTCGGGCTGATGAACGTGCAGTACGCGCTCAAGGACGAGGTCCTCTACGTCCTCGAGGCCAATCCGCGCGCCAGCCGCACGGTCCCGTTCGTCTCCAAGGCCACCGGCGTCCCCCTCGCGTCGGCGGCGGCCCGGGTGATGCTCGGGTCCACGATCTCGGGCCTGCGCCGGGAAGGCGTCCTGCCCGCCGCGGGCGACGGCGGGCACCTGCCGCGCGAGCACCCGGTGGCGGTCAAGGAGGCGGTCCTGCCGTTCCACCGCTTCCGCAGGCCCGACGGGCGCGGGGTCGACTCGCTGCTCGGACCGGAGATGAAGTCCACCGGCGAGGTCATGGGCATCGACGTCGCGTTCTCGACGGCGTTCGCCAAGGCCCAGGCCGCGGCGACGGGACGTCTGCCGACCAGCGGGAAGGTGTTCGTCTCGGTCGCCAACCGCGACAAGCGGGCGCTGATCTTCCCGGTCAAGCGTCTCGCCGACCTCGGGTTCGAGATCCTCGCGACGGCGGGCACGGCCAGCGTCCTGGAGCGCAACGGCATCCCGTGCCAGGTGGTGCGCAAGCACTTCGAGGGCCCGGACAACATCGTCGACACCATCGCGGCGGGCGAGGTCGACCTCATCGTCAACACCCCGGTCGGGCACGCGGGCCCCCGCGTGGACGGCTACGAGATCCGCGCGGCGGCCCTCAACGTGGGTGTCCCGTGCGTGACGACGGTGCAGGGCGCGGCCGCGGCAGTGCAGGCCATCGAGGCCGTCATCCGGGGCGACGTCGCCGTGACGCCGCTGCAGGTGCTGCACGAACGGCTGGCCAAGGCCCGCGCCGAGACCGCGGGCGACGCGCCCGCCGGGGCGGGCCCGGCGTGACCCGGGCCCCGTTCGTCGCGCGGCTCGGGGCGGCGGTGGCCCGGTACGGGCCGCTCTGCGTCGGGATCGACCCGCACCCGGGCCTGCTGGCCCGCTGGGGCCACGAGGACGACGCGGCCGGGGTCGAGCGGTTCGGGCGTGACGCGGTGGCCGCACTGGCCGGGCACGTGGCGGTCGTCAAGCCGCAGGTGGCGCTGTTCGAGGTGCACGGCAGCGGGGGAGTGCGGGCCCTGGAGCGGGTGCTCGCCGACGCCGCCGACGCCGGGCTGCTCACGATCGCCGACGCCAAGCGCGGGGACATCGGCTCCACCATGACCGCCTACGCGTCGGCGTGGCTCGCGGACACCTCGCCGCTCGCCGCCGACGCCGTGACCCTCTCGCCGTACCTGGGCGTCGGGTCGCTGACCCCCGCGATCGACCTCGCCGCCGCCACCGGGCGCGGCGTGTTCGTGCTGGCCCGCACCTCGAACCCGGAGGCCCCCTCGGTCCAGTCCGCGCAGGCGTGGACGCTCGACCCCTCCGGCCCCGGCCACGGCTCCTACCGCGGCATGCGCGAGGTCGCCCAGAGCGTCGTCGACTCCTGCGCCGCGGTGAACGCGCGGCACCCCGGGGTGGCGGGCGTGGTGGTGGGTGCGACGGCGGGCACCACCGGGCGCCCCCACGGCCTGGACCTCTCGAGGCTCGGCGGCCCGGTGCTCGTCCCGGGGCTCGGCGCGCAGGGCGCGACCCCCGCCGACGTCGCGGAGGCCTTCGCCGCGGGCAGTGGTCCGGTGATCCCGTCGAGCTCGCGGGAGATCCTCGCCGCGGGCCCGCACCCGGAAGCGCTGCACGACGCGTGCGCGGCGCTGAACGGCTCGCTGGCCGATCTGGGGCTGCCCGCCGGACCGGTCGGCGCATGACACCCGACGCAAGGCGCACCGGGCCGCTCGGCGCCTGAGGACTCCGGCGCGTCGCCGAACGCCGCGCCGTCGTCCCAGCGCAGCAGGACCACCGACGGAGCGAAGACGTTCACATGCCGGACACCCATGGACTGTGTCGCGGCGCAGGAGGCGGTACGTTCGCCTGCGACGAGGTCCGCCCGCCCTGCTGACCGTGGGTCGGGCCCCCCTGTGAGACCTCGGTATCGCCCGAAACACCACCGACCCCGCTTGAACCGGAGGAGACCGTGGCACTTCCCGAGCTGACCGAGGAGCAGCGGGCGGCCGCGCTGGAGAAGGCAGCCGCTGCCCGTCGCGCCCGGGCCGAGCTCAAGGAACGGCTCAAGCGAGGCGGCACCAACCTGGGTGACGTCCTCGACCAGGCCGACTCCGACGAGGTGCTCGGCAAGATGAAGGTCTCGGCACTGCTCGAGGCCCTGCCCGGCGTCGGCAAGGTCCGCGCCCAGCAGATCATGGAGCGGCTGGAGATCGCCCCCAGCCGCCGGTTGCGCGGCCTGGGGGAGCGCCAGCGCAAGGCCCTGCTCGCGGAGTTCGACGGCGAGTGACCTCCCCGCCCACCTCCTCTCCCCGGGGACGGCTCCTGGTCCTGGCCGGGCCGTCCGGGGTCGGCAAGAGCACCGTCGTCGCCGAGCTGCGTCGGATGGACGCCCCGCTGTGGTTCAGCGTCTCGGCGACCACCCGGGCGGCTCGACCGGGGGAGGTCGACGGGCGGGAGTACCACTTCGTCTCCGACGAGACGTTCGACCGCATGGTGGCGGGCGGGGAGCTGTTGGAGTGGGCCTCGATCCATCGGGGCCTGCACCGCTCGGGCACCCCGGCCGCCCCCGTCGAGGCGCACCTGGCGGTGGGGGAGCCCGTGCTGCTGGAGCTCGACCTCGCCGGCGCGCGTGCCGTCCACGAACGCAGGCCGGACGCGCTCCTGGTGTTCCTCGAGCCGCCGTCCTGGGAGGAACTCGTCTCGCGGCTGACCGGCCGAGGGACCGAGCCGCAGGAGGTCGTCGACCGGCGCCTGGCCACCGCGCGGGTCGAGCTGGCGGCCCGCCGCGAGTTCGACGTCGCGCTGGTGAACCACGACGTCCGGGAGACCGCACGGCGATTGGTAGACTTGAGTCACCCTTCTGACGGCCCTGCCTGCGACCCCACTTCCGGTGACGCTGCAGCCGGGCCGCCCACCCGGGCCGTCACCCAGACCGCAGGGTCCCCGAACCGCAGGAGCCAGTGACCTTGAGCATCATCACCAGCCGCGTCGCGGCCGGCTTCCACGATGTCCCCGAGGGCATCACCAACCCGCCGATCGACGAGCTGCTGGAGACCGTCAGCTCGAAGTACGCGCTGGTGATCTACGCGGCCAAGCGGGCGCGTCAGATCAACGACTACTACGCCCAGCTCGGTGAGGGGCTCCTCGAGTACGTCGGGCCGCTGGTCGAGCCGGGCCCGCGCGAGAAGCCGCTCTCGATCGCCATGCGCGAGATCCACGGGCACCTGCTCGAGCACACCGAGGGCGAGTAACCACAGATGTCGGAGGGCGGCGCTGCGTCCTCGAACGGAATGTCCTCGAACGGAACGTCCCCGAAGGAGATCGTCCTCGGCGTCTCCGGGGGCATCGCCGCCTACAAGGCCTGTGAGCTGCTCCGGCGGCTGCGCCAGGCCGGCCACCGGGTCCAGGTGGTGGCCACCCCCAACGCCCTGACCTTCGTCGGGGCCGCCACGTTCGAGGCGCTGTCCGGGCGCGAGGTCCTCTCCGGGGTGTTCGAGCACGTCCCGGAGGTCACCCACGTCGCGCTCGGGCGCCGCGCCGACCTCGTCGTCTGCGCCCCCGCCACCGCGGATCTGCTCGCGCGGTTGGCGGTGGGCCGCGCGGACGACCTGCTCACCTCCACGCTGCTGACGGCGCGATGTCCGGTGCTGACCGTGCCCGCGATGCACACCGAGATGTGGGAGCACCCCGCCACCCGCGACAACGTCGCGACCCTGCGCCGGCGCGGCACGGTCGTCCTCGAGCCCGCCTCGGGTCGTCTCACCGGTGCCGACTCCGGGCCCGGGCGCCTGCCCGAGCCCGTCGAGATCGCCGAGTTCGCCCGCCTGCTCCTCGAGGACGCGGCGGCGCTGCCCCGCGACCTCGAGGGCCGCCACGTCGTCGTCTCCGCCGGAGGCACCGCGGAGCCCCTCGACCCGGTGCGCACGATCGGCAACCGCTCCTCCGGACGCCAGGGCTACGCGCTCGCCCGCGTCGCCGCCCAGCGCGGCGCCCGCGTCACCCTGATCGCCGGGACGACGGCCGACCTCGAGCCGCCCGCGGCCGTCGACCTCGTCGCCGTGCGGACCACCGAGGAGATGCGCCGGGCCGTCGTCGACGCCGCGAAGGACGCCGACGCGGTCGTCATGGCCGCCGCCGTGGCCGACTTCCGGCCCGCCACCGTCGCCGGGTTCAAGATCAAGAAGGGCGACGACGAGCCGACCGCGATCCCTCTCACACGTAATCCCGACATCCTCGCCGAGCTCGTGGCCGAGCAGGTCCCCGGACGCCTCGTCGTGGGCTTCGCGGCGGAGACCGGTGACGAGGACCACGACGTCCTCTCGTACGGACGGGCGAAGCTCGCCCGCAAGGGGTGCGACCTCCTCGTCGTGAACGCCGTCGGTGCAGGCGGGGGCGGCCATCACTCGGCGTTCGAGGGGTCGGACAACGAGGGCTGGCTGCTGGGCTCCGACGGATCGTCGGCCCAGCTGCCGATGGGCTCCAAGGCCGCCCTCGCGGCCCGCGTCTGGGACGCCGTGGCCCCCCGACTGGGGTAGACGCTGCGTCACCGGGCGGATTCGCTCCGTGCTCGGATGGGTCCGTTCCGCCTTTCCCATACGTCGTCACGGAGCACAACCGGACTGTGACCGGGTGCGCAACGGGGCCGGTCAGGGGCCTGCTGAGGCGGGCGGGACCCGTTATTGTCAGGAGGTCCCATTGTCGAGGCAGGGAGAGATTGTGCCCGCTAGGCGTTTGTTCACCTCTGAGTCCGTCACCGAGGGCCACCCGGACAAGATCTGTGACGCCATCTCCGACGGGATTCTGGACGCCTTGCTGGCGCAGGACCCGAAGAGCCGCGTTGCCGTCGAGACCATGGTCACCACCGGACAGGTCCACGTGGCCGGTGAGGTGACCACCAACGCGCAGGTCAACTACGTCGACGTCGTCCGCAAGACGATCCTCGACATCGGTTACGACTCGTCGGCCAAGGGCTTCGACGGCGAGACCTGCGGCGTGTCGATCTCCATCGGCGCGCAGTCCAAGGACATCGCGCAGGGCGTCGACGAGGGCTACGAGACCCGCGTCGAGGGCTCCGAGGACGAGATCGCGAAGCAGGGTGCCGGCGACCAGGGCCTGATGTTCGGCTACGCCGACGCCGACACCCCCGAGCTGATGCCGCTGCCGATCGGGCTCGCGCACCGCTTGGCCCGCAAGCTCACCGCGGTCCGCCGGGACGGCACGCTGCCGTACCTGCGTCCCGACGGGAAGACGCAGGTCACCATCGCGTACGACGACGACAAGCCGGTCGCGGTCGAGACCGTGGTCCTGTCGACCCAGCACGCGGCGGACATCGACCTCGAGAACATGCTGGCCCCGGACATCAAGTCCAAGGTCATCCTGCCGGTCCTCGAGGGCATCGACCTCGACTCGTCGAACACCAAGATCCTGGTCAACCCGACCGGCCGCTTCGTCACCGGTGGCCCCATGGGTGACGCGGGCCTGACCGGCCGGAAGATCATCGTCGACACCTACGGCGGCTACGCCCGCCACGGTGGCGGCGCGTTCTCCGGCAAGGACCCGTCGAAGGTCGACCGCTCGGCCGCCTACGCCGGCCGTTGGGTGGCGAAGAACGTCGTCGCCGCCGGCCTGGCCAAGCGCGCCGAGGTCCAGCTCGCCTACGCGATCGGCAAGGCCGAGCCCGTGGGTGTCTTCCTGGAGACCTTCGGCACCGCGAACGTGGACCCGGCCAAGATCGAGAAGGCCATCCACGAGGTCTTCGACCTGCGCCCCGGCGCGATCGTGCGCGACCTCGAGCTGCTGCGCCCGATCTACCAGCCGACCGCGGCGTACGGCCACTTCGGCCGCGACGACCTCGACCTGCCCTGGGAGCGCACCGACCGCGCTGACCAGCTCAAGTCGATCGCGAGCTGACAGTCCGCGCTTGACGTGACGACCGGCCCGGTCGCTCCTCATCCGAGGGGTGGCCGGGCCGTCGTGCATTGCGGGGGCGTCGGGGGGTCGCCTGGTCGCCTCAGATGTCAGCGATGCGGCACCGCTGACGCCGGACGTCAGCAACTCCACATCCTCGATGTCGAGGCCTGGAGTGCCCGTGATCATGGACCGGCCCGGCGCACGCGGAGCACACGCCCGAACCACCCCACGAGGGGCACTCCACGCAGGCACCCGGCCCGCCCGACCTGCCGGGTGTGCCCATGATCATGAGAGCGAGGCCGGGCGGACTCGACCTCGACCCGCGCTACGCGACGAGGGGCACGTGAGGCAGTCCAGCGGGCGCGTCGCCCGGCCTGGTGTGCCCATGATCATGGTGGCGGTGGGCGATCACCGGGACCCGCCCCGCCGCGTCGGGGCGCTCTGGTAGACCGGCGCGCATGAGCGGATCCCGGGCCGACGAGGACGTCCTCGCGCTGCCCGGCATGCCCGAGGCACAGCCGCCTCCGGCCAAGCCCGCGAAGTCCACCCCGGCGAAGCCGAAGCACAACGAGCGCTTCCCCGCGCCGGAGCGATCGGTCGCCAAGGTCGCGGTCGACGTGTCGCTGCCCCATCTCGACCGGCTCTTCGACTACCGCGTCCCGGTCCAGCTCCACGAGACCGCGGTCGTGGGCGCGCGCGTGCGGGTGCGCTTCGCGGGCCGGCTGGTCGACGGGTTCGTCCTCGACCGCGCCGACACCTCCGATCACGACGGCAAGCTCGGCTGGCTGGACAAGGTCGTCTCGTCGGAGCCGGTGCTCTCGCGCGAGCTCGCGGCGCTCTGTCGGACGGTGGCCGACCGCTACGCCGGGACGCTCGCGGACGTGCTCCGGCTGGCGGTCCCGCCGCGGCACGCGCGCGTCGAGCAGGAGGCGCCGTCCCGGCCGGACGACGACGCGGCCGACCCGCCCCCTCCGAGCGACGGCGGCGACGGCGAGGGCGAGGGCGACGCACCGGGCCATGACGACCCCGGCTGGTCGGCCTACCCGCGTGGGCCCGCGTTCCTCGACGCGCTCGCACGCCGCCGGGGTGCGCACGCCGTCTGGCAGGCCCTGCCCGGTGAGGACTGGGCGCGGCGGCTGGCCGAAGCCGCGCGCGCCGCGATCGGGGCGGGGCAGGGCGCGGTGATCGTGGTCCCCGACCGCCGGGACCTCGACCGTCTCCAGGCCGCGTGCGTCGAGGTCCTCGGCGAGGACGAGGTGGCCGCCCTGGCCGCCGATCTCGGGCCCGCGGAGCGGTACCGGCGCTGGCTCGCGGTGGCCCGGGGGAACAAGCGGCTCGCCATCGGGACCCGCGCCGCCGCGTTCGCGCCGGTCCACGACCCGGGCCTGCTGGTCATCTGGGACGACGGCGACGACAGCCACGCCGAGCCACGCGCCCCCTACCCGCACGCCCGCGACGTCCTGCTCGCCCGCGCCCACGCCAGCGGCGCCGCGCTCCTCGTCGCCGGCGCGACCCGCACCGCCGAGGCCGAGGTGCTGGTCCGCACCGGGTGGGCCCACGCGGTCGTCGCCGATCGCACCACCGTCCGCGCGCGGGCTCCCCGCGTCACCTCCATCGGCGAGGACGACCACCAGCTCCTGCGGGACCCCTCCGCCCGCGCCGCCCGCGTGCCCGGCGTCGCGTTCGAGGCCGCCCGCGCCGCACTCGCCGCGCACCGCCCGGTCCTCGTGCAGGTGCCCCGTCGCGGCTACCTCCCCGCCGTCGCGTGCGCGCGGTGCCGCGAGCCGGCCCGCTGCCGCCACTGCCACGGCCCGCTGGGGATCCCGGCCGGGACCCAGGACACCCCGAGCCCGCCGACCTGCCGCTGGTGCGGCCGCCCCGACACCAACTACCGCTGCCCGGCGTGCGCGTCCCCGAAGCTGCGCGCCTCCGTCGTCGGCAGCGGCCGAACCTCCGAGGAGCTCGGGCGCGCCTTCCCGCAGACCGTGGTCCGCTCGTCGGGCGGCGGCGCCCCGGTCCTCGACACCGTGCCCGCGGGCCCGGCCCTCGTCGTCGCCACGCCGGGCGCGGAGCCGGTCGCCGACGGCGGATACGGCGCGGCACTGCTGCTCGACGGTTCGGCGCTGCTGGCCCGCCCGGAGCTGCGCGCGGCCGAGGAGACGCTGCGGCGGTGGTTCGCGGCGGCCTCGCTGGTGCGGCCCGCTCCCGACGGCGGGCGCGTGGTGGTCGTCGCCGAGTCGAGCGTCGCGGCGGTGCAGGCCCTCGTCCGGTGGGACCCGGCGGGGCACGCCGGCGCGGAGCTCGACGCCCGCACCGAGCTGGGCCTGCCGCCCGCGGTCCGGATGGCCGCGCTGGACGGGGACCCGGAGGCGCTGCGCGCGCTGCTCGACGTGCTGCACCTGCCCGAGACCGGCGAGGGGGAGCCGGACGCCGAGGTCCTCGGGCCGGTGGAGCTGCCCGCGGGCACCCGGCTACCGGGCGGCGACGAGCGCACCGAACGGGCCGAGCGCTGCCTGGTCCGGGTGCCGCGCCGGGCCGGGCGAGCACTGGCGACCGAGCTGGCCGCCGCCGCCGC
>NZ_DASXJS010000104.1:0-5278 GCF_036497245.1 Actinomycetospora sp. | reverse complement strand
CTCCCGGCACCGGGAAGACCTCGATCGGCGAGTCCGTGGCCCGCGCGATGGGCCGCGAGTTCGTGCGGATGTCGCTCGGCGGCGTCCGCGACGAGGCCGAGATCCGCGGTCACCGGCGGACCTACGTCGGCGCCCTGCCCGGCCGCCTGGTGCGGGCGCTGCGCGACGCGGGCACGATGAACCCGGTGATCCTGCTCGACGAGGTGGACAAGGTCGGCGCCGACTGGCGCGGCGACCCGTCCGCCGCGCTGCTTGAGGTCCTGGACCCGGCGCAGAACCACGCGTTCCGCGACCACTACCTCGACGTCGAGATCGACCTCTCGCAGGTGGTGTTCCTGGCGACGGCCAACCAGGTGGACACGATCCCCGGGCCGCTGCTCGACCGCATGGAGGTCATCTCCTTCGACGGCTACACCGTCGAGGAGAAGGTCGCCATCGCGCGGGACCACCTGCTGCCGCGGCAGATCACGGGCGCCGGCCTGACCGCCGACGACGTGACCGCCGACGAGTCGGCGCTGCGCCTCGTGGTGTCGGAGTACACCCGTGAGTCGGGCGTCCGTCAGCTCGACCGCGCCCTGGGCAAGCTGACCCGCAAGATCGCGACGGAGGTGGCCTCGGGTTCGGCGCAGGTTGTCGTGGACACCGAGGTGGTGCGACGCCACCTCGGCAGGCAGCGGGTCTTCACCGAGGCCGTCGAGCGGACCGCCGTGCCCGGCGTCGCGACCGGCATGGCCGTGACCGGTGCGGGTGGCGACGTCCTGTTCATCGAGGCGGCGTCGATGGCCGGCGACGAGGGACTGATCCTCACCGGACAGCTCGGCGACGTCATGAAGGAGTCGGCCCGGATCGCCCTGTCGTGGGTGCGTTCGCACGCCGGGGAGCTGGGCATCGCCGAGGACGCGTTCTCGGGGCGTTCCTTCCACGTGCACGTCCCCGCGGGCGCGATCCCGAAGGACGGGCCGTCGGCAGGCGTCACCATGGCCACCGCGCTCGTGTCGCTGCTGACCGGGCGACCGGTGCGGCACACCGTCGCGATGACCGGTGAGCTGACCCTCCAGGGTCGGGTGCTGCCCATCGGCGGGGTGAAGCAGAAGGTGCTGGCCGCGCACGCGGCGGGCCTGACGCAGATCGTCGTGCCGGAGCGCAACCGCGCCGACCTCGACGACGTCCCCGCGGACGTCGCCGGGCAGCTGGAGTTCCACCCGTCGATGACCATCACCGAGGTCCTCGACGTGGCCCTGGAGCCGGCGACGCAGCCGGCGACCCCGGGCCTCGAGGTGGCGGCCTGACATGTGCTCGCGGGAACCGGTACCGCCCGAGGTGCGTGCGCTGACGGCACTGCTGGAGCGACGCTGGTCGCTCTCGGTGCTCTACGCCGCGCACCTCGGCGCGGTCCGGTTCTCGGAGTTCGAGCAGGCCCTCGGTCAGGTCCCGCCCGCCACGCTCGCGGCGCGCCTGGCCGACCTGGAGGCGGCGGGGCTCCTGGAGCGGCGCGTCCTCGACACGCGCCCCCCGCGCACCGAGTACGCGCTCACCGCCGAGGGGCTCCGTCTGGCCCCCCTGTTGGAGGCGCTGACCACCTGCAGCCGGGACCGCCGGACGCCGTGAGGCCGCGCCCCGCCCCGCGAGGGGCATAGTGGCGTGGGTCACTCTCGAGTGAGGAACCGTGGTCTCCGGTCGTCCCACGAGGAGACCTCGGCGCACCGCTCGGTCGGCGCGCCGGGCGTTCCCACGTCCCGTTGCCCCCGTCGAGGAAGAGGCCCGTCGATGAGCACTCCCGCCACGTCCACCGTCCCGGTCACGCCGCGTCCGTCCGGTGGCGCCCCCGCCGCAGGGGCGGCGCTGGAGAGCACGCAGGGCCGGACCACCATCGCCGACGCGGTCGTCTCGAAGGTGGCCGTCCTCGCCGCCCGGGAGATCCCGGGGGTGCACGGGTTCGGCGGCGGCGCGGCGCGGGCCTTCGGGGCGATCGCCGAGCGGATCCCCGGCAGCCGGTCCACCAGCAGTCAGGGTGTGTCGGTGGAGGTCGGGGAGAAGCAGGCCGCGATCGACCTGACGATCGTGGTGGAGTACGGCGTCGCGATCGCCGGGCTCGCGGCCGCGGTCCGCCGCAACGTCATCGGCGCGGTCGAGCAGATGACCGGGCTGCAGGTGGTCGAGGTCAACGTGAACGTCACCGACCTCCACCTCCCCGAGGACGACGCCGACGGCGGCCAGGCCCAGGGCCCGGCGCCGTCCACGCAGCGCGTCCGGTGAGACATCGCGGGCGAGCTGAGCCGGTTGCTCGCGTCGCGGGTGTCGTGGGGAGTAGCGAGCACGCTCGGACGGAGTCTCTTGGATCGCGATCGGCCCAATCTCGGTTGTTGTCGACTCGATTCTCCACAACCGGGTAATTCCGTCGACATGGGCGCAGACGACACCGTCAAGAACCGTTCGAAGCAGGTCAAGGGGAAGGCCAAGGAGGTCACCGGCAAGGCCACGAAGAACAAGAAGCTCGAGTGGAGCGGAAAGTCGGACATGGCGTCGGGTGAGGTGAAGCAGCGGGGCTCGAAGGTATCGGATGCGTTGAAGTCGGACTGACTCCGATAGGCTTCGCTCCGGTCCTCGAACTACGAGATCACCCCGGTGAAACGTGAGGGATGACGATGTCCGCTCCGGCCGTCCTCGACGAGTCGCCCGCGCCCGGTCCGAGCCCCGCGGCCGGCCCGCCGGGCGCTGCGGAGGTGTCGCCGAAGGAACGCCTGATCGCCGCCGCGCAACAGCTCGCGGTGGCCGTGATCGATCGGGCGGCCGGAGCCCTCGTCGCGAAGGTCGACGACCTGTCCGGGATGATCGAAGGGCTCGGTCAGGGCGGCGGGGTCGGGATGAACGCCCTGATCAGCGCCGGTATGGCCGCCATGGGCGGCAAGAACCCGGTCTGGGCCGCGATCAAGGGCGGCGTCGCCGCCATGGGCACCACGACCAAGGTGATGATCGCGCTCCTGCTCATCCTGACGGCGGTGCTGGCGCCCGTGGTCCTGTTGGTCGTCGCGCTGGTGCTCCTGGTGATGGCCATCGTCGCCGCGGTCCGCGGGAACTGACTCCTCGCCGGCCCGCCATGCCCCTCCGGCCATTCCGCGGAGGGGGGCGGCGGGTGTCCGACCAACCGAAAAGAATGGTCGCGCAATCGACGCGGTCAGCGATGACGGGGCAGCAGTGGTCCCAGAGGACCCAGGTCGATGTTGAGGTCCTCAGCGGTGAGGCCGAACTGTTCGGTCAGTTCGTCCATTGCCTCCTGCAGGAGCATCAACGACGTGCCGAGGTCCTCTTCCTCGGTCTCCGTGAGATCGCCTTGATCGACCCGTCGGATCGCCTGTCGCTCCATCAGTTGTCGGAGCAGTTCGACGATCGTCAGCACCAGCTTCATGAGGTCGCGGCGGACGGCGTCCTTGTCGATCTCCACCCGCCGTCCGGAGCCCGTCGGCGGCGGATCCGTCCCGCCGGGCTGCTGCTCAGTCATGGCGGGACCCGATCACCCGTTGACGTTGCGACTGGGCGTGCAGCGGGATCGGCCGCTCGACGGGCGCGATCGAGGTGATCAGGGCGCGGAGCGAGATGCGGACGAGGTCCACCCCGGCCAGGGAGATGGTGAGATCACCGGTCAGGACGACGCCGCCGGCGAGCAGACGGTCGAGCAGATCCACCAGGGCGACCTCCTGGTCCCCGAACAGCGAGGTCGCGTGGGGCTGGAGCTCGCGGTCGGCGGTCACGGTGTCCTCACCTGGGAGAAGGAGTACGGCACCCAGGGCCCGGTCAGCTCGACCCGGACCGACCGGTGGTCGGCGAAGGCGCCGGCCAGCGCGGTGAACTCTCCCTGGGCCCGTTCCGGGACCAGGTAGGCACCGTTGAGCACCATCTGGTCCGGGTCGCCGGTGAGAGCGGAGTCCTGGAGCCGGTGCCTGCGGACGTCGGCCGCGAGCCCGCCGAGGGCCTCGTGCACCTCTTCCGCGGCCAGGAGGGCCTCCTCGACGCCGTCGTCGCGCTCGCGGAGCGCCCGTCGGCGCCGGCGCAGGTACTCGGCGCCCGACGCCGGCCGGTCCGCCCCGCTCCCGTTCGCGGAGCGGCGGCGCGCGTAGGCCTTCACCCCCCACTCCGACCGCCCGGTCACGTGGTCGAGGACGTGGTCGAACGATCCGCGGCTCCGGTCCAGCACCTCGCGGACCCGGTCGTCACCGAAGTAGACGGTGGCCAGGGCCAGCGGGGCGATCACGTGCTCGCGCCCGACGGCGTCGACGACGCGGTGATGGGTCCGGGCCGTCGTCGTGAGCCACTCGAGGTCCTCGCGGTGCTGTTCGAGCGCGCGTTCCTCGAACTCCCCGCGGTCGACGTCGCTCACCACGGCGACCAGGGACTCGGCGGGAACGAGTCGGACCGGCGCGCCGTCGATGCCGCTCAGCCCGGACACCGCCGCGTCGTCGAGGCTGCGGGCCACCGCGTAGACGTAGGTCGCGCTGTCGCTCATGAGCGCCGCTTCCGGGTCCGGGTGCCGGGCGAGGTGCGACGGCGGGGAGGCTTCTCGGGCTCGGCGTCCGGCTCGTCCTCGACCGGCTCGTCCTCGAACTCGGCGTCCTCCTCGTCGACGTCGGCATCCTCGATGTCGGCCTCGTCGTCGGGCTCGTCGAGCTCCGCCTCCTCGTCGTCCTCGGGATCGTCGGGCCCGGCCTCGTCGTCCTCGTCGGCGTGCCGGTCGTCGGCGCCGTGGTCGGTCCCGTTCGTGCCGGCCAGGGAACGGGCGCCGCTCTCGAGCGCCTCGACCCGCTCGCGCAGCCGCTTGTTCTCGTCCTCGAGCTCACGGTGGCCGGCGGACAGGGTGGGGTCGCGCTCCCACCAGTCGATGCCCATCTCCTTGGCGCGGTCGACCGACGCGACGACCAGGCGGAGCTTGATGGTCAGCAGCTCGATGTCGAGCAGGTTGATCTGGACGTCGCCCGCGATGACGATGCCCTTGTCGAGCACCCGCTCGAGGATGTCGGCGAGGTTCGTGCCGTCCCCGGCGGGCTGCTGCTGCTGGCGCGTGGAGGGCATCTGACCCGTCCAGCGTGTCGGGTCGGTCATGCGCGTCCTCTCCCCGGCGTGGTCGTCGTGCACCGGCTCCGCTGCACTGCGCGTCGCGGGCCCGGCGCGATCACTCGTCGTCACCCCGGCCGCGGGTGTAGCGCTTGACCCGGCGGTAGCTCAGGAGCTCGCCGTCGGAATCCATCTCGGCCTCGTAGGTCGCGAGGACGTCCGTCGACTCGGG
>NZ_DASXJS010000103.1:0-4121 GCF_036497245.1 Actinomycetospora sp. | reverse complement strand
CACGCCTGCGTCGCGCCGGACGATCTCGGTCCCCCACGCGACGTCCCCGTCCGCGCCGATCGTCGCCCCGGTCACGTCGGCCTCACCCATACTCGGGCGCCCGCTTCTCGACGAAGGCCCGGATTCCCTCGCGGGCCTCGTCGCCGGTGAACAGCCGGTCGACCCGTTCCGCCTCGGCGGCGAGTCCCTCGGCGAGCGGCCGGTCGTCGGCGTCGTCGGCGCAGCGCATGATCGCCGCCAGAGCCGCCGGGGAGTTCCCCGCGAGCTCCTCGGCCCACGCGAGCGCGGCGTCGAGGGCCTCGCCCGGGGCGACGAGATGGTCGAGCAGGCCGATCGCGCGCGCCTCCTCGGCGGGCACCTCGCGGGCGCGGAGCATGATCTCGAGCGCCCGGCCCCGTCCGACCAGCCGGGGAAGGCGCTGGGTGCCGCCGGCACCCGGGATGAGCCCGAGGCGCGCCTCCGGGAGTCCCAGGCGCGCATCCTGCGACCCGATCCGCAGCGTCGCCGCGAGCGCGAGCTCCAGGCCACCGCCCAGCGCCCGACCCTCGACCACCGCGATCGACGGACGCTCGTGGGCCGCCAGGCGCTCCATCGGGACCCGCAGGGCCTTCCCGTAGGCCGCGAAGTCCTCCGGCGCCGCTCCCGCCATCTGCTTGATGTCGGCGCCCGCGGCGAAGAACCCGGGACGCGTCGACGCGATCACCAGCACCCGGGCCGCGGAGCGGTCGAAGGCGTCGAGCGCCGCGTCGAGGCCCTCCACGATCGGTGTCCCCAACGCGTTCGCCGGGGGACGGTCGAGCAGGACGACGAACGCCCGCCCCCGCTCGTCCCACGAGACCGGACCGTGCTCACCCATCGGCGATCCCCTCCGCTCAGCGGTGCGCGGTGTCGTGCGAACACTCGCACCATGGATAGTAGGACACTAGATTAATTCGGCGGCCGTCGGCGAGCACGACCCGGACAGACATGCGATCTGGGTCACCCAAGAGTCTTGTCCCCGATATTCTATGACTCTAGGATTTTCGCGATCCCCTCTGCCGCGACGCTGCGCACCGATCCAGGAGGACCCGTGTCGAGTCCGACCACGAACATCCCGCAGGCCCGGCGCGCCGAGGACATGGAGCCGGGCGCCGACCCCGCGGCCGCGGCCGGCGGTCTCTCGGTGACCGAGAGGTACTCCCTCGAGCGCATCGCCCAGTTCCGCGAGAAGGGCTGGTGGACCGACGACCACCTCTGCGACTACCTCGACCGCCACGCCGACGCCGCTCCGGACCGGGCGTTCATCTCCGACACCGTCCTCGACCTGACCTTCGGTGAGTTCCGCGACCGGGCCTACCGGCTGGCGGCGGCGCTGCGCGCCCGGGGTGTGAAGGCAGGCGACCGCGTCGTCGTCCAGCTCCCGAACTGGTCGGAGTTCGGGATCGCCTACGTCGCGATCAGCCGCATCGGCGGCGTGACGATCCCGGCGATGCCGATCTACCGCAGGGCCGAGCTCAACTACATCATCGACATCTCCGGGGCGGTCGCGGCGATCACCACGGGGACCTTCCGGAAGTTCGACTACGGCGAGATGTTCGCGGCCCTCGCCGGCGACTGCCCGTCCCTGCGGACCACGCTGATCGCCCGGGGCGAGCCCCGCAGCGGGCAGGAGTCGTTCGAGACGCTCACCGGGCCGGACGCCGGCCCGGCGCCGAGCACCGCGGACCTCGGGCCGATGCCCAGCCCGGACGCCGGGCACCTGATGGTGTTCACCTCGGGCACCGAGTCGAAGCCGAAGGGCTGCTTCCACACCTGGAACACGCTGGGCTTCAGCGCCCGGGGGCTCGGCTACGACATCTTCGAGCTCACCCCCGAGGACCGGGTGTTCATGCCCTCGCCGCTCGGGCACGCCACGGGTCTGCTGGTCGGCATGTGCATGCCGATCGTCATGGGGGCCGCCACCCACGTCCTCGACGTCTTCGAACCGAACTCCGCCATGGAGCGCATCGCGGCCTACCGGTGCACGGTGACCGCGAGTGCCACCCCCTTCGTCCGGATGACGCTGGACGCCTACGACCCCGAGCGCCACGACATGAGCTCGATGCGGTTCTGGCTCTCGGCCGGGGCCCCGATCCCCAGCACGCTGGCCGCGGAGACGGCCCGGGCGTGGCCGACGTGCCATCTGATCCCGCTGTACGGGTGCTCCGAGGTCATGATCGGGACCTCGTGCACGCTCTCCGACCCCGTCGAGGCCGTGACGTCCTCGGACGGTCGCGAATCGGTTGACGGCGTGGAGATCCGACTGGCCGAGCCGGGCACCAGCACCGCCGTGGCCGACGGCGAGGAGGGCGAGCTGCTCTACCGCGGGCCCGGGACCCTGCTGGGCTACTGGAAGGACCCGGAGCGCACCGCGACCGCACTCGACGACGAGGGCTTCTACCACACCAGCGACCTGGGACGACGCACCGAGACCGGGTACATCAGGATCACCGGCCGCATCAAGGACCTGATCATCCGCGGCGGGACCAACATCAGCGCCCTTGAGGTGGAGGACTACATCTCCGGTCACCAGCACGTGAGTGCGGTGGCCTGCGTCGGCTTCCCGGACGAGCGACTCGGCGAGAAGATGTGCGCCTTCGTGGTGCCCGCGGACGGGGCCGCGCCGACCCTCGAGAACCTCGTGACCTACCTGCGCGAGGAGCGCCACGTGGCGCCGTACAAGCTCCCGGAGCGCCTCGAGATCGTCGACGAGCTGCCGACCACCGCCTCGGGCAAGGTCCAGAAGTTCGAGCTCCGCAAGCAGCTCCTGCCGGACTGAGAACCGGGCCTGCCCACTGCACGGCACGACGACGGGCCCGGCCCCTCCACCGGAGGGGCCGGGCCCGTCGTCGTTCAGGAACGGTTGGTCAGTCCTCGGCGATGCTCAGGGCCTCGGTCGGACATGACTCGACGGCCGCCCGGAGCTCCGCGCGCTTCTCCTCGGGCGGACGCTCATCGAGCACCTCGAGCGAACCGTCGTCGTCGATCTCGAAGAGATCGGGCGCCTCCGCCTCGCACATCCCCAGGCCCGTGCACTTGTCGCGATCGACCACGATTCGCATGTCGTCTCCTCACTCGTCCCCTGCTCGAGACGTCTTTCATCCTAGGAGGACGGGTCCCGCGCGGACGTCTCCCCGCGGGGTCCCATCACCACCCCTTTCGGGGCCCACCCATCGGGTTACCCAGTGGCGCTCACCCGGCATTCCCGGGTCCGGGCTCAGGCCGACCCGGCGGACATCCGGCCGTACTCGCTGCGCAGCCAGCACGAGACGGCCTCGGCCCGGTTGGCCGCGTCGAGCTTGCGCAGGATCCGCTTGACGTGCGACTTCACCGTGCCCACGGAGATGACGAGGCGGCGGGCGATCTGCTCGTTGCTGGCGCCGTCGGCCATGAGACGCAGGACGTCGACCTCGCGGCGCGTGACCAGGTCCAGCAGCGCGTGGTGAGGAGTGTGGGGCGAGCGCGCCGGCGCGCCGCGCTCCCGCGCGGACCCGGCGACGTGCGCCTCCTGGCGCTGCGTCCGGGCCTCGGCACCGTCTCCGCGACGCCCGCACGGGTCGAGCAGCGCCGACGGGGCGTGGTCCGCCTCGCGACGCACCGCCTCGAGCCGGTCGGCGATGCTCTGGCGGGCGAGCAGCGTGCCCAGCGACTGGGAGAACACCCACAGCGCGTCGAGCTCGACGTGCGCGGGGATCCGTTCCTGGCTGTAGCAGTCGGCGTGCAGGAATCCGACCACCGTGCCGTTGTCCGAGATGGGCGCCGCGACGTACCCACGGGTGCGTGACGAGGTGACCAGCTCCCGGTGCATGAGCGGGCGGTTCAGCGGGTCGGTGACCCGCAGCGGCGTCGCCCGCCGGACCATCTGCGTCTCCAGCAGGGTGGAGTCGAGCAGCCGGTACTGCGCGCGGCCAGCCTCGAGGATCTCCTCGGCCCACCGGCCGTCACCCTTGATGTACATCCGCTCGGGGACCCACGCGGACTCGTCGACCCGCGAGAGCAGCACCCGGTCGAAGCCGATCCCGGCCGCCACGACCGGAGCCTGGTCGATCAGCTCGCTGAGCGAGCCCGCCCTTCGCAGGGTCTGCAGCCCCTCGCGCACGCGT
>NZ_DASXJS010000102.1:0-11060 GCF_036497245.1 Actinomycetospora sp. | reverse complement strand
GCGTCCATCTCGCCCTCGCCGGTCAGGCCGTCGACGTGGGCGAGGACCGCGACCCGCAGCGCCGTCAGGATGCTCTCCGAGTCCGGCCGGGCGCGGAACCGCTCGACGAGCACCTCGCCGCGCGCGGCGTCCCCGGCGACGACGGCCTCCTCCTTGCTGGAGAAGTAGTTGAAGAAAGTCCGCAGGGAGACGTCGGCGTCATCGGCGATCTGCTCGACGGTGACGTTCTCGACCCCGTGCTCCAGCGAGAGCCGCACGGCCGCCTCGCTCAGCGCGGCCCGCGTGGCCTGCTTCTTGCGCTCCCGCCGACCCACCACCACCGGCCCAGTCTCTCCCGGGCCCGGTCGGCGGGCGGTCAAGGCGGTCATCGCGACACCGCCGGCATGACCTCGGTGGCGGCGTCGAGCACGGACACGTCCGTGATCGCCCGGTGCCGGCCCGCGGGTGCATCGCCGGTGATCGCGATGTCGCGACGCTGCGGCCCGACGGTCCCGCCGAGCAGCTCGACGTGCGGGCTCCCCCGCCACTGCGCGACGAGCAGGTGCGGCGCCCCGGGACCGTCGACAGCGATCCGGTAGCGCCCGTCGTCGTCGGCGACGGTCCGGGCGAGCTGGTGCCCGCTGCGGTCGATCAGGGTGAGGACTGCGCCCGGGGCGGGCCGGCCGCCGTCGCGCACGGTGCCGGTGAGGACCGAGAGGGCATCGTCGTCGACCGGCTCCATGGCGGGCTGGGCCTCGATATGGGTCGGGGCGTCGTCCTCGACGTCGATGGTGGTGCGCAGCGGCACCTCGCGCAGGAAGAGGATGGCGACCAGAGCGATCAGCGCCAGCGGGGCGGCGATCAGGAACATCAGGGCGACCGAGTCGCCGTAGGCGTTCTCGATGATCGAGCGGATCGCGACGGGCAGCGTCGCGAGGTTCGGAATCTGGCCGCCCGACGACGAGGTCGCCGACGCCGGGATGCCGGCCGCGGTGAGCCCCGAGGTGATGCCCGCCGAGACGTGGCTCGACAGCAGGGCACCGAGGGCCGCGACGCCCGCCGCGCCGCCGAGGGAGCGGAAGAACGCGACGGTCGAGCTGGCCGCGCCCATGTCGCGCAGGGCGACCTGATTCTGGACGGCGAGCACGAGGTTCTGCTGGGTGGACCCGACGCCGATGCCGACCATGGCCATCGAGATCGCGAGCTCCCAGTAGGGGGTGTCCGCGCCCATGACGAGGCCCTGGAGCAACAGCCCGGCGACGAGGAGCACGCCGCCGCCGACCAGGTAGGGCTTCCACCGCCCGTAGCGGGAGATCAGCTGGCCGACGACCGTGGAGGCCAGGAACAGGCCGGCGATCATCGGGAGGGTGAGCAGGCCGGCCTCGGTGGCGGTGGCGCCGCGGGCGAGCTGGAAGAACTGGCTCAGGAAGACCGAGGAGCCGAACATCGCGACCCCGACGAAGAGGGCGGCGACGGTCGCGAGGGCGACGGTGCGGTTCCGGAAGAGCTGCAGCGGCACGATCGGCTCGCGGGCCTTCGACTCGACGACGACGGCCAGCACGAGGGCGACGATCCCGGCGGCGAGCCAGGCCAGCGACGCCCAGGAGACCCAGGCGAAGTTCTTGCCGCCGAGCGAGGTCCAGATCAGCAGCGCGGAGACGCCGCCGGCGACGAGCAGGGCGCCGAGGTAGTCGATGTGCACCTCGCGCTTGACCGTGGGCACCGACAGGGTCCGCTGCAGGACGACCAGGGCGATGACGGCGACCGGCACGGTGACGTAGAAGCACCAGCGCCAGCCGATGGAGTCGACGATGACGCCGCCGATCAGCGGGCCGCCGACGGTCGCGACCGCCATGATCGCGCCGAGGTAGCCGGAGTACCGGCCGCGCTCGCGGGGCGGGATGATCGCGGCGATCACCACCTGGGCCAGGGCGGTCAACCCGCCCATGCCCAGGCCCTGGATCACGCGGAAGCCGATGAGCTCCGGGGTCGAGGTGGAGAGCCCGGCCAGCATGGTGCCGACGATGAAGATCGTGATGGCCAGCTGGACGAGCAGCTTCTTGGAGAAGAGATCGGCCAGCTTGCCCCAGATCGGGGTGGACGCCGTCATCGCGAGCAGCGACGCCGTCACCACCCAGGTGTACTGGGCCTGGGTCCCGCCCAGGTCGCTGATGATGCGCGGCAGCGCGTTGGACACGATCGTCGACGACAGGATCGCGACGAAGAGGGCCATCAGCAGGCCCGAGAGCGGCACGAGCACGGCGCGCTTGCTCGCGGGGGCGCTCTGTGGAGGAGCCACGGCGGCGGTCATCGATGTCCGGCTTTCACGAGGAGTGGCGATAGGCGCTCGCGGCGGTCTCCCCGTCGCGGCTCCCTTCACACTAGTCGTTCATGCACGTCGTGCAAGTTTGCGCGCTGTGTCATCATGCACAGCGCGCAGGACTCACGTGGGACGTCAGAAAAGTCGCGTTGCAGACACTGGACGTCCGTCACTCGGCGTTGATCACCGGCGATCGTGGAGCCGGACGACGATGTCGCTCAGGTGGTGCCGTCCCTCGTGCGCGGCCTGGCGGGCGAGCCACAGCGCGGTGCGGCGCTCGCCCGGATAGCGGTGCGCCGGCCGGTCCCAGCCCTCGTCGGGAACCCGGCCCAGCTCGGCGAGGAACCCCGCGACGTGCGCGTCGAGCTGCTCGACGACGGGTCCGAGCGCGGCCTGGGCGTACCCGAACCGCCGCGCGCGGAGGTCGTTGAGCATCGGCTCGAGGGGCGGGTCGTCCTCGGTGCGGGCGCGGTGGAGCCGGATGGTGAACACGGCGTAGACGTCGCGGACGTGGCAGAGGTACTCGGCGGCGGACCAGCTTCCGTCCGGGCCGGAGGTGCGCCAGGCGTCGTCGGGGTGGGCGGCGAGCAACGCGCGGGCCTCCCCGGGCACCCGCGTGACGATCGCGCGGACGTCGTCGGGACCCGTCGTCGCGAAGTCCATGGGGCAGTCGGGACAGACGTGGTCCTCAGCGGCGAGGGGCGGGACGGAGTCCGGGTGCAGCGGGGCGGACGAGGTCGCAGCGAAC
The DNA here is from genome assembly GCF_036497245.1 of Actinomycetospora sp. Taxonomy (GTDB): domain Bacteria; phylum Actinomycetota; class Actinomycetes; order Mycobacteriales; family Pseudonocardiaceae; genus Actinomycetospora. Next base: position 8,013 of record NZ_DASXJS010000102.1, on the reverse strand, counting down.
CGTTCCCGCGCGCGGTCGGCGAACGCCACGACGCCGTCGGGATCCGGTCCCTCCTCGCGGGTGAACATCGCCATCTGCAGCCCGGGTCCGTAGGTGCCGAGCTCGTCGATCTGCGCGCGGGTCACGGGCTGGATCACGTAGTGCAGGTGCCCCGGCACACCCCCGGCGTGCGACCACAGGCACGTGTAGATCTGCTCGGCGTCGGTGAGCGCGCGGACGACGCGGGCCGTGGTCCGGAGCAGTGGTCCGAGCTCGTCGGCCTCGCCGTCGGTGAGCGCGTCGATGCCGGTGACGTGCCGCGTCGGCTTGACGATCAGGGTCCCGACGCCGAGCGGCCCGACGCAGTGCTCGACGACCCAGCTCTCGCCCCGGTGGAGCACGCCGCCGGGGAGCCGCCGCCGCCCCGCGGTCAGGTCGCACGCGATGCACTCCATGGCGCGAGGGTGGCAGTCGGGCGTCAGTCCCGGTGCTCGCGCCACCAGTGGTCGTACTGATCGAGGAACTCCCGCAACGCCCGGCAGCAACGTCCGACCGCACCCCACAGGAGCGACTAGGTAGTTGATCATGGAAAGTGCGCCGCGTGCAGGAATCCATGATCAATTGCCTAGGCACTCGGTGGTCGATCCCGCCCCGGCGCCGGAACCGGCCGACCGGACTCGTCCGAACCCGGACCGCGCGAATCTCACGCGACGCTGTCGGACCCCATGGCTACCCTCGCGCCCGTCCCACCGCACGAGTGCCGGGAGCACGCATGGATGTGGCGATCGACGTCGCCGGCCTGGTCAAGCGTTACGGCGACGTCACCGCGCTCGACGGCGTCGACCTGCAGGTCCCCCGCGGCACCGTCCTCGGCCTGCTCGGCCCGAACGGCGCGGGGAAGACGACGATCGTCCGCATCCTGACGACGCTGCTCCGACCGGACGCGGGCAGCGCCACGATCGACGGCGTCGACGTCCTCACCAACCCGAGAGAGGTCAGGAAACGGCTGGGGCTCTCCGGCCAGTACGCCGCGGTCGACGAGTACCTCACCGGCTACGAGAACCTCGACATGATCGGGCGGCTCTACCATCTGGGGCGCAAGCGCAGCCGCGAGAGATCCCGCGAGCTCCTCGCGCAGTTCAGCCTCACCGACGCCGGCGACCGGCCGGCCCGGACCTACTCCGGAGGCATGCGGCGCCGCCTCGACCTGGCCGGCGCGCTCGTCGCCCATCCCCCGGTGCTCTTCCTCGACGAGCCGACCACCGGCCTCGACCCCCGCAGCCGCACCGAGATGTGGGGCGTCATCCAGCAGCTCGTCGCCGACGGCACCACGCTCCTGCTCACTACCCAGTACCTCGAGGAGGCCGACGTGCTCGCCGACGACATCGTCGTCATCGACCACGGCCGCGCCATCGCCCGCGGCACGTCCGACCAGCTCAAGGCCCAGATCGGTGGCGAGCGCCTCGAGCTCACGGTCTCCGACGCCGACCGCCTCGACGAGGCCGTCGAGCTCGTCGCCCCGCTCGGCGTCGCCCCGCCGGTCACAGAACAGCACCGACGGTCCCTGACAATGCCCGTGACCGGCGGTGTGAAGGCGCTGCGGCAGGCACTCGACCACCTCGAGGCCGTCGGCCTGGACGTCGACGACGCCGGCGTGCGCCGCCCGACCCTCGACGACGTCTTCCTCACCCTCACCGGCAGCACCGCCGGCAACGAGGACGTCCAGACCGGAGAGGCGGTCGCCTCGTGACCACCGTCGACGTCGTGAACGACGCCGCCGTCGTCGCCAAGCGCAACCTCATCAAGATCAAGCGCGTGCCCGACCTGCTGGTCTTCACGACGCTCTCGCCGATCATGTTCGTGCTGCTGTTCGCGTACGTGTTCGGCGGCGCGATCGACCCGAGCGGCGGCGGCGCGGCCTACCGCGAGTTCCTCATCGCGGGGATCTTCGCCCAGACCGTGGTGTTCGGGGCGACGAACACCGGCGCCGGTCTCGCCGACGACGTCAAGAAGGGGATCATCGACCGGTTCCGCTCGCTGCCGATGGCGCCCTCGGCGGTCCTGACCGGGCGGACGCTGTCGGACGTGGTCAACAACGTGATCGTCCTGATCGTCATGTCGATCACGGGCCTGCTCGTCGGCTGGCGGATCCACACCGGGCCGCTCGAGGCGCTGTGGGGCTTCGTCCTGCTGCTGATCTTCGCCTACGCGATCTCGTGGATCATGGCGTGGCTCGGCCTGCTCATCCCGAGCCCCGAGGTGATCAACAACGCCTCGTTCATCGTGATCTTCCCGTTGACGTTCGTCGCGAACACCTTCGTCCCGCTCGACACCCTCCCCGGGCCGCTGCGGGTCTTCGCCGAGTGGAACCCGGTCTCCTCGGTGACGCAGGCCGCCCGCGAGCTCTTCGGGAATCCCGCCCCGAACCCGACCGCGGCCGTGTCCGCCGCCTGGTCGCTGGTGCACCCGCAGCTCTACACGCTGATCTGGGCGGTGGTCGTGGTGGCGGTGTTCGTGCCACTGGCGAGCGCCCAGTACCGCCGCGCCGCGAGCCGCTGACCTACCCGGTCTTGGCGCTCCGGCCCCGGACACGGGGGAACGGGACCGGAGCCCGGCCGGAACCGTCCGGCGCGGCGAGCCGTTCGAGGATGGCGTCGCCGGGCATGGGCGGGGAGAACAGGTAGCCCTGCGCCGTCCGACAACCCATCTCGAGCAGCACCGTGCGAGCGGCCTCGGTCTCCACGCCCTCGGCGATCAGTTCCAGCCCGAAGGACTCGGCGAGCGCGATGATCGACCGGAGGATGGCGTGGTCGCCGGCGTTCTCGCCCAGATCGCGCACGAACCCACGGTCGATCTTGAGGATGCTCACCGGGAAGGCCTTGAGCTGGGCGAGCGAGCTGTAGCCGGTCCCGAAGTCGTCGATGGCGACCGAGACCCCGAGCGCCTGGAGCCCGCGCAGGGTCCGCAGCGCCGCGGCGTCGTCGCTGACCACGGTGTGCTCGGTGACCTCGAGGATCAGCTCGCGGCCGGACATCCCGTAGCGGCGCAGGACCCGCTCGACGGTCTCGACGAAGTCGATGGCGATGAGCTGGACCGGGGAGATGTTCACCGAGAGGGCGAGCTCCGGTGCGGCGTCGGGCGGGAGGACCTCGATCCAGCCCGCGAACTGGCGGCAGGCCGCGTCGAGCACCCAGGCGCCGAGCTCGCCGGCGAGGTTGGTGGCCTCGGCGACGCCGACGAACAGCTCGGGGGCGACCTCGCCGAGGGTCGGGTGGTGCCACCGGACGAGGCACTCGACGCCGACCGTGCGTCGGGACAGGAGGTCGACGATCGGCTGGAACGCGACCTCGAGCGCGCCGTCGCGGATGGCCGAGAGCAGGTTCATCTCGACGGCGAGGCGCACCTGCTCGCGGCTCTGCATCTCCGCGGTGAAGAGGACGACGTTGTTGCCGCCCCGGGTCTTGGCGACCAGCACCGCCTGGTCGGCGCTGCGGAGCCACTCGGCGAGGTCCGTCGTCGAGGGCTCGGCCACGGCGATCCCGACGCTGACGGTCCGACCGAGCGACTGCCCCCCGATCTGGATCGGGGCGGCCATGGCGTGCTGGACGCGCTCCGCGACGGTCCGGGCCCGCGTCTCGTCCGCCCGGTCCGCGATCGCCACGACGAACTCGTCGCCACCGAGGCGCGCGACGACGTCGGCCCGGTCGACCGCGGCGCGGAGACGGTCGGCGACCGCGACGATGAACCGGTCGCCTGCCTCGTGACCGAGGAAGTCGTTCATCGCCTTGAGCCGATCGACGTCGATGAACAGCAGCGCCCGGTCCCCGTGGTCGCCCGCGTCCTGCATCTCCCGCAGGTGGGCCATGAGCGCGCGACGGTTCGGCAGTCCGGTCAGCTCGTCGTGGTTCGCGATGTGACGGAGCTGCTCCTCGGCGACCATGCGGCCCTGCATCTGTGCGCAGAGCAGCGCGATCGTCCGCAGCGCCCGCAGCTCGTCGTCGGCCCACCCGCGGTCGCCGAACTTGATGAACCCGAGCGTCCCGGTGGTGCTCGGGCCCGAGCGGAGCGGCACGACGGCGAGCGACGTGGCCGCGATGCCCGACCCGCTGCGCACCCGCTCCTGGTAGTCCGCCGAGTCCGACGGCCGGATGACCATGATGTCGTCGAGGTGCTCGCTCGCCGCGAAGGTGGGGTCCGCCGTCGCGAAGGGGATGACGCCGAGCGGGTCCGGGTCGGGAACGTCCGCGCGCGGGGGCCACTCCGCGACGAGCACCGTCGCGCGCTGCTCGGTGTCGTGGAAGCGCAGGAAGCTCAGGTCCACCTCGAAGTAGTCGACCAGCGCGCGCAGGACCGTCTCGGCCGCCAGGTGAAGCCCCGCCGAGTCGACGCCCATGAGCGTCGTGGCGACCGCCGTGACGAGCTCGTCCAGATTGGACGGCTCATCACCCTCCGGATGTGCCACGTGACACAGGGTAGCTGATGCGCGGCCGATCAAGCAGTTCGGTGGAACGCCCCGACCGGACGCCGCCGACTGCGGACCGGGGTGACGTCCGTGTGGCTCAACCGCAGCACGAGCGCGACCACGTCAGTCTCCCCCAACCCGACCGCCACGCGGAAGCTCCGCTGCAGCTCAGCCAGGTCGTCGGCGAACCGGACGGACAGCGTGCGCAGGTCGCTCGGGGTCACCGCGAAGAGGAACACCGGGGAGACCGGGTGGACCGCGAGCCCGTGGGCCTCGGCCTCCACCCACACCGCTTCGGCGGCCGCGCCGCCGCGCACGAAGTCCGACGGGGAGGAGCCGGCGACGGTCACGACGGCGAGCGCGGAGCTGGAGGCCACGCGGTCGCGGGTGTCGTCGCCCAGCGCGGCGCCGCGGCCCCAGTCGGCGAGCAGCGCCATCACCTCGGGGCGCCGGGCGATGTCCAGCGTGGCGAGGTCCGCGGCGCCGAGGCCGAGGGTCGCCACGTCGATGCCCTCCTCGGCCGGGCCCGCCCCGGGCCGGACCAGCTCGGCGAACATCTCGCGGTGCAGGTCCGCCGTCAGGTACCGGATGCGGTCGGCGCCCGCGATCGCCTCGCCCGCGGCCCGCAGACGCTCGCCGCCCTCGACGAGGTGCAGCCCGCCCGATTCCGCTGCGGCCGAGTCCCGCAACGCGTCCGCCACGGCGTCCCCGAGGGGCTGCGGCCGGCCGAGGGCGCGGTTGGTGCCGCGCGCCAGGACCCCGGCGTGACGGGCGGCCAGGCGCTGGTCCGGGTCGGCGTCGGCGTCGGCGTCGGCGTCGGCGTCGGTCTCGGCCCCGGCGCCGAAGCGCAGGGACGCGACCACGTCGGGGCGCTCGTCGTCGGGAAACAGCGCGACCGGTCCGAGCGCCCCGGCGGCCGCCGCGGCCGTGCGTGCGTTGAACAGCGCCGCCCCGAGCGCGACGTAGCTGCCGCGGTGGGCCACGTCCATCGTCGTCGTGCGCGCGGGGTCGAGCAGGAGCCGGATCCCGCCCGGGCCCGACTCGACGTACCAGGGTTGGACGTTGCCCCCCGAGGGCGCCGCGCGGACGGCCTCGAGGATGCCGGACGTCGCCGGGTGGGCGGCCTCGAGCGGCGTCGGACCGGGTTCGGTGGGCTCCGCGGGTCCCGACGCCGAGTCCGCAACCGGCTCCGTCGGGAGCGAGGCGTCCAGCGCGTCGAGGTCCTCGTCGAGGTCGATCCGGATGCGGCCGGAGGTCAGCGGCCGGCCGAGACCCCAGCGCCGCACCGCGGCCGCGACGGTCGCGGCGCCGAGCGCGACGTCGCCGCCGAGCTGGGGCCACGTCGACAGCGTCAGCCCGACCTCGACCATCGAGGCCGCGATCCGCGGCGACAGGTCGGCGGCGCCGAGGATCCGCAGGACATGCGGGATCTTGTCCTGGGTGTCGAGCCCGCGCAGGCTCGCGGAGTCGAGGTCGCCGACGAGGCCGTGGAAGAGCGGGCGGTCGGGCTCCAGGTCGAACCGCTCGACGTCGAGCAGGCCGCGATCGCTGGTGACCATGACGACCGGGATCCCGCGCCGCCGCGCGCCCTCGCGGAGCAGGACCTTGACGTCGAGCGAGTCGGCCTCCTCGACCAGGACGTCGAGCCCGTCGAGGAAGGCGTCGACCCCGTCGGGGGTCACGCCGTCGTCGAGGACCGACAGTTCGACGAAGGGATCGAGCTCCGCGATGCGGCGCGCGGCGACGACCGCCTTGTTGACGCCGAGGTCGAGCACCGTCGCCGGGATGCGGTTGAGGTTGGACACCTCGATCGCGTCGAAGTCGGCCAGCCGCAGCTCGCCGCACAGCCCCTCGAGGGCCAGCGCGTGCGCCGCGGCGTGCCCGACGCTCAGTCCCGCGACCCCGATCCGCAGCCCGTGCAGGCGTTCCTGCTCCGCCGCGGTGATCTTGTTGCGGTTGCGGTCCAGCCGCAGCCGTCGGAAGGCCGCGCGTCCGAGGAGCCCGACGACGGTGCGCCGCCACGGGTAGTGCACCCAGACGTCGGGTTCGTCCGGCTCGACGGGCGCCTCGCCCCGCAGCGCCGCGAGGTCGGCGCACTGGGCCTCGCGCCGGTCGAGGACGGTGACGGCCGGATCGGCTCGCAGCGCGGCCAGCCCGGCGTCGTCGAGCAGGACCGCGCGGAAGGGCTCGGGGCTCACCGTCCGACCCGCGGCGCCGGGATGGCCGACGCGAGAAGTTGGGCGGTCTCGGCGTCGGTCGCGCGCCGTTCGTGGTCGGGCACCGTGGCGGGCCACTCCCAGCGATCCCAGAACATGAGGTGGGTGCGGTACCGGTCGTCGGGATAGCTGATGGGCGGGACGTCGCGCACGAGGACCGCGCCCGTCGAGGTCCACAGCCGCTCGGTGTGCGCCGCCGTCGTCCCCAGGGCGTAGCGGGCGCCGAGGATCATCGAGGCGTGCACCGGGGCCCGCCCGAAGCAGCCGACGAGCGCGCGGCGCTCCGGCACGTCCCGCGCCACCCACAGCCCCTTCGACTCGACGACGCCGAACGGCAGCCGCTCCTCGATGTGCGCCCGGACCCGCGGGTCCCCGTCCCAGGCGGTGAACGCCTGGGACTCCTCGGCCGTGACGTACGGCCCCTGGGCCCGCATGCCCCCGATCGGCTCGCCCTCGGCCGTGACCGCGACGAACACCAGCGACGTCTGGAGCTCGTGGACCTCGAGCGCGCCCGTGACCCCGTAGGAGCCGTAGACCTCCTCGGCCCCGGCGAGGTAGCCCCGCCACAGGTCCGGCCCGTCCTCCGGGGTGCTGACGATGACGCGGTGGCCGGCTCCCGGGACGCCGTAGCTCAGCCGCCACACCCCCGCCGCGGACCGCTGCGACACGGCGACGCTCGCGGACATACCACCTCCCGACTCGTCGGCGCCACGACCACTCCTGATCGTGGGCGCCGCGGGAGGGTCCGAGCAGCGGCCGTTGAGGTGCCTTCCCGGCGCGCCATCTCGCCCGCGTGCCGGGTTTCGCGGGCCCGCTCGCTACGTCAGGTGCACGCCATCCGCCATCCGACGGGGAGATCTTCCGCATTCGGATCACCTCGCGAGGCGACGCCCTCCACGACGGAAGGCCGCGATGACGCCTCCGGACCGGTAGGCCGAGCCGTCGTCAGGGGCGTCGTCGCGGCCGCCGCCGCGGGTCGGGCGACCTCGACCGTCCGACCGACGCCGCGCGCGGACCGGCTCAGCCCGGATGACATCTGCCCCGGGTCACGATCGGCCACTCGCTGTCGCGAATTCCGATTCTACGCCCGCAGATCTTAGTCTTCTCGGGTGGCCGACGTTGTCATGGGTCACGAATGCTCTCACTCTCGGCTACTCATTCGAAATGAGGAGGCCGACGATGACGGATCAAGCAAAGTTGATGAGGCAGTTCGGGGAGCTGTGGGAGACGGGTCACGTCGACGAGGTCGATGATCTCCTCCCCGCGAACATCATGTATCACCTCGCGGGATTCCCGGACATGGACCGGGCCGCGCTCAAGGAGTTCATGACGGGCTTCCACCAGTCGTTCCCCGAC
>NZ_DASXJS010000101.1:0-12600 GCF_036497245.1 Actinomycetospora sp. | reverse complement strand
TCCTCGTCGATACCGTCCCCGGCCGGGACGACGAAAGCGACCGGGACCTCGCCGAGGTCGGGATGCGCCTGCCCGACGACCGCGGCGTCCCCGACGTCCGGCGCGTCGAGCAGCACGTTCTCGATCTCGGCGGGGTAGATGTTCTCGCCGCCGCGGATGATCATTTCCTTGGTGCGGCCGCAGATCGTCAGGTAGCCGTTCGCGTCGGCCCGCGCGAGGTCGCCGGTGCGGTACCAGCCGTCGACGAGCACGTCGGCGGTCTGCTCCGGCTTGCCGTGGTAGCCCCGCATGACGTTCGGGCCCCGCACCCACAGCTCACCCTCGCCGCCGGTCGGGGCGTCGACCCCGGTGGCCGGGTCCACCAGCCGCACGGCCAGCCCGGGCAGCGGGAGCCCGCACGAGCCGTAGGGGCGGCCGCCGTGGGGCCAGTTCATCGTGACCATCGTCGAGGTCTCGGTGATCCCGTACCCGTCGAGCAGCGGGATCCCGTAGCAGGCCTCGAACGCCTGGTTCGTCGCCGCGGGGAGGATCGCGCCCGCGGAGATCGCGACCCGGAGCCGGTGAGTGGGCGTGGCCCCGTGCGCCGCCTGCACCAGGTAGGAGAAGCCGGTCGGCACCCCCGGCAGCACGGTGTGGTCGCCTTCCGCGAGCAGCTCGGTGACCCGGGCCGGCGAGAAGCGGGGGAGGAGCCGCTCGGTCGCCCCGGTGGCGACGACGCCGAGGACGCACAGGTCCAGCGCGTACGAGTGGAACAGCGGCAGCGCGCACAGCACGTCCTCGCCCGGCGCGAGGCCCGCGATCGGCGCCCAGCAGGCCGCGACCACCCACAGGCAGCTGCGCAGGGAGAGCTCGACGCCCTTGGGGCGCCCGGTCGTCCCGGACGTGTAGAGCATGAACGCGACGGCGTCGAGGTCGGCCGGGTCGGGTGCCGGGGTCCGCGGGTCGGTCGTCACGAGCTCGTCGTAGGAGAGCCACCCCGGGCGGGGCGGGCCGGCGACGACCACGGTGGTCCCCGCGTCGACGAGCCCGCCGACCAGCTCGGCGTGGGCGGTGTCGGTGACGACGGCCCGGGCGCCTGAGTCGGCGAGCATGTACGCCAGCTCGGCGGGGGCGGCGTCGGGGTTCAGGCAGGTCGCGACGGCACCGGCGCGGGGGACGGCCAGGTAGGTCTCGGCGGTCTCGATCCGGTTGCCCATGACCATCGCGACCCGGTCCCCGGGGGCGACGCCCGCCTCGACCAGGTGGCCCGCGAGGCGCGCCGTGCGACGGGCCAGCTCGGCATAGGTGACCCGGTGCTCGTCGTCGGCGAACGCGGTGGTCGGGCCGCGCTCGGCCGCGTGGCGGTCGAGCAGCTCGCCGATCGGCCGGATCAGCTCGGTCCGCAGCATCGCGCCCTCCCCTCGACTAACGCTCGTTAGCGACCGTAGACAGGCCGTGGTGCGTCGCACAAGAGGCTCACGAACGCTCGTTAGCCGCTAGGGTGAGCCGACCGCCGGAAGGAGTGGCCGTGCCCGCAGCGTCGTCCGGCCGGACCGCCGCGCCGTCACGACCGCCGGCCGGTCGCGATCCGGTGACCAGCGCCAGCGTGCTCGACCGCGCGCTCACGCTCTTCGCCGAGCGCGGGTACCACGGCACCGCGCTGAGCGAGATCGCCGGCGCGCTCGGGGTGCGGACCCCCAGTCTCTACAACCACATGCGCTCCAAGCACGAACTGCTCGAGGCCATCATCGACGCCACCACCGCGGGGGTGCTCGACGACTTCCACGCCGTGCGCGAGGCAGGCGGCGAGCCCGCGGACCTGCTGTACCGGGCCGCCCGCGTCTACGCCTACCGGCACGCCACCCATCGTCGTGAGGCCCTCGTGGTCAACCGGGACACCTCCAGCCTCGACGAGCCGGTGCGCTCACGGATGCAGGCCCGCAGGCGCGAGCACGAGCACGCCCTGCGCGCGGTGATCTCCGACGGCGTCGAGGCCGGGGCGTTCGGGGTCGAGTCGCCCGCGCTCGCCTCGTTCGCCATCCGCGAGCTCTGCGTGAGCATCGCCCGGTGGTTCTCCGAGGACGGACCGCTGACCGCGGACGACGTGGCCGACCAGTACGCGGGGTTCGCCCTGCGCATCGTCGGCGCGCCCGAGGGTGTGGCTCAGCGGTCGCCGAGCACGGCGAGCTGACGCGACTGCGCGCACAGCACCCCGGTGGAGTCCCACACGTCGAAGTCCTCCTCGTGCAGCCCGTGGGCGAGGTGCCTCGTCCGGACGCGGCAGGCGAGCGGCCCGGGCGCGGGGTGCTCGCGCAGGTGGACGGTGAGCTGCGCGGTACTCGAGTAGCGCCCCAGGTCGGAGACGACGGGCGTGGCGCAGTCGACGACGAACGCCAGCGACCCGAGCGTGGCGTCGCTGCCGTCGGCGAAGGAGACCCAGAACTCCGCGGTCGGGTCGCCCGAGGGCTCGCGGCGCCGCCAGCCCGGCAGCGCGGGCACCCGGAACACGACCCGCCCGATGACCATGGTCTCGGTGGGCAGCGAGGTGCCGGCGAACAGGTCGAGGCAGTCCTCGGGGTCCGGGAGCCGCGGGGCGGACTCGCCGTCCCAGCGGTCGGGCGCGCTGGCGGCGAGGTCGCCGAAGCTCGCCTCGAGGCGCAGGACCTCGCGCGGGTCGCCGTCCGGGCCCGGCTGGCAGAGCTGGGCCGAGCCGCTGGCGACGCGCCGCCCGACCCGGTGGACGGTGGTGGCGAGGCGCGCGGCACCGGGCACGGCGGGGCGCAGGAAGGACGCGGAGGCGACGATCGGGTCGGGTCGCCCGGCCTCGGCCATGACCGTGGCGAGCGGGCGCAGTGCCGCGGCGAGCTGGTAACCACCGTTGAGCCGCCCGCCGCCGATGCCCCAGCGCCCGGATAGCTGCAGGTCGAACCCGCCGTCGGGACGCGGGACCGCGGGGGTGTCCTCCTCGAGCTCGCTGATCACTCCGGCAGTCAAGCAGGCGGAGACGATCACGGCTGGTCCCGGTTCGCCGTCGTGATCGTCTTTCGTGCGGCGGAACGCATCAGATCTGACGCGTTCCGCCGCACACGTCGTGATCACAGCGGGCGCGGTGCCTCTCGCCGGCGGACGCGCGCCCGCCGACGCTGCGTCACCGGTCGTCACCGAAGTGACGGTGGTCCGGGTCGTGGCCGGCCCGTAATCTAGGACTGACTAGAAAATGGCGGCCCGGAAGCGAGGACCATGGACGCGAGCATCGAGCAGCGGCGGGCGGAGCTGCGTCGTCGATTCCCGGTGTGGATGCCGATGGCCCTGCACGAACGGCTGGACGCCTGCGCGGCCGAGTTCGCCGACCGCCCGCTGGTCATCACCGACGAGCGCACCGTCTCCTACGCCGAGGCCGCGGCCTGGGCGACGCGGCTCGCGGACGGCCTGGTCGCGCTGGGGGTGCGCCCCGGGGACCGGGTCGGCCTGGTGATGGCCAACTACGCCGAGTTCGTCCCGCTCAAGTTCGCGATCTCCCGGGCGGGCGCGATCGCGATCCCCTTCAACTACCTCTACCGCACCGACGAGCTGCGTTACGTCCTCGAACAGTCCGACGCCAACGTCCTGATCACCATGACCGGGTTCGCGACGCTGGACCACCTGGCGATGCTCGACGAGATCGTCCCCGGCTGGGAGGACCGTGGGCTCGGCGCGGAGCCGGCGGGCGGAACCCTCCCGGAACTGCGCGAGGTCCTCACCCTCGCGACCGACGGGCGGTCACGGGACGGGGTACGGACCGTCTCCGACCTCGCGGAGCTGGGGTCCGCGCACGCGGGAGCCAGTGACGCGGTGGCCTCGGTCGCCCCGGACGCGGTGGCCGACATCCTCTACACCTCGGGGACGACCGGCTCGCCCAAGGGCGTGCTGATCACCCACGACGCCAGCCAGCGCACCGGCTACGCCTCGGCGCTGACCCGCGCGATGGAGGACGGCAGGCGGATCCTCTTCTCCCTGCCCTGCTATCACATGTTCGGCTACGTCGAGGGCCTGATGGCCGCCCTCATGGTCGGCGGCGCGGTCGTGCTGCAGACCGCGTTCGACGCCGGGCGCTACCTCGAGGGCATCGAGCGCCACCGCGCCACCGACATCCTGTGTGTCCCGACGATGACCGTTGCGCTCCTCGAGCACCCCGACGTGCACACGCGGGACCTCTCGAGTCTCCGCGCGATCCTCTCGGGGGCCGCCCCGGCACCCGTCTGGCTGTGGGAGAAGGTCCGCGACACCCTCGGGGTCGCCGAGATCGTCACCGGCTACGGCATGACCGAGCAGGGCGGCGCCATGACGCTGAGCCTCCCTGAGGACCCGCTCGAGCGACTCTCCGAGACCGTGGGCCGGGTGAAGCTCGCCGGGGTCGCGGGTCTGCCGGAGTCCGCGGGCGACGTCGCCGGGGACCTCACCGAGTTCCGCACCATCGACGTCCTCTCCGGGGAACCGCTGCCCCCGGGGGCCGAGGGTGAGCTGACGGCCCGGGGCCCCACGAACATGATCGGGTTCTACGCCAAGCCCGACGAGACCGCGCTGGCCCTCGACCCGTCGGGGTGGGTGCACTCGGGGGACCTCGGCTACGTGAGCGAGGACCACTACATCGTCCTCACCGGCCGGAGCAAGGAGCTCTACAAATCCGGCGGCGAGCTCGTCATGCCCAAGGAGGTCGAGGAGGTCCTGTCGCAGCACCCGGCGATCAGCCAGGCCTACGCGGTGGGGGTCGCCGACGACCGCTGGGGCGAGATCGGGGTGGCGTGCGTCGTCGCCCGGCCCGGCATCGACGTCACGGCCGAGGAGCTCATCGAGCTCTGCCGCGCGCGCCTGGCCCGCTTCAAGGTGCCCCGGCGGGTGGTCTTCCTCGCCGCGGAGGACCTGCCCACCACGCCCACCGGCAAGGTCCAGAAGTTCCGCCTGGTGCGCATGGCCCAGGAGCGCGCGGGCGTCGGCGCCTGACCGACCGGCGGGAGGAGCACGGATGCACGTCGGCATGGGGCTGTTCTTCCAGGGCCTCGAGGACGGCCGCGACGACCACGACGTGGTCCGCGCCGGCCTCGCCCTGGGCGACCGGGCCGAGCCCCGGGGATTCGAGTCGATCTGGACCGCGGAGCACCACTTCTCCCGATATCACATGATGCCGAACCCGGCCCAGCTGCTGACGTACTTCGCGGGCCGCACCCGCACCGTCCGGCTGGGGACGATGGTCATGGTGCTGCCCTGGCACGACCCGGTCCGGGTGGTCGAGGAGCTCTCCTGGCTGGACACGGTCTCGGACGCGCGGGTCCTGCTCGGGCTCGGCCGCGGCCTCGGGTCGATCGAGTTCGACGGGTTCCGCCTCGAGATGGGCGAGTCCCGGCAGCGGTTCGTCGAGTACGCGACCGCGATCTCGCAGGCGCTCGAGTCCGGTGCGATCGAGGCCGACGGCGAGCTCTACCGGCAGCCCCGTGCGGAGATCCACCCGCGGGCGATGCGCACCTTCCGCGGCCGCACGTACGCCTCGGCGGTCTCCCCGGAGTCGGCGCGGATCATGGCCCGGCTGGGCTACGGCCTCATCCTGATCGCCCAGAAGCCGTGGGACGTGACCGTCCGCGAGACCGCCGAGTACCGCGAGCTGTTCCGCGAGATGCACGGCGAGGACCCGCCCCGGCCGGTGCTGGTCAACTTCACGACGGTCGACCCGGACCCCGGCCGGGCCCGAGAGCTGCACGACCGGTACGCGACGGCCTACGCGCGCTCGACCATCGAGCACTACGAGTTCACGAACCCGCGCCTCGAGCACGTGCCCGGCTACGAGTACTACGCGGGGCTGCGCCGCAACATCACCAAGCACGGGCTCGAGAAGTTCAACCGCTTCCTGGCCGACCTGCAGATGGGCGGCACGCCCGACGAGCTGGTCGAGCAGACCGTGGAGCGGGTCCGCGCCCTCGACGCGGGCGGCGTGGTCAACCTGTTCTCGTTCGGCGGCATGCCCGCCGAGGTCGCCCAGCGCGCGCTCGACGTCTACGCCGAGCAGGTGCTGCCCCGCCTGCGGGCGATCGACCCGCACCGCGACGTCGGGCTGAGCGCCGCGACTCAGAACGCCGGAGCTCAGAACGCCGGAGCTCAGAGCGCCGGAGTTCAGAGCGCGTAGCCACCGTCGACGTCGAGGGTCTGCCCGGTGATCCACCCCGCCCGCGGTGAGACGAGGAACGCGACCGCCGCGGCGACGTCGTCGACCGACCCGAACCGGCGCAGGGCGAGATTGCGCCGCGCCGTCGTCAGCAGCTCCTCGGTGTAGTCGCCGCGCGCCACCAGCTCCGACCACATGCCCTCGCCCTCGACGAGGCCGACCCCCACACAGTTGGCGCGGACGCCGTGGCGGCCCTCCTCGGCCGCGATGCCCCGCACGGTGGCCGCGATCGACGCCTTCGGCGCGGAGGAGAGCATGTCCTTCTTCGAGTAGCGCTCGATCGCGGGCGTCACCAGGGCCACCATCGACCCCTGCGTCTCGCGCAGCACCGCGATCGCCGGGTGCAGCAGGTTGTAGGCCGCGACGGTGTCGCCGAGGACCTGTTCGCGGTACTGCTCGGGGCTCACGGCCGAGATGTAGCGCATCGGGATGTACGGCCCGGCCGCGTAGACCACGGCCGAGAGCGGCTCGGGCGCCGCGGACCGGACGACGAGGGCGGTGGCCTCGGCGTCACGGAGGTCCACCGCCGCGGTGACCGCCCGCCCGCCGCGCGCCTCGACCACGGCGGCGGCCCGCGCCGCGGCCTCGCGCCCGTTCCGGTAGGTGACGACGACGTTCCAGCCGTCCTCGGCCAGGTGCGCGCAGACCGCCCCGCCGATGCCGCCGGATCCGCCTGCCACCAGCGCCCAGGGCTCACTCACGCGAGCCACCGGAGGACGGGCCGCCCGGATCGCGCAGCGCGTTGTGCACGAGCCGCCGCGCCGTCGCGGCGATCTCCTCGACCGTTCCCTGCTCCGGATCCCACCAGTCGCTCGCCCAGTTCAGCGCGCCGAGCACGAGCATCCGGGCCCCGCGCGGGTCGAGGTGCGGGTCCAGCTCGCCGCGGCGCACCGCGTCGTCGAACAGCCCCCGCCACAGCACTCCGTAGCGGGCCTCCTCGACGCGGCTCGGGGCGCGCAGCTCGTCGGGGAGCTGGGAGACGGTCCGCATGGCCGCCGCCGCCCGCGCGTGGCCGACGAGCACCATCTCGAGGTGCGCCGTGGCCGCGACGCAGATCCGGTCGAGCGCGCCGACGGCGGAGTCGAGGTCGTCGAGCGCGGCGGCGACGTGCTCGTGGGTGGCCCGGACGCCGCTGACGACGACCTCGGAGATCAGCTCCTCGCGGGTCGCGAAGTAGTAGTACACCGCCGGGAGCCGGAGCTCGGCCAGCTCGGCGATCTCGGTGATGCGGGTCCCGTCGTAGCCCCGGCGTCGCAGCACCGCCGCCGCGGACTCGAGGATGCGCCGGCGGGTTCTCGTCGACTTCCGGTCCTGGCCCGCGGTCCCGGGGGCCTCCGGACTCCGAGGGCTCACGTGCCGATCGTAGGAGATCGGTGGGCCCGTCACGCTCGTCACGAGCTCGGCACGGAGGACGGTGTGGGGTGACAATCGAGAATCTCGTAGAAAACCGGAGGTCGACGTGAACCAGGAATCGCCGGGGCAGGCCACGCGCCCGGCCGTGCCGGACCAGCCCGACGACTGGACCGAGCCCGGCGCCCACCGGGTCCTGGACGACGTCTGGCGGCTCCCGCTGCCCCTGCCGTCGAACGGCCTGCGCGCGGTCAACGTCTACGTCGCCCGCGACGAGGACGGGCTCACCCTGGTCGACTCGGGGTGGGCGAGCCCCGAGACCGCCGCCGCGCTCGACCGCGGCCTCGCCGCGCTCGGTCACACCACCGCGGACGTCCGGCGGATCGTGGTCACGCACGCCCACCACGACCACTACACGCACGCGATCGCCCTGCGCGGCAACAGCGGGCTCGAGGTCCTGCTCGGGCGCGGGGAGCGGCCCACGGTCGACGCCGTCGCGGCGGACGCGGGCGCGGACGAGCCGGCGATGCCGCAGTACGACCTGCTGCTCCGCGCGGGCGCACCCGGGCTCGCCGAGGCCATGGCCGAGTTCGGGCGCGCGATCCGGGCCGTGAACACGGCGCCGTGGGGCAGCCCCGACCGGTGGCTCGACGACGGCCAGGTCGTCGGCGTCGGCGCGCACCGCGTCGAGACCCTGGCGACACCCGGACACACCCGCGGGCACGTGGTGCTGCGCGACGAGGCCGCGGGAGCGCTCTTCGCCGGCGACCACGTGCTGCCCCACATCACGCCCTCGATCGGCTACGAGCGGGCGCCCGAGCCCGCGCCGCTGCGCAGCTACCTCAGCTCGCTGCGCCTGGTCCGCGACCTCCCCGACGCCCTGCTGCTGCCCGCGCACGGCCGGGTGACGGCCAGCGTGCACACCCGCGTCGACGACCTGCTCGTCCACCACGAGCAGCGCCTCGCCGTCGCGCTCGACCTGCTGCGCTCCGGCGCGACGACGGCTCACCAGGTGGCGGCGGGCATGAGCTGGACCCGCCGGGAGCACAAGCTCGACGACCTCGAGACCGAGCACGCCGCCCTCGCCGTCCTGGAGATCGCCGCGCACCTCGACGTGCTCGTCGACCGGGGACCCGCCGTGGCCGAGGATGACACGGACGGGGTGCGGCGCTACGCCGTGACCTGATCCGGTCCGACCGGCACGGTCATCGGCCCTGACCGAACGAGGAAGGATCCGTCCGTGATCTTCACGCCCACGCCGCTGAGCCCGGCCGAGGACGACCTCCGCCACCAGGTCCGCGGCTGGCTCGACGAGACCTTGCCCGCGGATCTCCGGCCCGGCCTCGGGCTCGGCGGCCGGCACGACCCGGAGTTCAGCCGGGCGCTCGCCGCGCAGGGCTGGGTGGGGATGTCGATCCCGCGCGAGTACGGCGGCGCCGGGGCGAGCACCGTCGAGCGGTTCGTCGTGGTCGAGGAACTGCTCGCCGCCGGCGCCCCGATCACCGCGCACTGGATCTCCGAGCGCCAGACCGCGCCGACGCTGCTGCGCTTCGGTACCGAGGAGCAGCGGCAGTGGTTCCTCCCGCGGATCGCGGCGGGGGAGTGCTTCTTCTCCCTGGGCATGAGCGAGCCCGACGCCGGGTCCGACCTCGCCTCGGTGCGTACCACCGCCACGCGCACCGAGGAGGGCTGGCGCGTCGACGGCACCAAGGTCTGGACGACGAACGCCCACCGCAACCACTTCTTCGTCGTCCTCTGTCGGACCTCCGCCGCCGAGGACCGCCACGCCGGGCTCTCCCAGCTGATCGTCGACCTCTCCTCGCCCGGGGTGACGGTCTCGCCGATCCCCCTGATCGACGGCGAGCTCCACGTGAACGAGGTGGTCCTCGACGGGGTCCACGTCCCCGACGAGCGGGTGCTCGGCGAGGTCGGCCAGGGCTGGGCCCAGGTGACCGCCGAGCTCGCGCACGAGCGCTCCGGGCCGGACCGCTACCTCTCGGTGCTCGGGCTGCTGCGCGCGTTCCTGGCCGATCACGGCACGGACCTCGACGACGCCGACGCCGCCGCGTTCGGCCGGGTCGCGGCCCGGCTGTGGTCGATCCGGCAGCTCTCGCTGTCGGTCGCACGGTCGCTCGAGCAGGGCGAGGCGCCCGCGACGGAGGCGGCGCTGGTCAAGGACGTGGGGACGGTCTTCGAGCAGGAGGTGGTGGAGACGATGCGCGAGGTCGCGGCCCTCGAGATCGACCCCGAGGGGGAGACGCTGTTCGAGCGGCTGCTCGCCGAGTGCGTCCTGAACGCGCCGAGCTGGACGCTGCGCGGCGGCACCACCGAGGTGCTGCGCGGGATCGCCGCGAAGGCGCTCACCCGGGGCTCCCCGGCGCGGGCCGCCCGGTGAGCGCCCCGGCGATCGAGACCACGGAACTGCGCGACGCCGTCGCCGCCGTCCTGCGCGACCGGGTCACCCCCGAGGCGCTCGAGGCGGCGGAGCGGGACGGCTGGGCCCCCGGCGTGTGGGACCCGCTCGCCGACGGCGGGTTCACCGCGGTCTCGGTGCCCGAGGGCGCCGGGGGATCCGGTGGGTCCGTCGGGCAGGCGTGTGCGGTGCTCGAGGCGGTCGGCGCCGCCGCGGCCCCGGTCCCGGTGGCGGAGACCGGCCTGCTCGCGGGGCGGCTGCTGGCCTCGGCGGGTCTGGAGGTGCCGGTCGGCGCGGTGTCGACGGCGGCCGCCCCGGGCCTGACCCTCGACTCGGGCGCGCTCGCCGGCTCCGTCGCCCGGGTGCCGTGGGCCCGGGCGGTCACCGCACTCGCGCTGCTGGCCGACGGACCGGACGGGTCCGTCGTCGTGCTCGTGGACCCCGCGGCCGCCCGGATCACGCCCGGCCGCAACCTCGCGGGCGAGCCCCGCGACCACGTCGACCTCGACGGCGTCCGGCCCCTCACGTCCGCCGCCGCGCCGCCCGACGCGGGAGCGGCGCTGCGGCGACGCGGGGCGCTCTCCCGCGCGGCTCTCGTCGCCGGGGCGTCCCGGGCGGTCCTGGACCTGACGGTGCGCTACACCGGGGAGCGGGTGCAGTTCGGGCGCCCCGTCTCGTCGTTCCCCGCCGTGGCCGCGCACCTGGTCCGGATCGCCGAGCAGACCGAGACCGCCGCGGTGGCCGCGCGCAGTGCCGCCGCGAACGCGGGCGAGGACGACGACGGTCAGGGCGGGGAGCCGCACGCCCTCGACGTGGCCGCCGCGGCCGTCGTCGCCGCGGAGGCGGCCGGTCTCGTCGCCGCGGCCGCCCACCAGGCCACCGGAGCGATGGGCATGACCCGCGAGTTCGCCCTGGGCTCCCTCACCCGACGCCTCTGGTCGTGGCGCGACGAGTGGGGCGGGGGGCGGACCTGGGCCACCGAGCTGGGGCGATCGCTCGCCGCGGGCGGTCCGGACGCGTTCTGGCCCACGGTCGCGCGCGGATCGGTCACTGGGTGACGAGCCGGGTCACGAACCGGGACCGGTGGCGCTCGACGAGCAGGAGCAGCGCGAACTCCACGACGACCGCGCTGACCACCAGCTCGGCGTCGACGTAGCCCAGCGCGACGTTCACCCCGGCCAGCGCGATCACCAGCCCCGCCCGGGCCAGCGCCGTGCCCACCCGGTCCCGCCCGAGGAGCAGGGCCACCGCCGCGATCAGCAGTAGGACCCCGACGACGGCCTCGCCCGCGGAGGCGACCACGAGCATCGGCGGCCGCGTCCCGGGCGGGATCACCTCGTCGTCGAGCACCAGGTTCGCGTCCGGTCCGCCGGCCCAGAGGACCACCAGGATCACGAGCCCGAGCAGTGACAGCAGGCCGAGCAGGGCCGACCCCGCCGCGAGCACGATCCGCAGCAGCCAGCGCGGGACGAGCGCCGCCTCCACGTGCGCCAGCCGCGTGCGCAGCGCCCGCGTCCGGTGCCCGGGCGGCTCCACCGGCGCGACCTCGACGAGCGGGCGGACCGCCCGGGCGTGCTCCGCGAGGTCCGGGCGGGCGGGGTCGGCGGCCATGGCGTCGAGGTCGGCGAGCAGGGCGGTGCGGGCCGCTGGGGTCAGGGGTCCGTCGGCGACGTCCTTGAGTCCGTCCGCGGCCGCGTAGGCGCTTCGCCGGGGTCCGGTGAGGTGGGTGCGCCGGGCCAGGGTCGCGAGGCCGAGCACGGCGAGGAAGACGACGTAGATGATCGGGGCGGCGAGCGGGGTGAAGTAGTCGTTCGCCTGGGTGATGAACTTCCCGACCTCGTCGACGAAGAGCCCGGACCCGACGCCCACGCACACCGCGGTCACGTGCTGCACCCAGTGGTTGCCCCACAGCAGCGCCAGCAGCCCGCCGACCAGCAGGAGCAGCCCGCCCCACAGGGCGTGGGCCAGGTGGTAGACCGCCCCGCCGATCTGCGGGTAGCCGGTCAGCGCGAGGTAGAGCCGGGTGAGCACCACGGTGACGCCGAAGCTGACGGCCACCAGGCGCAGGCTGCTCGCACCGTCGGCGCGCTGGACGGGGCTGCGGCTCCGGTGGGCCGCGGGCACGGCGGTGCCGACGTCCGCGGTGACCGGGATCGTGCTCATCGTCGCCCCCTGGGTGTTTCGTCGCGCCGACGGTAGCCAGCGCGAGCCCCGGTGACCACGTCGTCGGTGATCAGGCGCCCGACGGGGGGACCTCGGTGACCTCGATCCAGCTCTCGCCGCCGAAGTGCAGGGTGTTGCGGCACAGGTAGGGCGGCACCGGCAGGTCGAACTGTGCGTAGCCGTCGCCGGGGCCCATGCGCAGCAGGTCCGAGCGGCTCCCGATGTCGAGGCGCAGCCGCTCGCCGGCCCGCAGGAGGACAGGGGTGGGCGTCAGGCTGAAGCGCAGGACGACCGGCTCGCCCGGGCGCAACGGTTCCCGGTGACCGGAGTCGATCGCGATCTCGACGGCGGTGCTGCGCGCGGTGTCCTCGGTGCGGGCGACCGGGCGGATCGCGCCCATGCCGAGCTGGTGGCGCCCGCCGTCGGTGTCGATGCGGGAGAGCCGGGCGAGGACGTAGGAGTCGATCTCGTTGCTGCTGAACGTCAGCCGGGCGGTGACGGG
>NZ_DASXJS010000100.1:0-4441 GCF_036497245.1 Actinomycetospora sp. | reverse complement strand
GCGCCCAATCCGACCAGACGTTCGGCCTCCGCCTGCGCCTTGTCCGCGCCGACCTGCAGATCGAGATGGCACCGGTTCTTCGCCGTCTTGGGTTCGGGCACCAACTGGAAGAACAGCCGCGGACGCGTGCCGCCGGGATCGCGGGCGGTGGCGACCTCGCGGAACGCGGCGTGCCCGTCGATCTGGATGACGTCGCTCTCCGGCATGTGTCCGGCCGCGACCAGCTGACCCACGAGCTCCGAGTGGTCCTCGACGTCGTAGCCGAGCGCCTCGGCCCAGAACCGGGCGAGAGCGTGCGGGTCGGAGGCGTCGAAGGCGAGCTGGATCCCGGTGGTCATGGCACTGGTTATACCGTCGCCCGCGCCCCCTGCGGACCGATACCTGCCTACCGCCATGGTGCGCCGGACGCCCCGAACGGGAGCGACAACTTCGCTCCGCTCAGCGGGCCGTAGTTCCAGATCAGACCGGCCCACCGCGAGCCCGCCCAGATCGGGCTGGGCGCCGGCCAGTCGCCGTGTTCCGGGAGCGGGAAGCGCGCCACGCCACCGTAGGACTCCCCGGGCACCGCCTCGACCGTCGCGCCGGGTGTCCAGCCGGTCTGCAGCACCGGCTGGATCGACAACTCGAACGGCAGGCCGTGGATGACGTCGAGCCACACCACACCGGCCCACCACTGCCCGTCGGTGGCGCGGCCCCAGGACTGCAGGAACGCCAGATGGGGCGGGCGACTGAGCCGGACCCGGGTGGTCACGGGAAGTTGGTGAGGGCGGCCTCGCCGTCGAGGGTCAGCCGGGGCGCCCCGGCCAGCGGCAGGTGCACCAATCCCCGCCGGTGCATAGCCCGCAGCTGCCCGCCCACGTCGGCGCCGTCCAGCTCGTACGGCGACCAGAGCCCGCCGTCCGCTTCGTGGCGGATCCGGCCGGCCGCGACCGCGCGGAGCAGCGCCCGCCCGGCGTCCCCCAACGGCGGCAGACCCGGGCGGCTACTCGAACGCATGTTCGAATAGTAGCCCATGGGGCCACGTCAGGATGAGTGGCGCGCCTCCAGCACGGCGAGGTCGCGCACGGCGTAGCGGTAGTGCTCGCACTCCTCGTCCATCACCACGCGCAGGCAGCTGCCGGCCGTCCGCGATTCCTCCGGATACCCCGGTGCCGGTGTACGTGTGCACATCCGGTCGAGGTCGGCATCGGAGAGACCGTCGACGATGCCCCGCATGAGCGCCAGGCGGTCGGCGCGTGCCGCCAGCACCTCGGCGAAGGACGGGAGGGCGTCGAGATCGATGCCGAGCGCCGCGGCGTCCGCGCGCGGATAGGAGGTATGGGTGACCCCGAGCCGGTGGTAGGGCATCGGCTCGTCGAGGACCGGGCGGCTCGCCCAGGCGTCGGTGGCGAAGACGAGATGGCGCAGCGTCTCGGCGAACGACCACTCGTCGTCGACCCGTTCGTCGCGCGCCGATTCGGGCAACCGCTCCACCCGGGCGACCGCCTCCGACCAGAGCCGTTCGATCGTGTCCCACATCGCCCGGTAGTCCTCGGCCGTCTGCATCGCCCGGAGCTGGACGCGCTCCGGGTGCCGCCGGTCGAGTTCGCCCTCGACGAACGCGGTCACATCGACGCCGTTGACCATGAAGTTCCGGACAAGCCCGGACACATCGACGTCGATGAGCCACGAGTCGGCGATCTTGACCTGGCGGAGGTCACAGTCGCGGAGCCGCGCCGCCGTGAGGTCGGCGCCGGTGAAGGTCGCGCCGCGGAACGCGTCGGCGCCGGTGTACTCCGCTGCCATCGGGCGATTGTCGCCGATCGCCGCCGGGCGCGCCGAGCGGAGGTCCCGTGCTCGCCATACTGGGCGGGTGAGCGAGCTGCGCGACTACCAGGAATGGCACCGGATCTACGACGACCCCACGTCCGGGTTGTCGTGGCGGCTGCAAATCGTTCAGCGCTACATCAGGGAGGCGCTCGACCGGCACCCGGGACCGATGCGCGTCGTGAGCGTCTGCTCCGGCGACGGACGCGACGTGATCGACGTACTCGCGCGACGCGACGACGCCGACCGGGTCGGCGTTACCCTCATCGAACTCCACCCGCAGATCGCGGCGGACGCGAGGGATGCCGCAGCCGCGGCTGGGCTGAGCCAAGTCGAGGTGCGCACCGCCGACGCCGGGGTCACCGACACCTATGCCGGCGCGGTCCCTGCCGACCTGGTCCTCATGGTCGGCATCTTCGGCAACATCACCGACGCGGACCTCGAAGGGACCGTCGCGGCGGCTCCCGCGTTGTGCTCCCCGGGTGCGACGCTGCTGTGGTCGCGGGGACGGGATCGCACCGACCGCAACGACGCCGTTCGGGGATGGTTCGCCGACGCCGGTTTCACCGAGTTGGACTATGCGTCGCGCGACATCGGGAGCCGTCCGGCACTCGGTGCGATGCGTTACGACGGGGAGCCGCAGTCCCTGACCGCGGGCCGCCGACTCTTCACCTTCGTGCACTGATCGCCGGAACCGACTACGGTCTCGCGCGTGACGTCTCCTGTCTCTGGGCGCACCGCCCACATCGCCTGGACCCGTACCGGCACGCCGATCGAGGTGCTGTTCCTCCACGGTTTCTCCGACTCCGGGGCCTGTTGGGATCCCGTCGTGCGGGCCGTCTCGCCGCGGTGGGAGGTACTTACCCTCGACGCCCGCGGTCATGGCGCATCCGGGCTGCCCGACGGGCCGGCCGGGGCGTCCGAGCACGCCGCCGACGCCGCCATGGTCCTCGACGATCAGGCGACCGTCGACGGCGGCGTCATCGTGGTCGGCCACTCGATGGGCGCGGGTACGGCGATCGCCCTCGCCGAGCTCCGCCCCGATCTGGTCCGGGCGCTCGTCCTCGAGGACCCGGTGCTGCGCCTGCCGAGCGAGGAGCCGCCGGAGCGGCCGCCCGCCGGGCTGCCCGAGGGGCTCCGCGCGCTGCGGGCGATGTCGCTCGAGCAGCGCATCAAGCAGGGCCGGGCGGAGAACCCGACCTGGGCCGACGACGAGCTCGAACCATGGGCTTTGGCGAAGGCGGAGCTCGCTGAGGACTTCACATTGCACCGGCCCTCGGTCCGCCCCGCACCGGACCTGGCCGCGGCCACCAACTGCCCGGTCCTGCTGGTCCGCGGCGATCCCGACCGTGGCTCCATCGTCACCCCGGGCGCCGCCTCCGACGCCGTACGTCGTGCCGACGGCCGGATCGAGTCCGTGCACATCACCGGTGTCGGCCACAGCATCCGCCGCGAGGCGCGGGACCGCTTTCTCGTGGAGCTCGGCGCATTCCTCGGCCGCCACGCAGCCTGACCGCCACCTCCCCATGATCGTGATCGGAAAAAGCCGCGAAACGCCGTACGGATCCGATCACGATCATGGACGTTGTGGGGCAGTGCAAATCCTTCGATCATGGGTCGGGGCACTCGTTAGGCTGCGCCGATGGTTCTGCTCCGGGTCGAGACACTGCCGCTGTTCCCCCGGGTACGGCGCGCGCTGATCGAGCTGCTCGCCAGCCTCGGCACGGAGGAGTGGAAGCGACCGACCGTCTGCCCGGGCTGGGACGTGCACGACGTCGCGGCGCACCTGCTCGGCGTCGACCTGGCCAACGTCTCCGGCCGTCGCGATGCCCACTGGCTCGGTCCGCGGTCGGGAGAGCATCTCGGCGCATGGCTCGCCGGATTCAACGACCAGTGGGTGGAGGCGGCGCGTCGGCTGAGCCCACGCGTGCTCGTCGACATGATCGAGCCGGCGGGCCGTCAGCTCGACGACTACTTCGCCGGCCTCGATCCCGAGCGCGTCGACGCGCACGTCACGTGGGCGAGCAAGCGCCCGGTGCCCGTCTGGTTGGACATCGCCCGCGAGTACACCGAACGATGGGTGCACCAGCAGCAGATCCGCGACGCCACCGGACGTCCCGGCCTGACCGGGGAAGAGTTCGTCGCCCCGGTCCTCACGACGTTCGTGCACGCACTGCCGCTGGCCTACGCGCAGACCGACGCGTCGGACGGGACCACCGTGCAGTTCGCCGTCACAGGTCCGGGGGGCGGCTGCTGGCACCTGACCCGGAACGACGCCGAATGGGAACTGGCCGCCGGGGAGCACGCCCACCCGGCGGCCGAGGTCACCCTCGACGCCGACGACGCCTGGCGGCTGCTCACCCGCAGCCCGACTGCGGCCGATCCGCGGCTGTCCGGCGACCACGACCTGGCCGGAGTCATGCTCTCCGCCGTCGCCGTAATCGCCTGACCGGGCTCAGCCTCGGGGGTGACGACCAGCAACTCGGCCGCGCAGTACGACGGTGCGGGGCGCGTCCAGCAGCGCGAGATCGGATCTCGGGTCACCGTCGTAGACGACGACGTCGGCCGGTGCACCCTCGGTCAGGCCGTCGAGTCCGAGGTAACTCCTGGCTGCCCACGAGCCGGCGGCGAGCGC
>NZ_DASXJS010000099.1:0-23950 GCF_036497245.1 Actinomycetospora sp. | reverse complement strand
AGACCGCGTCGAGGACGTGCTCCGGGTTCTCCCAGGCATGACCGGCCCGCTCGCGCACCGCGGTGCCGATCTCGCCGGCCTGCCCGGTCCACTGCTCCCGGGCCTGGGTCAACGTCGCGTTCCCGCGACGCGTGATCGCGGGGAACTGCTCGGCCGGCGTGGGCCCGTCGGCGGTCGGCTTCGCGCTCTCGGCGGTCGACGTCGTGCGCGAGCGTCGCCGGGCGCGCGAACGGCGCGGCACCCTCGACCGCGTTCTCCCTCGGCATGCTCGCCGCGTCGCTGTCCTCGGTGGTCCTCGCGGCAGGCGGAGCGATGGTCGTCTTCATGGTCGCCATCAGCGCGATCTACGACCCCCCGGACATGACGGTCGCCCAGAAGAAGGGGGCCCTCCTCGCGTACATCGGGCTCGGGATCGGCTGCTTCCTGCTCGCCGACGTGCCGACTGCAGCCGGACAGGCGGCTGCACGGAGTCGCGGCCGGCTTCACCTCCGCCCGGGTCGCGCCGAGCGGCGGCAGCTTCGTCCCGGGCTCACCGACCGCGACGACGGGGCCGAGCCGGCCGAGGGCGTGGTCCTCGAGACCGCGTCCGCGCGCGCCGTCTTCGCGAGCTCGGCACGGTGGCGTTGCCGCGCGGGCCGGTTGACGTGGCGGCGGTCGGCTCGACGGCCGTGATCGAGGGCCAGACGGACTCCACCCTGACGACGCTCGATCCGGTCCGGATGCGAGTCGTGCGGACGGCGTCGTCTCCGGTCGTGCCCTTCGTCCTCCTCGGCTCGGGGACCGGACTGTTCATCGGCAGCATCGCCGACAACGCGGTGGTGCGGGTGGACCCGAGCGGGCGCGTGGCGGCGCGCACGGACGTCCCGCGGTTCCTGGGCGTGGTCGGCGTCGACCGGAGCACCGTCACCGCCGGGACCTACGGCGACATCCCCACCGTCGTCGCGCTCCGTCGCGGCGACCTCGGGATGGTGACGACGACGCCCGCTCCGGACACCGTGGACGTGCTGGCCGGCGCGGGGTCGGAGACCCGGGCGGCGTTCACCGAGAAGCGGGCCGTCGTGTCCCTGCCATGAGCGTCACGCCTATGCCGTACCGCGGGGAGTCGGAGGAGGTCTGGGCCGCCCAGGCGCGCCGTGCTCGGGGCGCCCTGTACTACTACAGCCGGATTTAGTCGCTGGGTGGTGCGGCGTATCGGCTTGGTCGTGACCTGCGGACGACGATCAGGACGCAGCATGGCCTGGCTGGTCACCACGACGACCCACTCACCCATCTGACGGCACCGGACTCCTCTTCTGGACGAAGACAGCAGTTGCAGATGCCATACGATCAGCGCATGAGCGGCCTCGACATCGTCGGTGTGGCTTTGCTCCTGGCGATTCTTCTGACTCCGGTCAGCGGGCTCGTATCCGGACTCCTGCTTCGCCGCTACGCCGCTCGGATCGCGTCGCTCACCGGCCAGCAAAGGCGTCGGCGAAAATCCGATCCGTCTCATTCCGGTCGGTCGATCCGGCAGACGTTCGATGGGGACGGCGACCCTCCGGTCCAGGCGCTCGCGTTGGCGCGAGGACGACACAATGTCCGTCTCCATCTGCTCGCCTCGACCGCTGCCGCGGTCGCCGCAGCAGCGATCTTCCTCCTCGCGATCGTCCGGGTCGGCCCGACGCCGGACCAGCAGACGGGAGGCCTGGGGCTGAACTACCAGACGATCACCCTCTTCGTCCTGATCGCTCTGACCTTCGCGACGCCGATGCTCGTCATCGCCCCCGTGGTCCATCCGCCCGGACGGGGCCGCGCCTGGCTGGGGGCGGGATCGTGGCTGGCGGTGGTCGTCCTCCTCATCACCTTCGGACAGGGTTCGCACCACCAGAACCCCGTGCTGTTGTTCCTCATCGTGGTCGTCCCGTCAGCCCTCCCCGCCGTGGCCATCGTCGCGCTGACCGGGCGTCGGGGGTTGCGCGGCGTGGGGTGGCTCCTTGCCCCCTCCGTCACCGCGGTGATCTTCGACCTGGCGTGCGTCTACCCCGTGGTCGCAGGCGCCCGGCCCGGCCCGCTCGTCGCCGTCGCCCTGGGCTTCACGCTGATCACTACACTGTTCTCGGCGACTATCTGGGGCGCCTATCGTCGCGGGAGACTCAGCGACCACGGCATCCTCGCTCTCCTGGTGTGGTTCTACGAGACCGTCGTGCTCGTGTACTTCTCTGCTCTCTCCGGCGCGGACGACGCACGGATTCTGTGGTCCCTCGTGCCTTTCGTCGTCTTCGCGTCGATCCTGCTCGTCGGATTCGGCGCCGCGCGCCACCGATCCGTCCAGACCCCCCGCCACGTTCTCCTGCTCCGCTCCTTCGCGCTGCAACGCGCCAGCGTCCGGTTGCTGCGCGAGCTGGAGGTCTACTGGCGATACATCGGCTCCGTCCTCCTGATCGGCGGGACGGACCTCGCGGCCGAGACGCTGGAACCCGACGAACTGGTCGACTGGCTGGCTGGGCGCATCCGTTCCAGAGTGATCGCGGAGCCCGCCGAGGTGCCGGGACGCCTGGCCGGCCTTTCCCTGGTTCCCGACGACGAAGGCCGCTACCGGGTCCACGATCTCGTCTGCGCCGACGCGGCGTGGAAGGCGGCCTGCAACGCCGCAATGGAGTTGGTGAGCGCCGTGGTCATCGACATCCGGGGCCTCGCGGGGCCCACCAGCGGGCTCGCCTGGGAGATCGAGGTGCTCTCGACGATCCCACCATCGGTGGTCGTCGCCGTCGTCTGGCCGGACACCGACCCGGCGTTCCTGACCCCGCTCCGCCTTGCGGGCCACCACGTCGTCTCCGTGGCCTCCGGGGAGAGGGATCTGCGCGCTCGCGAGGTCCTCGCCGTCCTCGCCGCGGCCACGGAACGGCTCGGCCTCGTCTCCTGAGACTTCGGTCGTGCACCCCAGGCCCTCCCGGGCGACGGCCTGCGGCTCTTCATCACGCAGCCGGGGACGTCGTCGAAGGTCCGCTCGTGCTGCGCCGTCGGGCAGCGAGCAGAGGCCGCAGCTGATCTCGAGGCGATCAGGTGCCCGTGCAGATCGGGCCGTCCGGAACGGCGGCGGGAAGAGCATGACGCTCGGCCTCGGTGAACGAGCGATCCTCGATGACCCGGCAGATCTCGTTCTGCCAGTCGGCGGGCTTCAGCGACAACGTCAGCCCGGATCCCGACGACGGTTGGGTCGTGATGAGCTGCCCATCCGCGGACATCCCATTGATCTGTTGCCCCTCTCCGACGTCGAGCGACCGCGTCGGGTCGGGTGAGTCGACGTCGTAGACGCGGAGACGGGAACCGGCACCGATCGCGAAGCGGCCCGAGTCATCAACGAACCCGGCGGTGAGCGTCGACTGCTCCTGGGTCGGGCCAGGCGGCAGCGTCGACAGGGGGCCCAGCTTCCGAGTTCCATCGAGGGTGTCCCACACCTCGATCTGCCCGCCACGGCGGAGCAGGTCGACGTATCTGCCGGTCCGGTCGATGCCGGCAGCAAGCACGTACGGACCGGCAGGGATCCGGCCGACCTCCCGCGCCGAGACGATGTCGACGAAGTGCACGTCGGGAATGCCCTCCACCACGACGGTGAGCTGAGAGGGATCGCGGCCAGGGCCCACCGTCACGATCTGGCCCGGGCCCGCAGCCAGCCCCGCCGTGGCGAGGTCGAGGTGCGAGACCTCGCGGCCCTGGAGCGCATCCCAGACCCCGACATCGGTGCCCACCGCGACGACGAGTTGCCCGGCCGCGTCGAACGACAGCGAGTGCGACAGAAGGTCGTCCTTGTCCGGACCGGTCGCCAGCACAGGAGGCGTCCGGATCTCGGCGACCTGGCCGAGGCCGGGAAGGCGCCGGACGACCACGCGGTCCGGCGCCACCCGATCGGCAACCAGGGAATCGTGCGCCCCGACGACGACGTCTCGCCCGGCCGTCTTCCAGTACGGCGCGGGACGCGGTGCCGTGGCGATGACCCGCCCGGGGCTTTCCAGCGTCGTCGCGTTCACCAGCGTGGCGCCGTTGTCGGCGACCACGAGCTGGGTCTGCCCGGGGCCGACGAGCGCGTTCCACAGGGCACCCGAGACCGACGCCTCGACGCGTGGCAGCGGTATCAGGGTGACCGCGAACTTGCTCACCACCGCGATCTGCGGACCATCAGGACCCGCCACGAGACCGGGAAGCACGGTCTGGGAAAGCCCGGTGTCGGCGGGTTGGACGCGGATCGGCGAGAGGAAGGTGGTCGAGCGGCCCGTGGCCAGATCGAACGATCCCGAGTCGTCCCCGTACGACACCCCCGACCCGGACGTGGAGAGCGTGCCGGCCCGTTGACCCTCCGCGTCGGTGGCGAGCCCGCTGCAGGTGATACCGCCGAACGCGAGGGTTTTCACGATCGCACCGTCGCTCACCCGCGTGGTGACGAGGGTGTTGGGCGGTAGCGGTACGTCCAGGTTCGGATCGGTCGGCGGGGTGAGGCAGAGCATGACCGTGTCCGCACCGGCGACCATCGCCACGGAACCGGCGCCGGTCGCGAGCGCCGCCGCAGGCGCGGGGTCGCCCGGCGTCCACCGCTGAACGGTGCCGCCGAGGATGCCGTCGTTGATCACCAACGTGCGGCCACGCCCGAACTCGTAGCTCCGGACCGGCGACCCCGGAGGCTCCGGGAGGTCGGCGATCACCTGGCCGGTGGACGTGTCCCACGCCCTGACGCCGTCCTGCGCGAGGGAACCGATGATCGCTGCCACCGTCCTTCCGTCGGGCGATACCGCGACCTCGCTGCCGTTGATGGCGGTCGGGTCGAGCGGTGCCACCACCCGCATGGCGCCGGTCGCGACGTCGTAGCGGGTGAGGCCCTCCCGACGCTTGAGCCAGACGGTGGTGCCGTCAGGACTCAGGCCCATCCCCTCCGCCTCGGCCTCCGGGGTGGACTGGCGCTGTTGGATGGCCCCGGACGGTTCCCGGCTCCACAGGGCGAGCAGCCCGTTCTCGGTCAGCCCGGCAACCACCCGCCCGTCACGACTCACCTGGGCCTGCTTCAGATTCCCCGGCGCCCCGGAGAAGACGGTGCCGAGATTCTGGTTCGCGATGTACCGGTTGAACAGCGCCTGCTCGGCCTCCGCGGTCGGCGACTCGCGGTAGGCGGCGATGGCCAGCATCGCCGCGACCGCCGGGTTGCTGGACGCGTCGTCGTTGGCCGCGACCGACAACGCGCGCGAGTCGGCGTCGGCGTTCGCCTGATAGGCGTTCACACCGGCGATCACCGCGACCGACCCACCGATCAGCGCCAGGACCACGACGACCGCGAGAACCACGCGTCGCCGCCGACGACTTCGCGCCAGGTCGTCCTCCCGGACGCGGGAAGCCCGGATGAAGTCGCGTTCCCGGGCGGAGAAGTCGAGCCGAAGCGGCTGTTCCGGCGTCGTGGAAGACTCCTTGGGGCCACGGGGAATGCGCCCCGCGAGCAGCGTCTCCGCCCTCCTGAGCTGATCCCCGCCGAGGAGATAGGACTCGTTCTCCTCGTTGCGCGACCACGTGGACGTGCGCCCGCTCAGCTCAGCGTGCAGTCGTAGCCCCTGTCCAGCGCTGGAGATGGCCGCCTTCAGCGCCGCCCAGCGGCGCAGGAAGGATTCGTGGGCGACCCGGACGGTCACGCCCATCGGGTCCCCGATCTCGCCGCCACTCTGCGCCAGCAGTCGCGCCGTGACGAAGGCATCGATCACGGTGCGGGCCGGGCCGTCGAGTCCGGTGTAGTCGACCGGGCGGCTGACCAGCTCCCCCTTGTCCGAGAGCAGTGCGAATCGCAGCATCGTGGGGAGGACGACCTCGGTCCGGGAGACCCCGCGCCGCTCGAGGCCCCCGACGATCTGCTCGGCCCGCACGTCGAGGGCCTCGAGCACCCCGCCGGTCTCCTCGTAGCGTTCCCAGGTCACGAGGCGCCGTGGCCCGAGGTCGCCGTCGACGAGCTCGCGCAGAGTGTGGGCCAGGAGGGGCAGCGCGTCGCCGCCCTGCGCGTCGTTGACCAACCGATCGACGAGACCGTCCTCGAAGTCGTAGTCCGCCCGCCAGGCAGGCCGTTCGATGACCTCGCGGAGACGGTTCTGAGCGACGGGCTCGAGCATCAGCGTCTCGGGCCGCAGCGCCGCCAGGCCGGAGCGGTCGGGCGTTCCGCTGAGGAGCTCGGGGCGCAGCGTCATCACGACGCACACCCGGGCGCGCGCTCCGGCCATGCATCCCACGAGTTCGAGGAATCGACGCTGCTGCTCGGCGTCAGCCCTCGTCTGCAGCTCCTCGGCCTGGTCGACGACCACGAGCACCGCACGGCGGGATGTCGTGGACACCGCGTCGACCAGCTCGTCGAGCAGGTCGGCAATGCGTGCCGGAGACGCCTCGAGCTCGCCGAGGACGACATCGAGGTCGTGGATCACGTGTCGATCGGCGAGATCCGTGATCACGCGCTGGGCGAGCGCCCTGACCGGCTCCCGGCCGGGGAAGACGGACGGGAGCACCAGCCACGACTCGGGAAGGCGGGGCAACAGACCCGCGTAGACCAGCGACGACTTCCCGCTCCCGGACCGCCCGACGACGGCGAGGACGGACGGTTCGTCCTCGCGTTCCACGCGATCGACGAGCCACCGGATCTCCTCCTCGCGGGCGAAGAAGATGCCTGCGTCGCCCGGGGTGAACGGAGAGAGCCCGGGATACGGATCCCGGCGACGGTCCCAGTCGAGCGGACCCTCCGGGTCGATGCCCTGCTGGACCAGGCCGTCCCAGATGCGGTCGGGCCAGTGGGCGTCCGCCAGCTCGATCCACTCGACGTCCGACAGGCCCGGCAGGTCCACGCCCGGCTCGGCGCGCAGGACGAGGACGAGGCGCTTGAGGCTCCGTGCGAGGTTGATCTCGACCCGGCACCAGCGCGAGTCCGGGACCGACGACGTCAGCACCACGACGAGGGCGTCGGCGCTGCGGACCCGTCGGTAGAGCACGTTCTCCCAGTCCTCGCCGGCCGGGATCCCGTCGTGCGGGTCGAAGTCGACGAAGAGACCGAGCCGCGCCTCGCGGAGCCGGGCGACGACCCCCTCGGTGAGCTCCCGGTCGTGTCCGGTGTGACTGATGAAGACGGTCGCCATCGCCTCGGACCCGCGATCCCCCTCGGGCGTTCGGGCCCTCCCCCCTGTCGCGCGGACGCTAGATCTCCCGGGGCATGAGTTCTACGTCCGAGTGGGTGAACCCATGACGCTGCGTGCGCGAGGCCCGGTCACCCATGAGCTCAGCGACGGGGTAGGCCGAACGGTGGTGGTGCTGTCGCGTCGTCGAGCGCTCCGAGGCACTGCCGGACCGCCGCGGACCACGGTGCCCATCCGGCCCGCTCGGCCAGCGCGGCAGCTGCAGACCAGTCGCTGCGGGCGGTGTCGGGGTCGTCGACCGTCCGCGCCGCCAGGCCCGTCCACAGCGTGACCGGTCCGAGCACCGCTCCCCCGAAGCCCACCAGCACCGCCGCGTCCGGGTCCGCGGGCAGCACCTCACGCACCGAGGCGGCGACAATGGCGTCGGAAAGACCGCACGCGGCGCCGGCGGCCATCGCGGCCGCTGCCCGCGTGAACCACATCCGCCCGCTCGCCGCGCGCCGGACGTACTCCGCGAGGTGGGCCCGGGCCTCGTCGTCGTGCCCGGCGCACACCTCGGCGAGAGCCGCCACCGCAGCCCATGCGGCGGTGTTCGGCGACTGCGCGGACGCGTACGCGGCGAGGCCCCCGAGCTCCGAGACCCGGCCCGCCAGCAGGTGCGTCACGAGCAGGTGCGCGCCCGCGGCGAGCGGGGCGGACGGGAGGGCGAGCTCGGCGGCCCGGCCCGCGGCGGCGTCGGCCCCGGGATCGCCCTCGGCGAGCAGCATCGCGGCGTCGGCGACCCGCGCCGCCCAGATCGAGCGCGGCCGGAACCACCGCTCGGCCGTGGTCTCCAGCTCCTGGCAGAGCTTGTGGGCCCGTTCGGTGTGCCCGACGGCGAGCTCGGCGGTCATCAGCAGTTCGGTGGCGTCGAGGTGCAGGGACGGGTCCTCGGTCGCGAACGCGAGCCCGTAGGCGTCGACGGCGACGGCGAGCCGGTCGAGGGCCGGCACCGGCTGGTCGACCAGGGCGCGAGCCTCCAGCGCGCGCACCCGGGCCTGGGTCTCCGGGTCGTCCCCGGCGACGGTGTCCGCCAGCGCCCGCGCCTGACCCACGAGCTCCTCGACGTCCTCGCCCGCGGCACCGGACTCGCGGATCGTGGCGGCGAGCAGTTCGAGACGACGCCGGGGGTCCAGCGGGCGGCCGTCGAGGCGGCGCAGCCGGGCGAGACGGCGCGGATCGCCCTGCAACGAGAGCCCCAAGGGCTCGTCGCCGATCGCGACGAGGACGGCGAGTTCGTCATCGCCGGCCTCGAGGGCCGCGGCGAGTGCGTCGTCCAGGGCCCCGTCGGCATCGGTGTCCGCGGCGCCCAGCGCGTGCAGGCACAGCGCGCGGTGCGCCAGCAGGCGGGGCCGGGCGCCGTCGGGAACGGCGGGCACGGCCGCGTCGAGCAGGGCCAGCGCCTCCGGCAGGGCCCGGCGCCGGTAGGACTCGGCGCCCGCGTCGACCCGCGCCGTCGCGACCCGGGCCGCCGGCAGCAACCTCGTCGCACCCTCGGCGTGACGCAGGACGGTGAACACGTCGACGTCGTCGTCGAGCGCCTCGAGCCGCGCGAGGTGCAGGTGCGCGGCGCGCACCGGCGGGACGGAAGCACGGAGTCCGTCGGCGTCGAGGTCGTGACGCAGCACGTAGCGGTCGTGCTCGCCGCTGACCAGGCCCGCGCGGGCCGCGACCTCGAGGTCCTCCGCCACCTCCAGCGCGCGCCGGTCCATGACGCCGGCGAGGCCGACGAGGTCGATCGGGTGCAGGACGGCGAGCGCCTCGACGGCCGCGCGGGTCGGCGCGGGCAGCTGGGCGGCCTGGTGCTCGACGACGGCGCGGACCTGATCGGGAACCTCGGTGATCGCCGTCGCCGCGTCGGCTCGGGAGCTGCAGCCGGCGAGCAGGTCGAGCAGTGCCGCGACGTGCAGCGCGAGACCGCCGGAGCGCTCGGCGACGGTCGCAGCGAGGTCGTCGTCGGGATCGAGGTGGGCGAGGCGGCGCCGGCAGAGCTCGGCGACGGCGTCCGGGGCCAGCGGGCCGAGGACCGCGGTGGTGACGGCGTCGTGCGCGGTCAGGTCGGCGAGGGCGCCGTCCCAGAGGGGGTGCGGGGCGGCGTCGGGCATGCGGGCCGCGACCACGACGACGACGCCCGGCGGCAGCCCCCGACGGGCCAGGGCGCGCAGCACGTCGAGCGAGGCGGAGTCGGCGCGGTGCGCGTCGTCGAGCGCCAGCAGCAGGGGTGCGTCCTCGGCGAGGCGGGCGAGCTGGGCGTGCAGCCAGGGACCGAGGTCGCGGTCGGGCACCGCGCCGCGGACCTCCAGGTCGGCGATCACCTCGTGCCAGGGCGCGGCCGGAGCGGCGGCGGCGCCCCAGGCCGACGCGGCCGTCCGCGCGCCGCGGGCGTCGGCGGCGTGGACGACGGATCGCAGGATCGCGCTCTTGCCCGCCCCGGCCCGACCGCGCAGGACGATCAGACGGCCGTCGTCATGCAGGGCCTCGAGGATCGGTGCGACGACGTCGTCGCGTCCGACCAGTTCGGGGCGGCGGTGGCGGGTGCGGCGCGTCGGGGTGAGGGAGCCGTAGAGGGCGCGCAGCTCCGGCCCCGGCGCGACGTCCAGCTCGTCACGGAGGCGGCGGCGGACCTCGAGGTAGGTGACGACGGCGTCGCGGTGCCGGCCGCCGTCGCTCAGGGCCCGGACGAGCAGCGCGGAGAGCTCCTCGTCGAGCCGGTCCTCGCCGACGAGGAGGTCGACGACCTCACCGGGGCGACCGGCGTCGAGCAGCAGGGAGGCGTGGCGGAGGGTGAGCGCGCGCCGGCGTTGCTCGGCGACTCGTCCGGCTTCGAGGAGTCTGGCGGTGTCCAGGCCGGGGAACGGTTGGCCGCGCCACGTGGCCCGGGCGGCTTCGTGGTCGGTGATGGTGTCGCTGCGGCGGGCGGTCTCGGCGAGCCGGTGGAAGCGCAGGAGATCCACCGCGTCGGGATCGACGTGCAGCGTGTAGAGCCCGCCACCTGCGGTGATCCACGGTTCCGTCCGATCCCCCAGCCAGGCCCGGAGCCGGGAGAGTGCGACCTGCAGGGCACCGCGGGGGTTCAGGGGCAGGTCCTCGCCCCACGCCTCGTCGATGAGCAGGTCGCCGTCGACCGGTTCGCCGGCCCGGAGCGCGAGGAGGGCCAGCAGCGCGCCGTGGTTCCGGCTGCGGCGCGTCTCGGCGACCCTGTCACGCTCCACGGCGACGGCGCCGAGCAGGCGGATCTCCACACGCGTCATCGTTCCCCCCAGTGGCGTCACCGTGGGTGAGCGTCAGACGGGAGAGTACGTCCGTCGGGACGTCCGGCCCACGGCTGACTGCGCGACATGTGTTGCGCAGATGCCACGGCGGTTCGTGGTGACAGCGCGGCGAAAGGAGCGCACGCTCTACTACGGGTCCGCCCCCTCGCCGCGCCCGGACCCGTCGCGGTGGTCGTGGGGCACGTTTCGGGGGGACGCATGAACATCGTGGTAGGAGCGGTCGTCGTCGGCGTGGTGGCGTGGGCGGTGGCGCCGTGGGTGTCGATGACCCGGCGCGGGACCGTCGATGGGCGCACGCGGGCCTCGTGCCGGTCCGAGTGCCTCATCCCGGCGCCGCGGCCGGCGCCGGATGACGAGCCGTCGCGGACCCGCAGCGCGTAGGGCGCCCGCTACGGGTCCCGTCGTGAGCAACGGTCCTGGCCCCCGCGCAGCGGGTGCCGATCACGCGTCACGATGCACTGTCGAGCACTGAGCGGGAGACGGAGACGACGGCTGGCGCGTCCGCGTGCGGCCGGAACACCGTCGCGGCCAGGGCCGCTGCCAATGCCACGACGGCGATGGCCGCGATCACCACCGCGAGCAGCCAGTAGTACCAAGGATGCGGCCACGCCGGTCGTGAGGAAGGTTCACCGGGTCTTCCCCCACCCGCCGGGTGATGGCCCCGCCCCGCCCCGCCGCCGATGACGGACATCCGTTTCGTCGGCGCCGGCTGGACGGAGAACCGGTCTGTCGGGCCCGGCTTCGAGGCACGGTCGGGCACCGCGCGCGGCCACGCAGCTCCCCCCGGCTCGCGGACGCCGACGGGGACCGGTCGAGGGAGCGTGAGCGGAGCTGCGGTCGGGGTGGTGTGCGGCACCGCCTTGACGCCCTTGAGAGCGGTCGGCCGTTCCGCCAAGGTGGCCGCGCCCAGAGCTACTGCGTACTTCGGATGCGTGTCGACCAGGGTCGGCCGGCCGAGTTCGGCCGACACCATCTCCGCGACCAACGGGATTCGCGACGATCCTCCGACGAGCAGCACGGCCGAGAGCTCCGCGGGAGCGACCTGCGCCGAGCGCAGTGTCTGCGTGAGCGCTCGGATCGTCGACTCGATCGGCGCCCGGATCATGTCCTGGAACGACGCGCGGGTCAGCTCGACCTCGAAGTGTCCCTTCGGGAGGAACACCGGCACGATCGTCTCGGTGTCGACCGACAGCGCCTCTTTGGCCAGGACACAGTCCTGTCGGAGACGAGCCATCGCGACGGTGGTGTGGGAGTCGCTCAGATCGATCTCGTCGAGAGCACCGCCGGAGACGTAGTTGACGTGGGCGAGGATCGCCTGGTCGAAGTCCACCCCGCCCAGGCGCTCGATACCCTCCGGGGTGCCCAGGATCTCCACCCCGCTCGGCCGCGCGCGCAACACGGTGGCGTCGAAGGTGCCGCCGCCGAGGTCGTACACCGCCAAGGTCTCCCCGTCGCCCAGTTCATGGGTCGACGAGTAGAACGCCGCGGCGGCGGCCGGTTCAGTCACGGTCGGCGGAATGTCCAACCCGGCGAGGACCGGGACCTCCTCGAACTGGTTGCGTCGGTGCGGACCCCAATTCGCCGGATGGGTCAGCACCACCCGATCAGGCTTATGACCCTCGGTCTCGGTCACCTTGCTCAGCACGTCGCGGAGCAACGCCGCCAGCAAGGTCGTGGCCGCCTGCGCGGTGCCCCCCAACATCACCGGTGTCGGATTACCGATGCGACGCTTGACCTCCTGGCCGGCCCGCTCGGGATTCGCCCCGGCCCGCCGGGCCGCCGCGTCACCGGTAACGAGGGAATCGTCCTCACGCAAGAAGACAACCGCGGGTGTGGCGACCGACCGGTCCCCCAGGCTCACCATCTCGGTGACGCCTTCATGAGCCGTCGCGGCGGCGACGAAGGTCGTGCCGAGATCCACACCGAGGCTGTACACGCAGACCTCCCACAGGACACACGAACGCGTCGTCAACCGACCGAGAATACTCCAGCGCCTCGCGCCGAGAGCCCGCAATACGCAACATTGCGTACTGCCCACGCTTCTCGTGCTCTTCCGGCGAGGCAACTGCCCAGTTCTACTCCGGCGACTGCGCCACCCATGTGGTGGAGTGGCAGTACGTTCCCGGCGCCATATTCTCGCGCGAGAGGATCGATCGCCATCTCAGCCGGGGTTCGTCCGCGCGCGGACCAGCGGACGCGTCCCCACTCGAATCGCACAGATTGCTGGGCACGGGCGGCCAGACCGCGGGGGGTGCTCGGGTGAAGCAGCGGTACGCGCTCGGCGCGGTCCTCCTCCTCGCGGTGGGTGCCTTGGCGATCGTCCTCGTTTTCTCACACAGAACCGTCCTCACGGCATCCCGGGCCTCGACGGTCCCCACCTGCAGAGGAGCAACCTCACAAGCTCAGGCCACCGGCGTCGCCACGTACTTGAGAACCGTCACGGTGGACTACAACAACGGTGCCCCCGTGCTCCGTGATTCGCTGGTCCTGTCGTTGCCGGCCACGCAGCCGTCAGCTCGCGATCTCCTCGAGGACCAGAGCACCGTCCAGTTCCGCACGACGCTCTTCTGCGCTGTCGGTTCCAACCAGGCCTGGAGCCGGTCGACGCTGCCCGACGTACGGTTGCGCGCCGGCTCCGTCGTGGTGATCGACAATTTTCAGGAAGACATCCCGACCGCGCTCTCCCTGGGGGTCAGCCGCCGGGCTGCTGCTGCCGCGACGCTCCAGAACGACGGCACCTGGCTGCTCACCGTCAACCCGCTCGAGGGACTGCAGGACACCCCGTGCACGAACCTCGCCGTGAGCGCCCCGTCCGGCGCGCTGTCGGCAACCGACGGGGATTCCCCGGCGACCAAGGATCCCGACAAGGCGACCTTCACCGCATGCGACTCGCCCCACACGGTCGTGGTTCGGCCCGACTTCAAGACCGCCGTCTTCGCGGCAGCAGCGGAACCGGCCGCGGCCGTGGCGAACAGCCTGATCAGGTGGCTGCCGGCGGCCTCGGCAGCCGCGCTGCTCATCGTGCTCGTCGCCCGCGACAAGCGCCGACGTCACCTCGGGAAGGCTGCGCAGACGTCGCGCCGCCCGATCGGGCCGGTCAAGCGCCTCGTCTACGGGCGGGAGAACGATCAGGACCGTCCGGGCGAGCGGATCGGCTGGTCCGTCGAAGGTCTCCTGGTGCCGGTGCTGGTCCTCGCAGGCGTCACCGTCCTCAACGAGATCGTGCTCGCCGTGGGGACGCTGGCCAGCCCCTGGCCCTACCGATGCGTTCTGCTCACCCTCGCCGCGGCGGTGTGGGTGGCTCTGCGGTGGAGACTCAGCGCAGGTCTCGTCGCCGTCCTTGCCCTGGGCGGCCTCGTGTGTTGGATCTACGGCCTGACGGCGACAGCGGGGCAGGAGTACCGGGTCTTCGCAACCTCGATGGTGCTCTCCTGCCTGATACAGATCCTGCTGTGGAGTGCCCTCCTCAACTGTGCGCGCTTGTTGCTCCGTCCATTCGCCGAGTTCGCACGGGCCTCCCTCGGTGAGCCGGTCTGCTGGGCGGTCGGCGTCCTCCTCGCCACGGTCGTCGTCATCGAACGCGACATCGACATCGCCCACTACTCGACGGCCAACTACGGGAGTTACCCCTACACGCCCGGCGCTCCATGGTTCGGCTACCTCGCCACACTCAACACGCCGGCGTTCCTGGCTCAGTTCTTCACACTCGCCGTCGTGCTCCTGCCGCTCGGCCTGATCAGATACGTGACCGACGAACTCGGGACGATCTCGGAGCCCGACGATCGCGGACTGATCCTGGCAACCGCGGCGTTCGTCGTCTTCTGGGCGGAGACCTGGAGCTTCATGCTCTGGGGTTGGGGCGTCCCGTTGTGGATCGTCCTGGTCCCGCTCACGCTCCTGGCGTTCTCGAGACGGCGACACGTCGTGGACCAGGTCACCCATGACAACACGACCATCCGTCGCAAGCTCCGCACGACCAGCGCAAGCGATCTTCGGAGGGAAGCCGTCCGCTGGCGCTCGGCCGTGCAGGAGGGCCGGAACATCGAGAAAGCCTTCGCAGGCGGCTCGATCGAGCTGGAGAAGTACACGGAACGGATCGAGCAGCTCGATCGGCGGGAGGGCACGAGACTCTACGTGTTCGGCCATACCCGCGGGCGTCGCCACCTCACCCCCGTCGAGGTCCTGCTGGTCGCCGGGCCGGGCATGTCCCCGATCGAGAATGCTCGACAGGCGGCGGCACTCGCCGCGCGCGGGGGTGCGCTGGTCGCGTCGGCGATCCTCGTCTTCAGGATCGTCGTCCCGACCGTGACCTCGGAGTCCGCGTCGCTCTCATCGTATGTCCTGGCCTGCCTGGTCGAATCGATCAGCGTGTTCGGCACCTGGACGGCCGCCGGTTTCGCCATCGGACTGGCGTGGCAGTATCTTCCCGGCCACCACGGTCCGATCAAGGTGTTGCTGCCCGCTGCGTTGTGCGCTGTCACGCCGGCCATCTACCTGACCGCGGCGTTGCTGGGGGATCGCCCCAACGTGGCCAACGCAGTTCCTCTCATGATCGAGGCCGTGACCTTCTGGGCCGGGATGACGATCGTCGGCCTCGCCATGGATCTCCGTTCCCTGCGGCCCACGAACCGCTTCTGGACGCCACGGCGGAATGCCCTCACCGTCACCTACGGGATGCAGAACCTGAGGACCCAGGTCGCCTTCGTCCTCGCTCAGGGTGTCGCCATCGTTGCCATCGCGACCTTCGTGGTCAGCCAGGTCAACCATCCCAACCCACCGGCGACCACGCAGACCAGTAGCGTCGTCAGCAATCGTCCCTGATCTGCAGCATCGGCGCGGCGAGATCCTCGACGGGCGACGCCACCGAGCGTCCTCGTCGTCCGCCATTCGTTTTTCGAACAGTCACCTCGAATAGCCCGGCCACACTGACCGGCTGTGACAGATCTACGACGGGCTGCTATATCACACTTCAGCCAATAATGCGCCCACTCCTTGTGCCCGAGAACAAATCGATGTCTTCTTGAGAGAGACGTTACCCATGAGTGAGCACGCGGTCCGGGGGGAAGAGCCATGAGGGGTGATCCGCCTCGACCACACGGCATACGACTTTCCCGTCGGAACGTCGCGGCGTGCATTCTGGTGATCGGGTTTCTGCCCCTCGGCGCCTGCGGTATCAGCGGCGCGGAAGGCGCAGCGCACGAGGTTCAGCTCGATAGTGCGCAGGGTGGGTCCGGCGAGCCGGCGCAGGGCGACACCTCGTCGCCGCCGGCGGCTCCGGAGGATGACGGCGACGAGGGCCCAGGCCCCGCAGCGGTCCCGAACGGCACGAACCGCCGCCATGGCGCCGACCAGCAGGTCCCGGCGCCGCTTCCCCAAGGTCCACCACCTCCGGCCCAGCCTCCCCCGCCCCCGGCTTACCCGGACCGGCCTACCACTCCACTCTCGAACGAAGTGACGGCCCAGGTCATCCTGAGCGGCTCCCAAGGGGTCGCACTGCGCGCTGCGCCCACCGCATCGTCGAGGCTCCGTGGCAGGGCCGCAGACGGTACGACTCTTCTCGTGGAGTGCGCGGAGCCCGGCCAACCGGTATCCGTGGGCGCTCCCCGCTTCCGAGGAACGTCCGTCTGGGTTCGGACCGACCGAGGGCCGTACGTGTCGCTCCTCTATCTCGAGGTTGACGGGCACACGACCCTGCCCGACTGCAGGCCCGGTCGGGCTGCTGTGCCGCTGACCATCACCGGAACTCGTTGAGGGGCGCCGGCTTCCTGCGGGGTGTCGTTCGCCGCCCCGAGGGTCGCCTGCCACAGCCGACCGCTGATGTCGTCGGGGAACGACAGGCTGTAGGCCCCGGTGTCGTCCCTGGTCGGGGAGTCTCTGCGATCGCTGGCCTCACATCGCCGGCGGACCCGTGCGCGCTCTCCCCGACCACGCAGCAGCCGTCACGGGAACGGTTCGCCCGGGGTGAGGAACGGACACCGGGGGCCGGAAGCCCGGGTGAGCCGCAGGTCCAGCGTCATCATCGGAGCATCGAGCTCCTCCGCGAGCGCGACGTAGGCGGCGTCGTACACCGCGAGTGATTCGCGCAGTGCCCACGCGCGAGGTGCGAGTGCCTCGTAGTCGACCAGATCGACCGTCAGGTCGAGGAGGTCGGCGTGAGCCAGCCGGGCGACGTCGTCGCTGATGTCGCCGCGGCGTGCCGCACGACGCAGGACGTCGGCGGCTTCGAACGGCATGAGATGGGGAGCGGCGAGTCCCTGGCGATCGAGCGCAGCTTC
Organism: Actinomycetospora sp.; assembly: GCF_036497245.1. Lineage (GTDB taxonomy): Bacteria > Actinomycetota > Actinomycetes > Mycobacteriales > Pseudonocardiaceae > Actinomycetospora. The sequence continues at coordinate 7,243 of NZ_DASXJS010000099.1, read as the reverse complement.
CGCCCAACGCCCGACCTCGCCGTCGTCGACGAGCGCCGCGACCACCACCGACGCGTCGACGACGAGGGTCACGCCCGATCCGCGTCGCGGTCGGCGATGATCTGCGAGGCGTCCAGCCGCGAGCCCGTGGACTCCTTACGTGCCCGCACGCGGCGCGACAGATCCTCCCCGCTCGGTCGACGAGCCATCGCGATCAGTTCGCGACGGAGATGCTCCTGCAGCGAGCGGCCCGCTCGCGCCGCCCGCGCGGCCAGTTCGTCCCGGACGTCGTCGGGAACGTCGCGAACGGTGATCGACGTGCTCATCGCAGCATTATGCATGTCCTAGCTGCAGATAAGCAGCGCTCAGTCGACGACGTCGAACTCGGGGAGGTCGAACGGGGTGAGCGCGTCGAACACCCGCTCGGGGGTGGTTCCCGTCCAATCCAGGGCATGCATCTGCGCTCGGCTGCGTCGGCTGTTGGCCATGCGGACGAACTCGTAGCTGCTGGTGCGCAGGGTGATCTCGGGCTCGCCTCCGCCGTAACGGTGTGGCTTGCCGTCGATGACGAACTCGATCCGAGGGATGCCGCGAGCGGCGCCCCAACTCCTGCGTAGCAGCTCCATCAGGCAAGTGACGAGGGTGGGCAGGGCCGGGTCATCACGGTCGCCCCGCCCGCCCAGGGCCCCGCGCACGTCCTGTTCGTGGGTCCACAGGTCGAGGGTGCTTCGCACGCGGTTGAACCCGGCCGCCGCGATGAGCTCCTCGTACTTCGGACCGGTCTCGGCCCACTCCGCGCACACGTCGTCGAGGGTGTTGTCGGCTCGGGGGGCGATCTGCGCCGCGGTCCACTCCGGTGATCCCCCGCCCTCGACCCGACCGGCCAGAACGTCGGCCGGCACCCCCGCGACGTGCCGGTACACGTCCGCCACCGTCCACAGGGGCGTCGCGGGCACCGTCGTCTGCTGCTGTTCAGTTGTGAGCGGCGCGGCGAGTTCGATCATCCGCGTCCGGCTCTGGGCGTAGACCTCGGCCAGGTGCATGGCTGCCTCCTCGTCCGCCGCGGAACACGACGGTAGGTGATCGTGGTGGTGGGCACGATCACGACGGTCCGCAGCCGGGAGAACTGGGAGGCGGCGAGCCGCCCCGCGGTGACCGCGGCGCGCCCAGAATAAAGGCGCGCAGCCGGCCGTACGACCCCGAACAGTCCCGGACCCGCGCGCGACGTGTCGTCAGCGCAGGGCGGGGTCGGAATCGGGAGTCCGGAACAGCTCGCCGATGAACTGCACGCCGAACACATCACCGACACCCACAGCGGACATGCGATCGCCGTCGAGCAGCCTGCCCGTGTCAGCGCTGCGATCCGCCAGGTGGCGACCAGGCGCGCAGGTGACGAGCCTCGCCGGCTCAGCCTCGGTTACGCAGCTTCGAGAGCCAGTGCCCGGCGACCTTCGCCACCGCCACCTCGGGGTCGTCGCGACGTTCGCGGGGGTCGGTGGCGGGGATGCGGGCGAGCTCGGCCTCGGTCGGTCGGCGGAGGAGCCACGCCGAGAACCGTCGCCCCGCCCGCTGCGGGACTCCGCTCGCCCACACCGCAGCGCCGAGCACGACGACGAGCAGCCCCGCCAGCGCGCCGGTGACGGTCAGCAGCCCCCAGGGTGGGACGTACCGGGGCGCAGGGGCGCTCGCGGGCGAGCTGGTCGTCACCAGAACCCGCGGCGGCTGCCCCGGAGGTGTCTCGAGGCGCGTGATCTGCCCGCTGAGCGTCTGTGTCAGCGCCGTCGCCTCCGCGGTCGCCCTGCTCGGGGTGTCAGCACGGACCTCGATCACCAGCACGCTCGTGTCCTGGAGACCGGTGACCGTGACCTCCGGGCGCAGCGCCTCCACGGTCGTCCCGACGCTCGCGGCGGCCGGCCCGAGCACGTCGTCGCTGGTGGCGAGGGCCGCGTAGGTCGGCGTCTGGTTGGCGATGTAGGAGGCCTCGGTGGAGGCCTTCTCCGACGACGCCGGCGTGGCGGTCCCGTTCGAGAGCACCAACTGCGCGTCCGAGCTTGCCGGCGAGCGGTCCAGGTGCAGGTCGAGGAGCAGGCCCGCCAGGGCCCCGGCCAGCAGCCCCACCACGAGCACCCACCGGGCCGAGCGCAGCACCGTCGTCACGTTCGTTGCGCGTCCCACCGCACCCAGGGTGCCTGCCGACCATGTGCGCCCGACGAGAGGGTCTCGTAACGCCGGCGTGAGATGGCGCGATCGTCAGACACCGGCCGCAGCGAGCGACCGCCAGGTGTGCGGGGAGACGTCATGACTCAGGCCGTGGGTGTACGACCGGGAACCGTCACCGCGGCCCAGGTGATCATCAGGGTGCTCACCGCCCTGGGCGCACTCGGCGCCGCGATCACGCTCGTGCTCGGTGTGTTCGGCCTCGTGTCCGGGGCGACGGTGGCCGCGAGCTACGCGGGCTCGGAGGCCGACGGGCTCGGCACCGCGTTCGGCGGCCTGATCGGGATGTTCTCCGGCGTGGTCATCGCCTCGGGCCTGGTCTCGCTGGCCTTCGTCGCCCTGTGGTTCTGGATCGCCTCCGCGCTGGGCCGGGCCGGCCGCGGCGCGCGGATCGTCGCGACCGTGCTGTGCGGGCTCGACATCGCCTGGGGACTCGTGATGCTGGTCTTCGCCGCGAGCGAGCGTGAGGCGGTGGCGTTCCTGCCCGCCCTGGTGCTCCTCGCGATCCCGGCGACGATCATCGGCCTGCTCTGGGGCTCGGAGAGTTCCCGCCGGTTCTTCGACGGCGTCCCCGCGATGCCGGCCGGGCAGTATGCGCAGGCCCCGATGTCCCCGCCGGTCGGCTTCGCGGCGCCGCAGGCTCCCGACGCGATCACCACCCGGATCGCGATCCCGCCGTCGTGCCGGACCTGCCGCGCCGCCCTGGCGCCCGGGTGGGCGCACTGCGGACGGTGCGGGACGCCGGTTGCGCCGGGCCGCCCGGTCGGGGCCTGACCCTGCCGTTGACGGCGCCCGGTCACGGGAAGAACCGCTTCAGGTAGTCGTCCCAGTTCCACTCGTCGAGGAATTCGGTGGCGCGGCGTCGGCCATTGGCGACCAGCGTCGCGCGCCGCTGCGCATCGATGTGGAAGTCCACGACGCCGACCGAATCGGTGTCGATGCGGAACACCCGCTCGGCGTTGCGCGGCTGGGCGAGGTAGGTCTGGTCGTGGCCGGAGATGGCGGTCGCGATCGTCTCCTCCACGAGCGCGAGCGGGCCGACGAGTCGGATCGGCAGTCCGGGGAAGAGCGTGCTGTCGGCCCCGGGCAGCTCGGGGATCACCCCGACGCCGAGGGTGGGCCACCGGGGACGCTGCCCGTCCTGACGGTCGAACAGCTCGACCGGGAAGTTGCTCAGCACACCGCCGTCGACGATCCGCGACGTGCGCCCGGTGGCCACGTCCACGAGGGTGCGAGGCACGAAGTACACCGGGATCGAGAGCGACATCCGCACCGCCTCGGCCACCGACTGCTCGTCGGGGTCCAGCCCGAAGGCCGCGCGGTAGTCCCAGGGCAGACGCAGACCCCGGCCGCGGGTGATGTCGGTGGCGGTCACGACCAGTCGGTAGGCGCGGTCGTCGCTGTACAGCAACGGGTCCGCCGAGCTGTCCGAGGGGAGCCGCAGGTCGCCGAAGGTGCGGACGCCCTTCTCGGCCAGCCGGTCGGCGACCCACTGCTCGATGACGTCCCCCCGGTAGAGCCCGTCGGCGCTGAGCAGGCCGGTGAGCTCACCCAGCCCCGGGATGGGAAGGGCACGATCGGGCACCTTCGCGTAGGGCAGTGACCCCAGGGCGGCGCGCAGCTCGTCGCGCGTGTAGCCGGCCGCGACCAGGCTGGCCGCGATGGCTCCGGCCGACGTCCCGGCCACACGCCGGACGTCGTAGCTCGCGAGCAGGACGTCGAGCGCACCGCCCAGAGCGATTCCCTTGACGCCGCCACCCTGCAGAACGAGGTCCACGGGCTCGGTCGATGTCGGTGAGTTCATGTTTCCTCGGCGGGTCGGCGGAACCGCCATCGTCCCCCCGATGTCGGCGCGCCCGTGCCGCGACACGGGCGCCCGCCGATCGTGGCGAGGGCGCCCGGTGCGACACAGCCGCTCACCGGGTGAGGCGCCGCGTCCGTTCCGGCGTTCCCGTCACGGCGAGGTGCAGAGGCCTCGGCCGGGTCACCAGGCGAGTTCGCCGTCGTCCTCCTGGAAGGTGCCGGTCGGGCCGTCGGTGCCGATCGTGGCGACCCGGACCACGGTCGCCGCGCTGATCTCGACGGGTCGGCCGTGCGGGTTGGCCTGGCCGCCGAGCTCGGTGGCGGTGTAGCCGGGTTCGACCGCGTTGAACTTCACCTCGGGTACGGCCCGCGCGTACTGGACGGTCAGCATGGACACGGCGGCCTTGCTCGCGCCGTAGACGATGGCCGGGACCTGGGACGCCGGCCGCTGCGGGTCGTGGTTGGCGCCGAAGGACCCCAGCGCGCTGGAGATGTTGACGACGACCGGGTTCGCGGACTTCCGCAGCAGCGGCAGCGCCGCCTCGGTGACGCGGACGATCCCGACGGCGTTGGTGTCGAACACCGCGAGCGCGTCGGGACCGTTGAGCCCGAGCATGGCGACGCCGGCGTTGTTCACGACGACGTCGACGCCACCCTCGGCCTCGAGCTGGTCGAAGGCGGCCGCGACGGAGTCGTCGGCGGTGACGTCGATGCGGACGGAGCGGGCACCGATCTCCTCGGCGACGGCGCGGCCGCGGGCCTCGTCGCGGGCGCCGACGTAGACGGTGTGCCCGGCGGCGACGAGCTGGCGGGCGGTCTCGAGGCCGAGGCCCCGGGTCGCCCCGGTGATGAGCGTGGTGGTCATGGCCCCGAGCTTCGCGCGGCTGGTGACGGCGAGGCAGTCGTCGGGTTGTCGTAGGAATGCCAGGGCCAGGACAGTCCCGGCGCCGGGCCCCAGACTGACCGGGTGGAGTCCTCGGAGTTCGGCGCGGCCGTGCGCCGCCTGCGTGATCGGGTGGCGCCGGAGACGGTCGGTGTCCGCGTGGGCGGGCGTCGCCGGGCCTCCGGGCTGCGCCGCGAGGAGCTCGCGGGGCTGGCCGGTATCTCGGCGGACTACCTGACCCGGCTCGAGCAGGGGCGGGCGCGGACGCCGTCGGCGCAGGTCGTCGAGTCCCTCGCCCGGGCACTGCGCGTCTCCGACGCCGAGCGCGACCTGCTGTACCGGTACGCCGGGCACGCCGCACCGGGCCGCGACGTCGTGCCGACCCGGATCACCCCGAGCGTGCAGCGCCTGCTCGACCGCCTGGACCACACCCCCGTCGTCGTCTACGACGCGACGTGGACGCTGCTGGTCGCCAACGCCCCCTACGACGCGCTGATGGGCGAGACCTCGACGTGGCGCGGGATCGAGCGCAACGCCGTCTGGCGACACGTCGTCGGCCCCGGCACCCGTGCCGTCCACACCCCGCGGGAGCAGGCCGAGTTCGAGACGGGGCTGGTCGCGGACCTGCGCCTGACCGCCTCCCGGTACCCCGCCGACCGGTCGTTGCGCCGCCTCGTCGGCGAGCTCCGCGCCCTGAGCCCGCGCTTCGCCGAGCTCTGGGACTCCGGCAACGCCGACCCGGGCCAGGAGACCTCGAAGCACAAGGTGATCGAGCACCCCGCGGTCGGGCGCATCACGCTCGACTGCGACACGCTCGTCGTCGCGGGAGACGACGTCCGGATCATGGTCTACACCGCCGAGCCCGACACCGAGGACGCCGAGCGCCTCGCCCTCGCCGTCGTGCTCGGCACGCAGTCCATGGGTGCGCTTCGCGCTCGTGAGCACTTTCCGGGGTCATAGCCCCGGAAAGTGCTCACGAGCGCGTCAGCCCCGCACGGCGTCCCGGAAGCGCTCCAGCTCCGAGCGGGTGTCCGGCCCGCACGGCTGGAACACGATCTCGGTGACGCCCTGCTCGCCGAGCTCGCCGACCCGACGACGGACCTCGTCGGCGGTGCCGCTGACCGTCACCTCGGGGAGCATCGCGGACCCGCCCGCGTCCCACGCGGCGTGGTCGGCGTCGTTGAGCTCGACGCAGTGCCCGTGGTGCACGGCGAGGTGACGCTGCCCCTCGGGCATCTTGTCGACGGTGTCCATCCACTCGTTCCCGCCGGGCAGGCCGCGCACCGCGCCGGGACCGCTGAACTCGTACGCCCCGTGGTAGGCCAGCGCCCAGCCCGGACCGCCCGCCGCCCGGGCGTGCGCCGAACCGGGCGGCTCCCCCTCGTCGAGCACGGTGCCCCACATGAGGAAGGGCACCCAGGAGTAGTCGCCCAGGAAGTCCGGCACCTGCAGCGTCGCGAACAGCCCGTCGCCGAGCTCGCGGGCCACCGCGTCGCCCTTCGGTCCGAGCGCACCGACGAGGACGGGCACGTCGACCGGCCGGGCGGGGGCGTGGCCGTCGGGGTGCAGCATCTGCATCTGCGCGCCCTCCCACTCCACGACCTCGCCGCGCAGCAGACCGCGGTAGGCCCGGATGTAGGCCTCCATGAACTTCCAGGTGATCGCGCGGTATCCCATGGCCCGGCGCCCGGTGAACCCGGTGCCGAACGCGACCGCGGTGCGGCCGGGGGCGAGCGCGGCGAGGGTCGCCGTGGCCGCGGCGTTGACCATCGGGTGGCGCAGGCTGGGGACCAGCACGCCCGGTCCGAGCCCGATGCGCTCGGTCCGCTCGGCGGCCAGCGCGAGGGTCATCCAGACGTCCGGGCTCTGCTGCGGGGTGTCGTACACCCACGCCCGGTCGTAGCCCAGCTGCTCGGCCAGGGCGATGTCGTCCGGCGAGCTCAGCGCGGTCGGGAAGGCGCACGACACCTGCATGGGGCTCCTCCATCTAACGATTCCGGGCATGCTCACTGCCCTCGCGGTCGACCGCAACCCTCCCGGCCCGCCGAGTTTGATGATCAACAATAATCGTCCGGGCTGCTAGTGTCCGGACCGCGATCGTCGGCCCGCGTGAGGAGGGTTGGTGGGAGCAGGACCACCCGCCCACGACGCGGCGATCAGCTCCGAGGGCTCGCACGACCCGTGGCCGGGACGATGGGTCGCCGACGCCCTGGACCTGGTCCTCGAGGGTCGTCCGGGCGAGGACGACGCACCGGGCGCGGCCGGCCTCACCGACCTCGTCGGGCTGGCGCTGCGCCGCAACCCCCGCCGCGCGTACCTGCTCGTGTCGCGGGTGATCGGCAAGCACGTCCCCTGCGATCC
>NZ_DASXJS010000098.1:0-22735 GCF_036497245.1 Actinomycetospora sp. | reverse complement strand
CGACATCGTCGTCGTCTCCGCGGGCGCGGTGAACTCGGCGGTGCTCCTGCTGCGCTCGGCCAACGACCGGCACCCGGCCGGGCTGGCCAACGGGTCGGACACCGTCGGGCGCCACTACATGCGGCACAACAACGTCGCCGTGATGGCCGTGTCGAAGGAGCCCAACCCCACCCGGTTCCAGAAGACGCTCGCCCTCAACGACTGGTACCTCGGGTCCGACGACTGGGACCACCCCCTCGGCGGCGTCCAGATGTTGGGGAAGTCCGACGCCGAACAGGTCCGGGCGAACGCCCCGCACTGGGCAGGAGTGATCAGTCCGGAGATGCCGTTCGAGGAGCTCGCCCACCACGCGGTCGACTTCTGGCTCTGCGCCGAGGACCTCCCGGAAGCGGAGAACCGGGTCACCCTCGAACGCGACGGCAGGATCCACCTGGCCCTCGACGAGAAGAACAACGTCGAGCCGCTCAAGCGGCTGCGCCACGAGCTGCAGGGCAGGCTCGGCGATCTCGGAATGCACGCGAACCACCTGGTGCACCACAGCATCTACATGCACAAGGGGATGCCGATCGGGGCCACCGCCCATCAGGCGGGCACCGTCAGGTTCGGCACCGACCCGGCGAGCTCGGCGCTCGACGTGCAGTGCAAGGCGCACCAGCTCGACAACCTCTACGTCGTCGACACCAGTTTCTTCCCGAGCATCGGCGCGGTGAACCCGTCGCTCACGGCGATCGCCAACGCGATGCGCGTCGGCGACCACATCCTCGATCGACTCCGCTGACGCAGGACGCGGGACAGGAGAACGGCATGGCAACCGAACGGGTCGACGCACTGGTGATCTTCGGGGCGACCGGGGACCTCGCGAAGCTGGAGACCTTCCCGGCGCTGGTCGGGCTGGTGGAGCGCGGGGTGCTCGACGTCCCCGTGGTCGGCGTGGCCAAGAGTGGATGGGGCCTCGAGCAGTTCCGGGAGTACGCGGCCGCCTCGCTGCGTCTCAACGGCCTCGACGAGACCAGCCCGGCCGCGGTCGCGATGCTCGGGCTGCTGCGCTACGTGGACGGGGACCTCGACGACGACGCGACCTACACGGCGATGTCCCGCGAGATGGGCGACGGCCGGGCCCTGTTCTACCTCGAGGTGCCGCCCCCGCTGTTCGGCCGGATCGCCCACGGGATCGCCTCGGCGGGACGGGCTGCCGGGGCACGCGTCATGGTGGAGAAGCCCTTCGGCACCGACCTGGCGACCGCGCAGGCGCTCAACGCCACCATGCTGGAGGTCTTCCCCGAGGACGCCATCTACCGCGTCGACCACTGGCTCGGCCTGGACCCGGTCGAGAACGTGCTCTTCGCGCGCTTCGCGAACTCGGTGCTCGAGCCGCTGCTCAACCGCACGCACGTCGAGGGCATCCAGATCACGATGGCCGAGGCCTTCGACGTCGCCGACCGCGGCCGGTTCTACGACAAGACGGGTGCGATCCGGGACGTCGTGCAGAACCACATGCTCCAGGTGCTGGCCACCGTCCTCGCCGACCCGCCCGACGGGCCCGGGCTGAGCTCCTGGCAGGCCGCCAAGGCCCGGGTGGTCGAATCGCTCGCGCCGCTGTCCCCGGAGACGACGGTCCGCGGCCAGTACGAGGGCTACCACCAGGTGGAGGGGGTCGACCCGAACTCGACGACGGAGTCGTTCGTCGCCCTGCGCCTGGCCGCGGACTCGTGGCGGTGGGCCGGCGTGCCACTGCTCATCCGCGCCGGGAAGTGCCTGCCCGTCACCGCGACCGAGGTCGTCATCCGGTTCCGGCCCGCCCCGCACGACGTCTTCGGGCTCATGCCCGACCCGGCCGCCAACGCTCTGCGGTTCCGGGTCTGGCCGGAGACCGAGGTCGGCCTGACACTGGCGGGCAAGAAGCCCGGCGCCGGCTGGGCGGCCGAGCACCAGGAGCTGACCTTCGCCGCGCGGCCCGGGTCGGACATGCGTCCGTACGACCGCCTCATCGGCGCGGCGCTCGACGGCGACCGCTGGCTCTTCGCCCGCCAGGACACCGTCGAGCAGGCGTGGCGCGTGGTGGAGCCGGTCCTCGGCGACGCCGTCGAGGTGCACCCCTACGCGCGGGGCACCTGGGGGCCGAAGGAGGCCGAGGGACTGCTGCCCGAGGGCGACACCTGGTACGACCCGCGTTCGTCATGAGCACGGGAAGCACCGGCGTGGCGTCGATCGAGCCCCAGCGGATCGTCATCGTGGGCGGCGGGTTCGCCGGACTCTTCGCGGCCCGGGCCCTGCGCCGGGCCCCCGCGGAGATCACCCTCGTCGACAGGGCCCAGCACCACCTGTTCCAGCCGCTGCTCTGTCAACTGGCCACCGGGATGCTGTCCGAGGGGCAGATCGCAATCCCGCTGCGCAGGCTCCTCGCCCGGCAGCGCAACGTCCGGTGCGAGCTCGCCGAGGTCGTCGACGTCGACCCCGTCGCGCGGCACGTCGTCGCCTCCCGGCCCGGGGCGACCCGGATCGAGCTCGGCTACGACGAGCTCGTGGTCGCCGTCGGGGTCCGACAGTCCTACTTCGGGCACGACGAGTTCGCGCGCTGGGCGCCGGGCATGAAGACCATCGGCGACGCCCTCGCCATCCGCCGGAAGGTGTTCGGTGCCTTCGAGATGGCCGAGACCGCCACGGACCCCGCCGAGCGGCGCCGCTGGCTGACGTTCGCGCTCGTGGGGGCCGGGCCCACGGGCGTCGAGCTCGCCGGGCAGATCCGCGAGCTCGCCACCCGCACCCTGCGCGACGAGTTCCGGACCATCGCCCCGGAGGAGGCCCGGGTTTTGCTCTTCGACGGCGGCCACATGCCGCTCGCGTCGTTCGGCCCCACGCTGTCGCGCAACGCGGCGAATGCGCTGGAGGAGCTGGGCTTCCAGGTGGCGATGGGCTCGATCGTCACGCTCGTCGATGCCGACGGACTCGTCGTGCGGGACGCCGCCGGGGTCGAGACCCGGTACGCGGCGGGCACCGTCCTGTGGACCGCCGGTGTCGAGGCACCACCCGTCGTCGCCGCCCTCGCCGCCGCCACCGGCGCGCCCCGGGACCGGGTCGGGCGGATCCGGGTCGATCCCGACCTCACCGTCCCCGGCCATCCCGAGATCTCGGTGATCGGCGATGCCATGAGCGTCGAGGGCATGCCCGGGGTCGCGGAGGTCGCGATGCAGGCGGGCTACTACACCGGACGCCGGATCCGGCGACGGATCAGCCTCGACAGGCCCCACGTCCGAGCCTTCCGGTATCACGACCTCGGATCGGCGGCCTACATCTCCCGCGGCCGCGCGGTCGTCTCCGCCGGGCCGGTCCACCTGACCGGCGCCACCGGCTGGCTGGCGTGGCTCTTCGTGCACATCGCGTTCCTGACCGGGTACCGCAACCGGCTCGGCGCGGTCCTGAGCTGGGCGACCACCTTCACCCGGGACATCCGCCGAGAGCGGGCGTTCGCCACGGAGGGCATCGACCGGGACCGGGACGACGACCCGGCGCCGGCCCCGCCCGCGGAGCCGCCCTCCGGTCTGCCCGCCGATCTGCCCGCCGAACTGCCTTCCGACCTCCCGCGCCGGGGGCCGGCCGTCACGCGGTGAAGGCCGTGGACGGGCGCATCCTGCGGCACGTGGCCGCGGCCCGGCGCGACATCACGCTGACCGCGCTCGCCGGAGTCCTCACGGCCGGTCTGATCATCGCGCAGGCCGGGCTGCTCGCCGAGCTCGTGACCCGCGCGTTCCTCGGCGGCGAGGACCTCGGCGCGCTGACCGGGGTGCTGACGGCGCTCGGCGCGGTCGTGGCAGGGCGGGCGCTGCTCGCCTGGCTGGGCGAGGTCTCCGCGCACCGGGCCTCGGCCACCGTCACCCGCGCGCTCCGTACCCGGCTGCTCGGCCACGTCCTGGCGGTCGGCCCCCGGCACCCGGGACTCCCACCCGGCGGCGAGCTCGCCGCGCTGGTCGGCCGGGGTGTGGACGGCCTCGACGGGTACGTCCGGCGCTACCTCCCCGATCTGGTCATCAGCATGGTCGTGCCCCTCGCCGTGGCGGTCCGCGTCCTGGCGGCGGACTGGGTCTCGGCCGCCATCATCGCGGTGACCGTCCCCCTGATCCCGCTCTTCATGATCCTCATCGGTCTCCACACCCGGGACGCCGTGGCCCACCAGTGGCGCACGCTCGCGGCGCTCGGCCACCACTTCCTCGACCTCGTCGCCGGGCTCGACGTGCTCACGGCCTTCGGGCGGGCCCGGCGGCAGAGCGACGAGATCGCCCGGTTCTCCGGGCGGTACCGCCGACTCACTCTCCGGACCCTGCGCACCGCGTTCCTCTCGTCCCTGGTCCTCGAGGTGCTCGCCACCCTCTCGGTCGCCCTGGTGGCGGTCTCGGTCGGTCTCCGCCTCGTCGACGGACGGCTCGACCTCGCCACCGGCATCCTGGTGATCGTCCTGGCCCCGGAGGTCTACCTGCCCCTGCGGCGGATCAGCGCCCGCCACCACGAGAGCGCCGAGGGTCTCGCCGCGGCCGACGACGTCGCCCGCGTCCTGGACCTCGCCCCGGTGGGACCGGCCGCGGGCGACGGGCTCCCGGCGCCGGACCCGTCCACGACGACGCTGCACCTCGACGCGGTCGGGGTGGACGGCCGGGCGGGTCCCGTCCTCGACGACGTCTCGGTCGACCTGGCGCCCGGCGAGGTCCTCGGCCTCGCCGGCCCGAGCGGGGCGGGGAAGTCCACGCTGATCGACCTGCTGCTGGGATGGCGCGCGCCCGATCGCGGCCGGGTGGTCGTCGGCGACCTCGATCTCGCCGCGCTGGACCACTCGTCCTGGCTGGCGCGCGTCGCCTGGGTCCCGCAGCAACCGCTCCTAGTCAGCGGCACCGTCGCGGACAACGTCCGTCTCGGCGCCCCGGACGCGACGGACGCGGCGGTGGCCACGGCGATGCGGACCGCGCAGCTCGACCTGGACCTGGACGCGGAGGTGGGCGAGCTCGGGCGGTGGCTGTCCACCGGCCAGCAGCGTCGTGTCGCGCTGGCCCGCGCGCTGCTCGCGGACCGGCCCTACCTCCTGCTCGACGAACCCACCGAGGGCGTCGACGCCGAGACCGAGGCGGCGCTCCTGGGCGCGCTGCCCGCGGCTCTCGCCGGCCGCACCGCCGTGGTGGTCAGTCACCGCAGCGCCGTGCTCGGTCTCTGCGACCGGGTCATCGCAGTGCCCGGCCCACCCGCCTCCGCACCGGGCCACCCGGTCCCGAGCCCCCGGCCCGAGATGCGGGACGAGCCGCCGGTGGAGCTCCCGGTCGCGTCGCCCGCGGGACCGGCACCGACGGGTGCCCCGGACCGCCCTCTCCGGTGGCTGCTCGCGACGGCGTGGCCGCACCGGGCCCGCCTCGCCGGCGCCGTCGGCGCCGGGAGCCTGGCCCTGGGCTGCGCCGTCGCGCTGACCGCCACCGCCGCCTGGTTGATCTCCGCCGCGGCCCTGCATCCCCCGGTGCTCACCCTGATGGTGGCGATCGTCGCGGTCCGGGCGTTCGGTCTGGCCAAGGGCGCCTTCCGCTACCTCGAGCGGCTCGCGTCCCACGACGTGGCGCTGCGGGTGCTCTCCGACCTGCGGGTCCGGGTCTGGGAGTCCCTCGTCCGCCTCGGGCCCGCGGCCACGGGCCGCCTGCGCCGCGGCGACCTCCTGGCCCGGCTCATCGGCGACGTCGACGCCCAGCAGGACGTCCTCGTGCGCGCCCTCGTCCCCGGCGCCTGCGCCATGGTGGTGGGGGTGGCGACGTCGCTGGCCCTGGGCCTGCTCCTGCCGGGCGCCGGGATCGTCATCGCGGCCGGCCTCCTCGGCGCGGGGGTCCTCGCTCCGGCGGTGACGCTGGGTGCGGTCCGAGCGGCCGCGAGCCGCACGGCCGCCACCCGGGGAACGGTGGCGGCGGCCGCCACCGAGCTGCTCGTCGCCGGTCCGGACCTGGTCGCCTTCGGTGCCGCCGAACCGCGCCGGGCCCGGATCGCAACCCTCGACCGGGGACTCGCCACGCTCACCCGCCGGGCCGTGGCCGGGACGGGCGTCGGCGGGGCGATCTCCACGCTCGCCCTCGGGGCGAGCATGGTGGGCTGCGGCGTCGTGGGGATCCTCGCCCTCCGCGCGGGCACCCTGCCCGGACCGGCGTTCGCGGTGCTGGTCCTGACCCCGCTCGCCCTCACCGAACTGGTCGTCGGCCTGCCCGACGCCGCGGAACGGCTCGCCTCGGGCCGGCATGCCGCGCGACGGCTCGCATCCCTCGAGAGCGCCGTCGCGACCGTCACCGAGCCGCTTTCGCCCCGCCCCGCACCCGTGATCGAGAGGATCGACGCCCGTGCCCTCGAAGTGCGGTGGCCGGGGGCGGACCGGGACGCGGTGAGCGACCTCGACCTCGATCTCGGCGCCGGCGGGCACCTGGCGGTCAGCGGTCCCTCCGGCGCGGGGAAGAGCACCCTGATCGCGGCCGTCATGCGCACGCTCGACCTCCGCGGCGGGTCGCTCCGGCTCGACGACGTTGACGTCCGCGAGATCCTCTCCGACGACGTCCGCGGCCGGATCGCCTGGTGCGGTCCCGGCGCCCACCTGTTCGACAGCACGCTGCGCCAGAACCTCCTCGTCGCCCGCCCCGACGCGACCGGTGAGCAGCTGGTGGACGCGCTCGACCGCGCCGGCCTGCGCGCCTGGTGGCAGAACCTCCCCGACGGCCTCGACACGCGCCTCGGCGGAATCCGGTCGGGTGTGTCCGGCGGCGAGCACCAGCGCCTCGGGATCGCGCGAGCCCTGCTGGCCGACCGCCCGGTGCTGGTGCTCGACGAACCCACCGCCCACCTCGACGCCGCCACCGCCGAGCAGCTGTGCACGGATCTCGTCGAGCTCTCCCGGGGACGGACGACGCTGGTCGCCACGCACCGGCCCGGCGAGATGCCCGGCTTCCGCGAAATCCGGATGAGCCGACCCGGGCGGAGATCGTCACTCTCCGACGTCGGAAGGGCACCCAGTGTCGAGCGAAATTCGGTCGCGTCCCACCACATCGAGCAGCTGATTCCCCGAGCGCACCAGAACGGGTCCGATCCACGCCCGGAGAATGATAATCTCGTCGAGGGAAATAATTGAACGGAGTATCGAGCGGCCGAGGATGACGGTGACCGGAGATCGTTCCGAGGGGTTCCTCCACTCGGTGGATGTTCTCGGTACCGACGCGAAATATACCGTTCCCCGCGCGTTGCACGTCGTCGATCGGCCGCGTTTGTACGACCGTCTGGACGCTGCGTGGGAGTCCCCCGTCACCCTGCTGTCCGCTTCGTCCGGGTGGGGCAAGACCGTCCTCGTCGGGTCGTGGCTCCGGGCCCGCGGGTCGGCCGGACCGGCGGCGTGGCTGTCCGTCGGGCACGCGGCAGACGATGCCGGCGCGTTCTGGCGCGCGGCCGCGGCCGCGCTGGCCGGAGTCCTGACCGGACCGGACGCCGCGACGCTGCGCCGGGTCGCCGCCGGGCACGGCGGCGCCCGCGACGTCGCCACGCGCGTCGCCGACGCGATGCGCCACGTCGGGACCCCTGTCGTCCTGGTCGTGGACGACCTCCACGAGGTCGCCTCGCCCGAGGTGTCCGCGAGCCTGCTGCGCCTGGTCGAGGGCCCGGTCACGCCGCTCCGACTGATCGTCCTCACCCGGCGCGATCCTCCGTGGCCCCTGCGCCGGCTCCGACTCGCCGGACTGCTGGCGGAGATCCGGGCCGCCGAGCTCGCCCTAGGCCCGGACGAGATCCGCGAGATGTTCGGCCGTCTCGGGGTCGGGATCACCGAGGCGCAGCTCGCCCTGCTGGGGGAGCGCACCGAGGGATGGGCGGCCGGCCTGCGATTCGCCGCCCTGACCCTGCAGGAGGCGGGCACGGACACCGCGCGCTACGTCGAGTCGTTCTCCGGTGAGGACCGGACCGTGGCGGCCCACGTGCTCGGCGAGGTCCTCGAGCCACAGTCCGCCGCCGTCGTCGACTTCCTGCGCGACATCGCCCTCCTCGACGACGTGTGCGCCGAGCTGGCGGACGCCGTCACCGGCCGCGCGGACGGGGCGGAGATGCTGGTCGAGCTGGCGGCGGCGAACCTCGTCGTGCACTCCCCGGGGGACGACGGCCGGTGGTTCCGGCTCCAGCGGGTCGTGGCCGACGTCCTGCGCACCCGGACGCCGGATCCGCGGGTGCGCCGCGACCGCCACCGCCGCGCCGCCGAGTGGTACCGACGCCAGTCCCTCCCGGCCCCGGCGATCCGGCTCGCCCTGCGCGGTGGACTCTTCTCCCTGGCCGCCGAGCTCGTCGGCGTCCATGTCCTCGCGTTCGTCCTGCGAGGTCGCGGTCCCGAGCTCGACGGAATGCTGTCCTCGATTCCGCGCGACGAGCTGCTCGCCCGGCCCGAGCTGGCCGCGGGGCTGGCCGGGGCCCGCATGGTGTACGGGCTCGAGGAGGGGGTCGGGGAACTGGTCACCGCGGCCGCCGCGCGGATCGACGAGCTGTCGGCCCGGCGGGCCCGTCGGGTCCGGTTGCTGCTCGACCTGGTCAGCGTCGCCGACGCCCGGATCCACGGCGATCTGCACGGTGTCGTGGTGGCGTGCAGCCGCATCCCGCACGACCCCTCGAGGCTCGTGGAGCTGGGCATGTCGAGCTGGGACCTCGTCCGCGTCCTGGTGCTCAGCAACCGGGGCACCGCCGAGCTCTGGCTCGGCGAGCTCGACGCCGCCGACGTGCACCTGGGCGCGGTGACGGCGGCGCAGCCCGCGGGAAGCGTCATCCTTCCCCACCTCAACGCGGGGTCGCACCGGGCGCTGCTCGAGTGCGAGCGCGGCGAGCTCACGGCGGCGCAGACCCACGCGCGCGACCTGATCGCCCGGGCCGAGGGAGTCGGCTCGAGCCGGATCGCCCAGGTCGTACCGGCCTACCTGGCCATGGCGTGGATCCACCTCGACCGCGGCGAGCCCACCGAGGTCGACGAGTGGCTGCGCAGGGTCGACGAGGTCGAGGGCACGGTCCCGGAACCCCACGTCCAGCTCGCCGCAGCGATCCTGCTCGCTCAGCGCGGCGCCGAGGCCGCTCCGGAAGATGCCCTGGCCGGGCTGCTGGCCACTACCACGCGGCTCGCCGGACGGACGCTGCCGGCCCGGCTCCACGACCGCGCTCTCCTGGTCCGGGCCGAGATCGCGGAGCTGCTCGGAGACCCGGATCTGGGACGAGAGGTACTGGCCGGCCTGCGCGACCCCACATCCGCGGAGGCGGTCGCCGCGATGGCGTCCGTCCACCTGCTCGAGGGCGATCCGGACGCCGCCGCCCGTCACCTCGCGACTCTCGACGGGCCGTCGGCGACCCTGCGGGACCAGGTGACGACCCACATCCTGAGGGCACTCACCGCGGCCGCCCGGGGTGACGTCGAGACGGCGCTGCGCCCCCTCGACCAGGCATTGATCGTGGCCGCGCCCCAGCGGCTGCGACGGCCCTTCCTGCGCCGCGCCGACGGTCTCCGCGCGCTGCTCGCCCGGCGGGTCCGGCACGGCACCGAGGCCGCGGGATTCGCCGTCGCCGTGCTGGACCGGATGAGCGGCGACGCGGCCGCTCCGAATTCTGCGCGAGTACCCGTCAGCGCGCTCACCCGGCGGGAAACGGTCATCCTCCGTTACCTGGCGAGTACGCTCACGAACATTGAGATCGCCGCGGAGCTGAGCGTCTCCATCAACACGGTGAAATCGCACCAACAAACGGTCTATCGCAAGCTCGGCGCCGCCGGTCGCTCGGACGCCGTCCGGGTGGGCCGCGAGCTCAAGATGCTCTGAGTCGAAGATCGCTTTGCGGCCATTTCATTCCCGGAGAATGACCCCTTCTCATCCTGTCCCGAGCACGCTGAGTGACAGCGAACCTCCCGGACCCGAGGTCGAACCCGACCTTGAGTGTGGAGGTGCCCGCCGTGTCCGTGGTCGTCGGCCACATCGAGCTCGGGTCGAAGATCGAACCTCCGGCTCCGCCCGCCGGGTTCGTCCCCCGGAAGCATCTGCGGGTGGTCCTGGACGGGGCCACCGCCGGCGCCGCGGTGACCATGGTCTGTGCCCCGGCCGGGACCGGTAAGACGGTGTTGTTGGCCGAGTGGGCCCGGACCAGGTCCGCGCCCACGGCGTGGGTCTCGGTGGACCCGGACGACAACCGGCCCGGAGGCCTCTGGTCCGCCGTGGCGCACGCCGTCGCCCGGTGTGTGCCGGCGCTGGCCGACCTCCTTGTCGGGCCGACCGCGGTGGGGGACCGGACAGGGGTGAGACACCTGCTCGTCGTGCTCGACGCACTCCCCGGCGAGCTCCGCCTCGTCCTCGACGACGTCCACGAGCTCACGTCACCCGCGGTGCTCGGCGAGCTCCTGACGATGATCCGGTACAGCCCGGCGAGGCTCCGTCTGGTGCTGGCCGGACGGCGGCCGCCGGCGCTGCCGTTGTCGCGTCTACGACTGCAGGGCGGCGTGGTCGACCTCGGGGCCGATCAGCTGGGGTTGTCCCTCGCCGAGACCGCGGCGCTGATCTCCCGGTGCGGTGCGGTGATGTCGCCCGAGCAGGTGTCGACGACGCACGTGACGACCGGCGGCTGGGCCGAGGGGATCCGCCTGACCGCCCTCGCGGCCGGCCGGTCGGGCGACGTCCGAAGCTCTGCCGGGACGATCTCCGGGGCCGAGCACGCGATCGCCGAGTACCTCGAGGAGGAGGTACTGGGAAGCCTGTCCGCCGCCGACCGGTCCTTCCTGCTGGACGTCAGCGTGTGTGACGCCGTCGCGCCGTCGCTGGCCGCACAGCTCAGCGGCCGTTCCGAGGCCGGCCGGGTCCTCGAGCGTCTCGTGCACGAGACCTCGCTCGTCTCCGGCCCCGAGGACGGACGCTTCCGCCTCCAGCCCCTGGTGCGGTCGTCCCTGTCCGGCGAGCTCGGCCGCCGGCAACCCGCCCGTGGCGCGCAGCTCCACCTCCGGGCGGCCCGGTGGTGTGCGGTCCACGCCCGTCCCTTCGAGGCCATCGTCCACGCGCGATCGTCCGGCCGGACGGACGAGTTCATCGCCCTCGTCCGCCGGTGGGCGATGCCCTTGGTCCTCGCCGGCGAACACGACTCCCTGCGCCTCGCCGGCGCGATCCTCGGACCGGCGAGGGTCGCCGATGACGGGGTGCTGCGTCTCGTGCTGCCCGTGCTCGACGACCTGGCCGGGGACCCGGCCGCCGTGTCCCTGCGCGGCGCCCTGACCGCAGGTGCGACCGAGTTCCGCGCGCTCCGGGCCGTCGGGGACCTTGCCGCGAGCATCACCGGCGGCGTCGAGGGGTCCGGCCCTCGGGCCCGGCTGGAGGGGGCGCTGGCCGAGGCCATCGACGGCGCGACCCGGCTGTTCGTCTCGGGTGACCGTTCCGGGGCGGTGGTGCGGCTCGAGGCGGTGTCCGCGCGGGCGGTCGACCTCGGTCTCGATCATCTCGCGATGCAGTGCTCGTCGTTGCTCGCCACGGCGGCCGCGGTGGTGGGCGACGCCGTGCGGATGACCTCCCATGCCACCGAGGCGATCTCGCTGTCCGAGCGCGGTGGGTGGGGCGTCTCGGCCTGGTCCGTGGCGGCCCGGTCGGCCCTGGCCTACGGCGGACTCCTCGGTGCCCGTCCGGACGACGCGCGCCGGCATGCGGCCGATCTCCTCGCGCACGCCCCGGGGAGCCTCCACCCGGCCCAGGAGCTGCTCCTGACCGTCCTGGGTGCGGCCGCCGAGTCCGATGCGGGCCGGATGCGCGGTGGCCTGCACAGGATGCAACAAGCCCGGGTGGGGTTCGCGGACCGGGAGCTGACCGGAGCGCAGGCCGCCCTGGTGGCGGTCCTGGAGCACGAGACCGCCCTCGCCCTGGGGCACGCGGCGCATGCCCGCGCCGCCCGACGGTGGCTCGAGGTGCGTGTCGGACGCAGCGGCGACGTCGCGGTCATGGCGGCGCGTGAGGCGCTCGCCGCCGACCCGTCCGTCCTGGTCGGCCACGTCGTGGCGCCCGTCGTGGCGAGGACCACCCCGGCTCTTCTCCCCGACGTCGAGATCGAGGCCGTGTTGCTCGGTGTCCGCGACGCCCTGCTCACGCAGGACCGGGCGCGCGCCCGGCGGCTGCTCGTCGATGCGCTCGACCGCGCCGCACCGCTGGACCTGATGCGTCCGTTCACCCACGCCTCGGCGTCCGTCCGGGAGGTCATGGCGCATCAGCTCGGCAGCTTCGGGTCGGCCGACGGGTTCGCGCGACGCGCCCTGGTCGCCGGCGTCCAGGGGCGGGCCACATCCCGCGCGGGCCTCAGCGGACGGGAATCGACGATCCTGCGGCTGTTGCCGTCGCTCTCGACGACCGGCGAGATCGCCGACGACCTCCACGTCTCCCTGAACACCATCAAGTCCCAGATCGGCGCGATCTACTCCAAGCTCGGTGTGAACAACCGGCGGGCGGCCGTGGTGGCGGCCTACGACGCGGGCCTGCTCGGCGACGTCACGCGGACATCGGACCAGGACTCGAGGACGTCGGCCGTCGGCTGAGGCCCCGGTCGGCGCCCCGGTTCAGCACGCCCCGGGTCAGCGCCGGCGCCACGACCGTCCGAGGACCGCCAGGCGTGGTCGTCGCGCGGTGTCGTTCACCAGGCACCCCGCCTGCCACCGGTCGACCCAGTCCGGCATGTGGGCGGCCAGCAGGGCCTCCACCTCGACGTCCGGGCCGAGACGGAGCGTGTCGGCGAGCGCGCGGTCGCCGCCCAGGAGCCTGGCGAGCATCTTCGGCGGCACCTCGGAGGGGTGCACCGGGACGCGGTAGCGGCGGGCCAGGGCGGCGCGTTGCTCGCCGGCGATGCCCGGCCCGGTGACGAGGAACCGCGGATAGCCCCGGGAGGCGCGCCAACCACGGGCGCCCTCGACGACCTGCCCCCACAGCGCGACCACGCCGAGCACCTCGTGATCGGACGGGCCCCACTCCAGGATCCCGGGGTCGGCCACCGCGTACAGCCCACACCGGCAGGTGTCGCCGGGCGGGGTGTGGTTCCGCGATCCGCACGACGCGACGAGGGGTCGCGCCGCGGGCCAGGGCGCTCCCGCGAGCGGAGCGATCAGCTCCGTCCGGCGTTGCGCCCGCCGGCCCACGCGCCACGTCCGCCAGCCCAGGACGGCGTCGGGGACGTCCGGGACGCTCGCGGGCGCGGTGTCCGCGGCCCCGTCGCGACGATCCGGCCGGGGCGGGACGGTCACGACGGGCGGTCGGGCCGCGCGCTCGTCCTCGGGACGGTGTCCTGATCGAGGGAGACCGGCGCCCGCTCGACCGCCGACTGCTCGTGCACCGCGGGTGCCTCTCCCGGCACGGGCGAGCTGGCCGGCTCGGCGGTGAAGCGCCGGCGGACGGGTCCGATCTCCATACCCGGCAACGCTGCCACGTCCGGGGCCGCCGGACCAGCCTCGGTGGCGCGCGGATCAGATTGGACCGTCCTCAGAACGGCACCTCCTGGGCGAGCAGCCCCTCGCCCGGCAGCCGGCCCGCGATGGTCCGGCAGAACTCGACGGCGTCGAGAGTCAGCTCATCGCCACCCTCGCCGTGGGTGAACCCGCCGCCGGCGGGACCGGTCAGGCGCAGCCGGAACGGCTGCCCGTGGCGGCGGGCCCACTCCGCGACGACGTCGGCGACGATCCGTCCGTCGTGGGCGGGGGTGAGCTCGAGCGGGCGGCCGGTGGCGACCGCGACGTCGACGCGGTGCATCCACGTGTCGCGGGTGAGGATCACGTCGAGGATGAACGCGAACTTCCAGGTCTCGGTGGTGCCGTCCCGCAGGTCGTTGGGCATCGGGAGGGCGCGCATCAGCCGCCTGCTCCCGCGCCAGCGCGCCTGGACCGGTCCGGCCGCGCCCATGCGGCTGATCAGCTCGCCGGTCGTGAGCGAGGCGTTGGCCCGGACCTGACGGGCGGTCATGGTGTCGATGAACGTCGTGCCGGGCTGCTGGGCCCTTCCGGCGCCGATCATGGTGCGGGCGACGACGGGCACGCTCGTGAACGTCTCGGTCATGCCGAGCACGTGGCCGGCCAGCGACCGCACGTCCCACTCGGTGCAGTCGGTCGGGCGCGCCCAGTCGGGGGTGCGCAGGTCCCGGAGGAGGGCCACCATCCGGGACGTCTCGGTGCGCCCGAGCTCCACGGTCTCGGGCCGCTCGATCGGCCGGTGGTCCTCGACGCGGGTGGTCATGACGGGCTCTCCGTCCCGGGCGCTCATGCCGGGCTCCCGACGGCGAGCCGGGCCTCGTAGGCGTCGGCGAGCTCGCGCAGCGCGCCCGCGCAGTCCCCGGCGAAGGCCGGGCCGTGCATGAGCGCCAGGGTGCGCGGCTCCAGGTCGGCCAGGCGGCGCAGCGTCGGGCCGGTCGACGTCGTCAGGGCGGTCGCCCCGAACATGTCCTCGGTCGCCATGGCAGGCCCGATCAGGTCGGCGTCGTGCACTATCGCCGGCCCGTCGCCGAGCTGGGTGAACAGGTCACCGCAGAACAGGGTGCGGGTGGTCTCGTCGAAGAGGACCTGCGCCTCCCAGCCGTGCGGAACGTGCGGCGTGAGCAGGGCGCGCATGTGGTGGCCGCCCAGTTGATAGGTGCCGTCGTCGATCATGTGCTGCGGCGGCCGGTCGGCCAGGTCGTCGACCGAGACGAGGCAGCCGAGCTCGTTGAACACCACCTCGGCGCCGGGGACGGCGTCGAGCCAGGAGTTCATCGCGCCGCACTCGTCGGACTCGACGTGGCCGAAGCTCAGCCACCGCAGCCGCTCGATCGGCAGGACCTTCCCGACCGCCTCCGCGATCATCGGGAACATCCGCCGGGGGCCGAGGTGGAAGAGCATGGGCTCGTCGGCGTCGATGAGGTACTGGTTGAAGGTGAGGCCGCCGGGAGCGGCCTCGGGGACGCACGTCGAGAGCCGATAGACGCCCTCGGAGATCTCGTGGACCGATGTCTGCATGCGACGAGCGTGGTCCCGGCACCACCCCCGGCGGATCGGGATGCGCACCCCCATCCAACGTAGGGGCTCACCCATCCATGACCCCGTGGGTGCGGGCGAGGTCCCCCAGGGCCGCGCGGTTCCGCACCCCGGTCCGGTCGAAGAGGCTGCTCAGGTGCCGCTCGACGGTCTTCGGCGAGAGGTGGAGCGAGGCCCCGATCTCGGGCGTCGAACGGCCCTGCGCCACCAGCCGCAGCACGTCGAGCTCCCGACCGGTGACGCCGAGGGCCCGCAGCGGGAGCGGGACGTCGGAGGTTCCGGGGCCGCGGCGCGGCACCGGCGCCCCGGTGGCGCCGAGGAGGGCACGGCAGCGTCGGGCGGTGCGCTCGAACCCGCCCGCGGCGAAGAACGCCTCGCACTCCCGCAGCCATCCGACCGGGTCGCCCCAGCCGTCGCGGGCGGCGGCCCGGGCCACCAGGAGCTGCTGGGCGTGGACGAGGCCGGTCCCCAGGGGTGCGGTCCGGAGCCCGGCGTGCGCGGTCGCCATCAGGGCGGCGGCGCCGTCGGCGTCCCCGCGCCGCCCTCGCACGATGGCGTCGACGACCGCGAGGGCCTCGGTGAACAGCGGTACCCCGAGGGCGGGGGCGGTCTCGGCGAACTCGGCCCGGGCAGCCGCGCCGAGGTCGTCGTCGGAGATCGCGTGCAGGGTCACCCACAGCGCGCGGCCCGGGTAGATCGACTTCCGGGGTGGTGCCACCCGGACGTGCTCCATCATGGTGTCGAGCAGGCCGGGGAGGGCGTCCAGGTCGTCGGCGACGACGGCCCGCGTGGCCAGCACCCGGCCGTAGAGGTCGCCGAGGATGCGGGGGTCGGCCGGGTCGCGGGCCAGCGCGGCGTCGACGGCCGCCTGCATCGCGGCGTCGTCACCGGCCAGGGCGTGCGCCCCGGCGAGCCAGAGGTGGGCGACCGGTCCGGTGGCGAGCCCGTAGCGCCCGCTCGCCTCGGCGCAGGACCGCGCGGTGGTCAGGCACCCGTCCCGGTCGAAGTTCGACAGTGCGACGTCGGCGAGGCTGAGGTCCATCACCGCCGTGGTGATCAGCGCCCCGTAGCGCTGCGCCAGGTCGCGGGTCTCGCGCAGCGGACGGAGGTCGCCGCGGGCCCACCCTGCCAGCGCGAGCTCCTGCCGGGCCCGCAGGTGCCGGTCCGCGAGGCCGTGGCGCTCGGCGACGTCGGACGCCCGCTGCAGCCAGGGGATCGCCGCGTCGGCGCCGTCGGCACTGGCGACCCGCCCCAGGACCTCCAGGGCCTCGCACTCCACGGCCGGCTGAGCGGTGGCGGCGGCTCCGTCGACGGCGGCGTGGGCGAGGGCGGCCGCGTCGTCGAGCCGGTCGTCGTCCAGCGCGACGTGCGCCGCCACGGCGTCGATCCGCGCCCCGAGCGCCCGGTCGCGGCCCTCGTCGGCGGCGGTGCGGGCGGCGTCGACGTACCCGACGGCGACCGCGGTGTCCCCGGCTGCCAGTGCGGCCCGGGCGAGGACGACCAGCAGGTCGGCCCGGCGGTCCGGGTCGTCGGTGAGCAGCCCGACGACCTCGCGCCCCACCGCCAGCGCGTCCCCGGGCTTGCCCGCGGCCACGAGGACGCGGACCAGCGTCCCGTCGGCGTCGAGCGCGACGGGGCTCCCCGCCGAGGCGAGCCGGCGGGCACGCCGGGCCGTGGCCTCCGCCGTGACCAGGGCACCGGCGCCCAGCGCCCGGCGCGCGCTCTCGACGAGCCGGTCGGCCGCCTCCTCCGGGGCGCCGGCCGCCTCCGCGAGCTCGGCCGCCAGTTCGCAGACAGCGCCGGGCAGGCCGGGGTGCGCCCGCTCGATGGCGGGCCAGGCGCGTCGGGCAAGGTGCATCCGGTCGGGTGGGAGGACCTCGGCGAGCACCGCCTCGCGGGTGAGGGCGTGGCGGAACGAGAACGCGTTCCCCTCGACGGCGACGAGCTGCTCGGCGAGCGCGGCCCGCAGCCCGTCCACCACGTCGCGGCCGTCGACCTCGGCGATCCCCGGCAGCAGCTGCCAGTCGAAGCGCCGCCCGAGCAGGGCGGCGGCGTCGACCACGCGCCGCGTCGTGGGGTCGAGCGTGCCCAGCCGCCGCCGGATCGACTCCCGCAGGCTCGCGGGCACCGTCGGGACCAGCTCGCCGAGACCGGCCCAGCGCCCGCCGTCGACGGTCAGGGCCCCCGAGGCCACCAGCCCGGCGAGCAGCTCCTCGACGAGGAACGGGATGCCCTCGCTGTGCGTGCGGACGAACGCCTCCAGCTCGGCGGGCACCGCGGTCGTCCGCAGGCACGCGGTCACCATCCGGTCGACGTCGAGCGGTGGCAGCGCGGACACCGGGATCGTCGAGCCCGGATCCCGCCGCGCGAGCCGCTCGACGAGTCCGGCGGCGGCACCGTCGGGCCGCGCCGTGCACACGCACAGCACGGGGGAGCCGTGCAGGGCGTCGGCGAGGTAGTCGACGGCGTCGACGGTCTCCGGGTCGGCCCAGTGCAGGTCCTCCAGGACGAGCAGGCACCCGTGGTCGCGACCGATCAGCCCGAGCAGCCGCGCCACTCCCTCGCCGAGCAGCACCGGCGAGTCGTCGAGGCCGGCGCCGGACCCGGTGCGCCAGGCCGGGAGGATCCTGCCGAGATGGCCGTGGAAGCCCGCGAGCTCGGGGCCCTCGACGTCGAGGCCGGTGCGCGAGGCCGCGAGCAGCGCCTCCGCGAGGGGCCGGTAGGCGACCGGATGCGGGCCCGGCACGGCCCGCCCGAACAGCACCGTCGCCCCCGCGGCCCGGGCGGTCGCGGTGGTCTCGCGGACCAGCCGCGACTTTCCCGCGCCGGCCTCCCCGACGAGGACGACCACCCCGCCCGAGCCGTCCGCGGCCGCCGCGACCCGGCGGCGCAGGAGGGCCGCCTCGGCGTCGCGCCCGACCAGCTCCGGGCACACGAGCGAGGGGCCCGCCCCGACGCTCGGCGGCCCACCCTCGTCCGGCTCGCCGACCATCGGACCCCCACCCACGACGGTGGAGCGAGTCTAGACCGGCCGGCGTCCGCCGGGCCTCAGCGCGACGGGACGACGATCTCGTCGGCGACCCACTGCGCGACCCCGACGGGCCAGGGCGCCGGGAGCCCGAGGGTGACGTGCGTGAAACCGGCCCCGAGGGCCTCGTCGACCGCCTTGCGGGTTGACCCGGGCTCGTCGTAGGACACCGGCAGGTGGATCGAGCGGGTGATCGAGGCGGGGTCGCGCCCGATGTCCGCGCAGTAGCGGTCCAGCAGGGCGCTGCGGGCGACGACGTCGTCGAGGTCCCCGCCGGGGATGTTCCACAGGTCGGCGTGCTTTGCGACCACCCGCAGCGTCGCCGCTGCGCGTCCGCCGATGAGGATCGGCGGGTGGGGCTGCTGGAGGGGCTTGGGGTTGCCGAACGCGCCCGTCAGCTCGACGTGGGCACCGGCGAAGTCGAACGGCTCGGTCTCGGTCCACAGGCGCTTGATCATCGTGCACGCCTCGTCGAGCGCGGCCACCGAGGCGCCGAAGTCGTGATAGGGCAGGCCGTGGCCGTCGTACTCGCGCCGGGCCAGCGGGTGGCTCGGTCGGGAACCGGCTCCGATCCCGAGGACCAGCCGGCCCCCGGAGACGATGTCGACGGTCGTGGCGATCTTGGCCAGCATCGCGGGCGGCCGGAACCGGTTGCTGGTGACCAGGACGCCGAGGCGCAGCCGGCGGGTCTGGGCTGCGAGGGCGGAGAGCAGCGTCCAGCCCTCGAAGATCGGCCCGTCGGGGTCCCCACCGATCGGCATGAGGTGGTCGAACAACCACGCGTGCTCGATCTCCGGGACGCTGTCGGCCTCGTGCCAGACCCGCGCGATGTCCTGGTAGTCCACCTGCTGCGGGGCGGTGGCGATCCCGAAGCTGGGACCGGGGGTGTGCGACATGACGGCGTCGCCCTTCTGGAGACCTAACGGAACCTTGTTCCGCAAAACATACGGAACAAGGTTCCGGTAGGCAAGCCGCGCGCCGTCAGTTCTGGGCGCTGATCCCGTTGCCGCAGCTGCCGGTGTTCGTGGCGGAGTTGCCGCCGCCACCGTGGGAGTCGCCCGCCTTCGAGAGCAGCGGGATGCTCAGGCCGAGGTCCTGGATCGGCACCTGGACGCCCCCGGCGTTGACCGGGACGTCGTTGTTGCACAGGTCGCCGGTGGTGTTGGGGGAGAAGTCGCTGATGTTGACCAGCCCCTCCTGGACCGTCTTCCCGTGGCCGCCGTCGCCACCGTCGTGGCCGTGATCGGTGGCCATGGCCATGCCGGCGGTGGAGACCAGGCCGGTCGAGATCATGGCCGTGGCGAGGACGGTCTTGCGCAGGGTCGCCATGTGCGGCGGGTCCTTCCTGGGGGGAGCTCGGTCGCCCGGATCAGGCTCGGCAACCGTTGGATGACGTGTTGACAACACCGGGATCCGCTCTCGGGTCACGGGCCACGCGACCCGTTCATCGCAACGGGTGACGCCCCGGAGTCACGGATCCCCGCCCTGTTCGGCGGTCACGGCGTCGTCGTCCCCGTCGGCCGCCGGCGGCACGGCCCGGGCCGCGAGCATGGCCGACACCCAGGACGCGCCCGGGTGCGCGTCGACGAGCACCGCCTTGACCAGCAACGTCAACGGGACGGCCAGCACCGCGCCGAGCGGTCCGAGCATCCAGGCCCAGAACCCGAGGGACAGGAACACCACGGTCAGCGAGAGCCCCACGGCGTCGCCGACGTAGCGCGGCTGCACCAGGGAGCAGAGCACGAAGTTGACCACCAGGTAGATGACGACGACGAGCAGGCAGCGCGACCAGCCGCCCTCGAGCAGGGCCAGGACGGCGGGCGGGACGACCCCGATGAAGAACCCGACGTACGGGATGTAGTTGGTGATGAACGCCAGCACGCCCCACAGCAGGGCCAGCGGTATCCCCAGCGCCAGCAGGGCCACGGTGTCCACGACCGCCGTGAGCAGGCCGAAGACCGTGGTGACGACGAGGAAGCGCCGCGTGTTGACGGCGAACGCCTCCAGGGCCGCCGCCGACCCGGGGCGCGCCTCCGCGAGAACGTGGAGCTTCGCGCGGAAGCCCCCGGACTCGATGGTCAGGAAGAGCATCACCGACAGCAGGAACACCACGTTCCCGGTCAGCCCGACGACCCCGCCCAGCACGGTCCCGAGCACGCCCGCGACGCGCCCGACGTCGAGCGAGCCGGCGAGCTCGGCGAGCGGGACCGGGCCGATGCCGTGCTCGCGCAGCACCACGAACAGCGACCCGAGCAGCTCGGCCGCCTCGGCGCGGTACCCCGGCAGCAGCGTGACCAGGCGCGCGACCGACGCCACGATCCCGCCCGCCAGGACGACGATCACCGCGTAGACCAGGATCACCAGCACCACACCCGCCGCCCAGCGGGGGAGCCCACGCCGGTGCAGCCACCCGTGGACCGGCCGCACCGTGATCACCACGACGAGGGCGAGCATGACCGGCGCGACCAGCCAGGCCACCGCCCGCACGCCGGTCGCCAGGATCACCGCGGCCGCGCCGCCGACCAGCACGACCACGGCGGGCGGCAGTCCGCCTCGCCGCGGAGCCGGGTCGGCCCCGGATGTCATCACCGCGCCCCCTCGAGAGCTCTCCCGATCACAGCCCCGAGCGGTTCGCCGGGCCGTCACCCTGGAGCCCCGCCGCCCCCCGGTGGGCCGGCCCGGCCACGTCGAGAGGTGCGCTGCTCACGAGCCGGAGGCACCCACCTCGACGGTCGTGGCCAGGATGGCCCCCTCGCGGGCCGCGCGCCGGTTGTGCTCGAGGAAGTCCGGCGCCGCGCAGAGGTAGAGCGTCTTCCCGTCGGAGCCGCCGAGGCCGCAGGCGTAGACGCCGGTCCCGGGGGAGACCTCGTCGACGATCTCGCCGCCCTCGCGCACCCGGATCGCCCGCCCTCCCAGGGCGTCGGCGATCCACAGGCAGCCCTCGGCGTCGAGCGCGCAGCCGTCGGGGGCGACCGACAGCTCGCCGAGGGCCTTCTCCTGGTCGGTCTCGGTGGGCAGCGGGCCGAACGAGGCCCACGTCCGGCGGCGGCCCAGCCCGCCGTCGTCGGCGATGTCGAAGGCGGAGATGCGGTTGCCCAGGGTCTCGTCGACCAGCAGCGTCCGGCCACCCGCGGTCACGACGCTGCCGTTGGGGAACCACATGTCGCTCGCCGCGAGGTGGACGCTCCCGTCGGGGTCGACGCGGTGGAGCGACGTCGGCGCGACCGGGTCGCCCGCCATGAGGTCGAAGCCGAAGTTCCCGACCCAGGCTCGGCCGCTCGTGTCGACGATCATGTCATTGAGCTGCGAGGACACCACGTCGGAGAGATCGGCGTGGGTCGTGAGGGTCCCGTCCGACTCGCGGCGCAGGATGCGCTGGTCGCGCTGCGAGACGACGAGCATCCGGCCGTCGGGCAGCCAGCCCAGTCCGGAGGGCTGCTCGGGGACCTCGGCCTCGGTGCGCAGGTCGGCGCCGTTCTCGGTGACCGACAGGACGCGGTGGGTGTAGAAGTCGACGAACCAGAGGCGATCGTCGTGCCAGCGTGGGCACTCGGTGAAGGTCAGGCCGTCGATCACGGTTCGGATGTCGCGGCTCATCAGGCCTCCGGAGTCGTCGGGCCACCCCGATGCGGCCCGGGGCACCCTAGCGTCGCGGTGCGGCGATCAGAACCGGCGAGGTCCGAAGCGCCCGGCGAGCAGGAAGACGATCGGGAAGAACGCCAGGCCCGCGGGCTGCCCGCCCACCACGACGAGCAGCACGATGCCGATCACGGCCAGCAGCGGGAGGAGCGCCATCGCCGTGTGTCGGTGGCGCAGCGGGTGGTGCTCGGGGGCTCGCTCGGAGACGGCCGCCGAGGCGGAGTGCGGCGCCGCGAACTCCGGGTGCGGCGCGGGGAGGTCGGTGAACAGCTCCTCGAGCTCGTGGCGGTGGGTCGCGGCGCCGGCCGTGCCGGAGCGGTCGCCGTACTCGCTCACGTCGAGGCGCCCCGCCTCGAAGTGCGTGTCGAGCGCGCGCAGCGCCGCCGCCCGCTCGTCGTGGCCGACCCGGAGATCCGGGGGCTCGGCCGGTACCCGGTCCGCGTCCTCACCCATGACCCCATGGTGCGCCTCGCCCGGCGAAGCGGTGGTGAGAAGCGGGTCAGCCCGGCACGATCCCGGCCGCGCCGTAGACGCCGACCGGAGGCGCGGCGCCGGGCGTGGGCCAGTCGGCGACGTCCACGAGCCCGGGCGGGACCAGGTCGAGTCCCGCGAAGAAGGCGGAGAGCTCCGCGCGGGTGCGCAACGTGAGCTCGGTGGCGCTCCCGCGCATGGCCTCGCCGACGCCGTGCAGCGCCGCCGCGAGCGCCGGGTCGTCCTGGTCGTCGCTGTTGTGGCTCATCGCGACGACGCTGCCCGGGGCGAGCGCGTCCCGGTATCGACCGACGAGCCCGGCGGCGTCGTCGGCCACGAAGTGCAGGACCGCCACCATGAGCACCCCGACCGGCCGTGTGAGATCGAGCAGGCGCGCCACCCCGGGGTCGGCGAACACCGACTCCGGATCGCGGACGCCGGCGCGGGTCACCGTCACCGGGCCCAGGTCGGCGGTGATCTCCCGGGCGTGGGCGACCGCCACCGGCTCGAAGTCGACGTAGGCGATCCGCGCGCCCGGGTCGATCCCGTGGGCGATCTCGTGGACGTTCCCGACGGTCGGG
>NZ_DASXJS010000097.1:0-21666 GCF_036497245.1 Actinomycetospora sp. | reverse complement strand
GCAGCAGGCTCACGACGGTGTGGCGCAGGTCGTGGAGCCGCACGTCGGGCATCTCGACCTTGACCCGCAACTCCTCGAAGTGCCGGTTGAGGTTCCGCGGCTCCATCGGCGTGCCGAGGGTCGAGGGGAACACGAGGTCGTGGTCCTCCCAGCGGGTCGCCTTGGCCCGGTCCTCGTGGTCAGGGCGGTGCCGTGCGGCGGGGTGCACAGCATGTGCACGTGTGGGGCGCCCCGGCGTTGGAACTCGAGTTTCCAGACGCAGCGCCAGTCCTCGCCCCAGGCGCGGGCGTAGCGCTTCCGGAGCGCCTTCATGTGCCGCTTAAGCAGAGCGCCGGTGGGGACGACAGTCTGCCAGTCGCCGGGGTAGGTGAGCGTGACCATCGCTGGGAGCCGTCCCGAGGCGTACAGGGGCGTGTAGTCGAGCTCGCAGAGCCGCTTGACCATGTTCGCCCGTGACTTCCGCGACCACGACGTGATCGACGATCGCGACGGCGGCGGCTCCGGCCACTCCCCGGTGGCGACGAACGCGGCCACCGAAGCGTCCACGTCCTTCACCCGAGCTGAGCGGGCCCGTTCCTCAGTGCGCTCCCGCTTGGCCCAGTCCCGACACGCGACCTGGAAGATGCCCGGTCCGACGGTCAGCTCCCACCGCGGGCCCTCCGCGAGCGTGCCGGGCTCCTCGTGGACCGCGGGCAACATCGCGGCGGCCGCGTCGACCAGCTCGGGGGAGGGGAACGCCGGGGTCCACAGCCCCGCAACAGTGTCCGGCACCGAGTCTTCGTCGAGGTCATCGGTGGTGTCGGTGGGCCTGCGGCCCGATATGGCACATAGAACAAGCCCAGGCCGGCCGCCCCCGGCGGCCGGCGGTGCGGCCGGGTCGGACGTGGCCCCGGCCTCGCCGGCGCTCCTGCCTCCGGCCCGCGCCGGCGGGCCGGCCACGCCTCCTGCGGCCGCCACAGCGCGGGCGCCAGCAGCGGGGCTGGGCGAGTACGAGCGCCACGGATCAGGCAACCGCGACCACGACGACGGGGGACGAGAGCCAGCGGCGGAGTTGGCGAGGGAGTGGGACACGGCGGGGCTCCTCGGGTTGGAGGGGCCGTCCGGCGTGCTCGGACCGTCAGAGGACGCGCGTCATCGCCGCGGCACCCGTGAGGGCCTGCGGTGCGAGGTACGCGAGAAGGGCCGCCGAGGTCAGGCAGCCCAGCCGGTCAGAGCTGCCAGACGGCGACGACGAAGGCGATCAGGACGACGGGTCGGAGAGACTGCCTCCGGCGGCCAGGGCGGCTCCGCCCCTGGACCCAGGGCACCGGCCTCAAGAGAGCCCGTCAGGTACGAGCTCGGGGCGGGGGAGCGGCGGTGGCGGTGGGGGCGGGGTCTCTCCCTCGACGGCGCTTCCGGGGTCTGACAGCCCGGTCGCGCTCCCGCAAGGGCCACGCTCGAGGCGGGCGTGTCACCGAGGTGTCGGGATGTGGCCCTTGCCCTCGCACGCCCGACCTGTCCGAGGCGACCCCGCGCCGCCGAGGGAGAGACCCTGGCGCCGACGCGTGCGGTTTCCCAGGGCTGCGGAGGTGGGCAGCCCCAGTGCGCTGGTGGCCGACGGCTGCTAGCCGGGGCGGCCTCGGCGTTCGTTAAACAGCCAGCATCTCCGGGGCCGTCGCCGTTGTCCGGCCCGGCAGCCCCACGGGCCGCGGCCTGCTGTATTTGCCGGCGATGCGGGTACGACGGTTGTGACTCGGGCGCCGCTCCCCTCGACACGGGGCGCCCCGCCGCGGGATCGTTCCGTAGGTGCAGAGCCCACCTTCCGACCCACCACTGACAACCGACGGGGTCACGGAGCCCGGCCAGCAGGAGCGAGTGACCGCCGCTCTCCGCTCGGCCGCCGATGAGATGGCGCGCGGCACCAACTTGCGCGACATGGACAGCGTCCTGGACAGCATCGTCGTCCACGCCGTGGAGACCGTGCCCGGTGCCGACGCCGGCGGGATCACCGTGGCCGAGGACTCCAAGCTCAAGTCCAGCCACACCACGGCCCACGCCATCGGCGAACTGGACCAGCTGCAGACCGAGCTGAACGAGGGGCCCTGCATCGAGGCGGCCACGAACCCGCCGCCCGGCGGCGTCCTCGTGGTCGACGACCTCGCCGGCGACGACGCCGAGGCCTGCCCCCGCTACGCCAAGGCCGCGGTCGACGCCGGCTACCGGTCCATGTGCTCGACCCAGCTCGCCACGGGCCACGCCGGGTACCGCGCGGCCCTGAACCTCTACTCCACCACCCCGGCCGCCTTCAGCACGGAGGCCCAACTGGTCGCCGCTCTCTTCGGCGCCCAGGCCGCCGTGCTCCTCTACGGCAGCGAGACCGCAGCACAGCTGACGCGAGCCATCGACAGCCGGGACGTGATCGGTCGGGCCAAGGGCATCCTCATCGAGCGCTTCGGCGTCGACGACTCCGAGGCCTTCCAGATGCTCGTCAAGTCCTCCCAGGACACGAACCTCAAGCTCGTCAACGTCGCCACCTGGCTGTGCCAGAACGCCGTCGAACGCGGCAAAGGAAGAAGCAAGAAGGGCGGCCGCGGCGATTGAGCGGCACGACGCGGCAGGCGTCGCGAGAGTTCTTCCGTACTTCAGCAGTACTTCAGCAACCGGCCGGAGTCCAGGAGCGTCCGCCGAGGTACGCGGGCGACATCTTCCCTGCTCAGGCGACTGACCTGGACACGCTGAGTGGCGCTCCGGGCACCTGAAAAGCGATAGGTCGGCGGTTCGACCCCGCCCCTGGCCACCTCCTGACTCACTCGGTGCCTTGCACCGCGAGGGGATCGGGTAGCCGATCCGAATGTCCTCGCAGTATCCATCCGGCAGCTTCGTCCGCCCTCCCGGGACCGACCCGACGCGGCGCCGACCACGGCTGAGCTTCGAGCTGCTCGGGTGCGCGTGGAACGGCCACGTCCTCGTCGGCACCGACGCCGCCACCGTCTCCCAGGACGACGCGCTCGTCGTCCGCGACCTCGACGGCGACCGGCGCCTGCACCGGTGTCTGCGCTGCGACGCCTGGCTGATGCTCCCGACGCCCGCCGAACCGGCCCGGCAGCGGCCTGCGGACCGCGACGAGATCGTTCTCCCGACCCGCGGACGTCCCCTCAAGAGCCGCTACGTGCTGCGACTGATCGCGCTGACGCGAGTCTTCAACGTGCTGGTCCTGCTGCTCGTCCTGGGCGGCGCGATCGCCGTCCTGGTCAACCAATCGACGCTGCGCGACGACCTCCTCGCCAACGCGGCGTCGCTGCAGATCGTCATGGGTGGCCAGGCGGTGGGTCAGCTGCAGGGACTGCTCTCCGGCGGCGCGGGTCCGCTGTGGTTCATCGCGGCCGGCCTCCTCGTCCTCGTCCTGCTCGAGGGGACCGAGGGCGTCGGGCTCTGGCGGGCGACCCGGTGGGGCGAGTACCTGAGCTTCGTCCTCACGACGTTGCTGCTGGTGCCCGAGGCCCTCGAGCTGACCAGTTCGACCAGTCCCGGAACGATCATCGGGATGGTCGTCAACGTGGGCGTGGTGCTCTACCTGCTGTTCTCCAAGCGGCTGTTCGGGGTGCGCGGCGGCGCCGCGACGGTGGCGGCGGAGCGCGAGCACGACATCAGCTGGGCCGCGCTCAGGCGTCACCTCCCGGATGCGGCCGCCCCGACGAGAGTCTGACGGCCACCGGCTCGGGCCGGCCGGTCAGAAGCCCTCCGGGGCGGCTCCATCCCGCCGTCGGGAACCGTTAGCGCTGGGTCACCGTGGTGGTGTTCTTCGCCTGGTTCCAGACGATCGTGCCCTTCTGGAAGTCGTTGCGGCGTCCGCCGGTCACGGCGTACTCGTCGGTGGTCGGGTAGCCCAGCGAGGAGCGCTCCGCCCCCAGCTGCGTCCACTTCGTCCGGATGGCGTTGAAGACGGTGTGCGCCCCGGTGGCGGTCGACCAGTAGATCGACCCGTTCCCGGTGAAGGTGGCGTAGCGGCCGGCGCCGTCGGTCGTCGCCGTGATGTCGCGGGTCGGGTAGCCGAGCGCGCTCTTGGTCTCGCCGAGCGCCAGCCACTTGTCACGGAGAGGGCCGAGCAGGCCGTAGACGGCGTTCGTGGCGGAGTTCCAGTACAGCCCTCCGCCACCGGCCACCGAGAAGTTCGTGCCGCGACCCTTGCCGTCGGCGGTGACGAACTCGTCGGTCGTCGGGAACTTCAGCGTTCCGCCCGGGCCGCCGAGGGCCTTGTAGCGGGTGAGGATCGACCCGCGGACCGCATGCGCCCTGGTCGCCGACGACCAGTAGATCGATCCGCCCGCGTAGTCCTGGGCCCGTCCGCCCGCGACGTCGTAGACGGCCGCCTTCGGCGCCCCGAGGTACGACGACGCCCCGCCGAGCTGCTGGTAGTACGCCGTGACCGGGTCGGTGGCCGGCGGCGTGGTCGTGGTGGTGGGCGGGACCGTGGTGGTCGGCGGCACCGTGGTGGTGGGCGGCACGGTGGTGGTGGGCGGAACGGTCGTGGTCGGCGGGACCGTGGTGGTCGGCGGCGTGGTGCTCACGCCCGTCGCGGCGGCGTACCGCTGCAGGGCCTCGATGAAGTAGTAGTCGCCGAACATGATCCCGGTGTCGGAGGACCCCGAGGGCTTGTTCTGGGTGCCGTGCAGCAGCACCGCCTGGTTGGTGGTGCCGTCCGCGAGGTAGGCGGGCGTCGAGAGCGCCGCCAGGATGTCGCGGGCGCCGTCGAGGTAGCGGGTCTTGCGGGCGGAGTCGGTCTCCAGGGTCGAGAGCTCGACGAGGCCCGACGCGGCGATCGCAGCCGCCGAGGTGTCCCGCGGCTGTCCCGCGGTCGAGGGCAGCGAGAAGTCCCAGTAGGGCACCTTGTCCGCGGGCAGGTGGGACAGGAAGTAGTCGGCGGCGGTGCGCGCCGTGGTGAGGAACGCGGCGTCGTGGGTGAACCGGTAGGACATCGTGAAGCCGTGGACGGCCCACGCCTCGCCGCGTGACCAGGTGGAGTCGTTGCTGTAGCCCTGCGCGGTGTACTTGGACGCGACCTTGCCGGTCTTCTGGTCGTAGTTCACGACGTGCCAGCTGCCGCCGTCGGCGCGGAAGAAGTCGCGGGCCGTGGTCTTGGCGTGTGTGGCGGCCATCGTCGCCCACGTCGGGTCGCCGCCGTTCTGCGATGCCCAGAACAGCAGTTCCAGGTTCATCATGTTGTCCATGATCACCTGGTACTTCGTGGTGTCCGTGCGGGCGTCCCAGGAGCGGATCGCGCCGACGGTCGGGTTGTAGCGGGTCGCGAGGGTGCGGGCCGCGGTGAGGGTGACGGCTTTGGCGTTCGCGTCGCCGGTGAGAGTGGCGTCCTTGCCGAAGGTGTCGAAGATCTGGAACCCGACGTCGTGGCTGGTGTCGTCGGTCTTGTTCGACTCGACACCGGCCTGCCAGGCCTCCGCGCGCTGCTTCCACACCGGGTCCTGGGTGCGGGCGTACTCCTGCCACATGGCGCCGGGGAAGAAGCCGCTCGTCCAGTCGGATGCGCCCACGGTCGTCCACACGCCATTCGTGCCGGTCCGGACGGGGTAGGCCGTGGTCGCGAGCCGGCCCGCGGTCGCGGCGAGCCGGGCGTCCGCGAACGCGAGGTCACGCGCGATCGTGTCGGCGCCCAGGTCGGCCGCTCGAGCCGGCGTGGCCGTCGCGACCTGGCCCAGCGACACCAGCACGGCGATCACCGTGAGCGCCGCCGCGATCGAGGCCGGTCGCCGTCGGCGCCGACTGTTCCCGGTGCCTTCCGCCCGTCCCGTCCCGTTCATGTCTCCCCCTCCGCATGACTCCCCGTCACTTGGAGCAGTCGCATCGACCGGCCGGACGTGTTACCGGTCCTCTGATGCGTCACCCGATGTGACGCGCGCGGCGTGGACGATTGCGACCGTTCGATCGTGGACAACCAGTCCGTGAGCATGGCGATCCGCGCATGGGTCGCCTCCCGCCCACGAGAGGAAGTCCCAGCCCCGTGCCGACCACCGTTTCCGCCCTGATCACCGAAGGCGCCGACAAGCCGCTCGAGCGCTCGACGATCGAGCGCCGGGACCCGAAGCCGCACGACGTCGTCATCGACATCGCCTACGCGGGCATCTGCCACTCGGACATCCACCAGGCCCGGGACGAGTGGGGCGGCAGCGAGTTCCCGATGGTTCCCGGCCACGAGATCGCGGGCACTGTCGCCGCGGTCGGCGACGAGGTCACCGGGTTCTCCCTCGGCGACCGCGTCGGGGTCGGCTGCTTCGTCGACTCCTGCCGCGAGTGCGACAACTGCAAGGCGGGCGAGGAGCAGTTCTGCACCAAGGGTGAGGTGCAGACCTACAACGGCCGCGAGTACAGCGGCGAGCAGACCTTCGGCGGCTACTCGCAGTCGGTCGTCGTCGACGAGCACTACGTGCTGAACATCCCCGAGGGCGTGGGGCTCGACGTCGCGGCCCCGCTGCTGTGCGCCGGCATCACGCTCTACACGCCGCTGACCCACTGGGGTGCCGGCCCGGGCAAGAAGGTCGCCATCGTCGGTATGGGCGGTCTCGGCCACGTCGGCGTCAAGATCGCGCACGCGCTCGGCGCCGAGGTCACGGTCCTCTCGCAGACCCTCTCGAAGGAGGAGGACGGCAAGCGCCTCGGCGCCGACCACTACTACGCCACCTCCGACGAGTCGACGTTCTCCGAGCTCGCCAGCCGCTTCGACCTCATCGTCAACACGGTCTCGGCCGACCTCGACGTCGAGAAGTACGTGGCGCTGCTCGCCCTCGACGGCTCGATGGTCAACGTCGGCATCCCGGCGAACTCCGCGTCGATCCACGCGTTCTCGCTGGCCAACGGGCGTCGCAGCCTGTCCGGCTCGAAGATCGGCGGCATCCGCGACACCCAGAAGATGCTCGACTTCTGCGCCGAGCACCACATTGGCGCCGAGATCGAGACGATCACGGTGGACGACGTCAACAAGGCCTACGACCGCGTCGTGGACTCCGACGTCCGCTACCGCTTCGTCATCGACACCGCGAGCTTCGGGGGCTGAACCACGACGGTCCCGACGACGACGGCCCGGTCACCTCGGACGAGGTGACCGGGCCGTCGTGCGTACGGCGAGAGCGTGGGTCCTAGACGAGGCCCAGGCTCTTGAACGGGCCGCCGACCTTCAGGGCGAGGTCGCCGGGCCCGCCGTGGCCGCGGGCGTAGTCGAGCATCTTGGCGAGGTCCCCGACGCCGTTCGTCCCGGGTGCCGGGGTGAAGTTCAGCGTGGAGAGGATGCCGAGCGCCTTGCCGTCGGGCGAGAGGAAGGCGCTGCCGGAGTCACCGGGGATGCCCGGGCTCACCGTCGCGACGATGTGGCTCCAGCCGTGCCCCTGGTCGCCGAGGCTCGTGCCGACCTTCGGGCTCAGGAAGGGCACCCCGCCGCGGAGCTCGGAGTTGCCGTAGCTCGCGACCCGCTCGCCGGGGGTCGTGCCCTGCGTGTCCACGCCGGTCGGGCCGCCGAAGAAGGGCACCGCGGGGCTGACCTTCGAGACGTCGGCCGGGTCGATCTCGACCAGCGCGAGGTCGTTGTAGGCGCAGGTGTCGGCGTCCTTCTCGTGGTTGTGCTGCATCGTGAGCCACGAGTTGTAGGCGAGCTTGCCGGGCTTCGAGGCGCCGCTGATCTCCACCGGAGTGCCGAGCGGGAGTGACTTCGAGGTGCAGCCGTCGGTCTGGTCCGACGAGCCGGTGCCCGAGCAGTGGGCGGCCTGGCCCAGGTAGGTCTTGCCGCCGCCGGAGTAGACGAAGTTGGCGGTGCACTGGGCGCCGTCGGTGCGCATCTGCACGCCGGGGTGCAGGCCGCCGCCCATCGCGGCGCCGAGGTCCGGGCCTGCCGCGGGGGCGGGCGCCGGGATCGCGACGTTCGGCGCGGGCGCGGGGGTCGGCGCCTGGTCGGCCCATGCGGAGCCGAACGTGGCGGCGGTCAACGTCGCGGCTCCGAACACCACGGCCGCGAGCCGTCGTCCCTGCCGTCCTCGGCCCCTGCGCATGGACACCACCGATCTCGTCGAGCGGACCTCTCGTCGAGGTGTCAAACGCGCGTGATCGACGGAAGTGACGCACGATCCGGAGCCGGACGAATACGGACGGTGAGAACGCCGGGAGATCGAGGATCTCGCCCGCCTCAACGCGTCTGGAGCGCCGCCCAGGTGGTCGCCGCGGCGACGCCACCGTCCGCCGCCAGCGTCTGGCCGTTGAGCCAGCGGCTCTCGTTGGACATGAGGAACGCGACGACGGCCGCGATCTCGTCGGCCTCGGCGTCGCGCCCGGCGGCCGAGCGCTGCCGGGCGAGGCGGCGCGGATCGCTGGAGCGCTCGACGTCGGCGAGCTGCGGGGTGCGAACCGGCCCCGGCGCCACGGCGTTCATCCGCACGCCGTCCGGCCAGGTCAGCGTCGAGGAGGCGGTCGTGTACGCGAGCACCGCCTCCTTGGAGATGTCGTAGACCGACCGGTCGGGGCGGCGCTCCCGGCACCAGCGCAGGCCCTCGTCGAAAGAGGTCGTCGCGAGCAGCGGCCGCAGCTCCGCGAGGTGCGCCACCCAGTGCCTGCCCTCCGAGGACGACACGTTGACCACCGAGCCGCCCCGCTGGATCCGGGGGAGGAGGCGCTCGGTGAGGTGACGCATGCCGAGGAAGTTGACCGCGAGCACCTGGTCGGCGGACGACGTGCCGGGGACGCCGGCGACGTTGGCCAGCGCGTCCACCCGGTCGTCGAGCCGCTCGACCGCGGCGTCGATGCCCCGCGGGTCGGCGAGGTCGCAGCGGACGTGCGCGATCTCCCGGTCCGGCGGGTCCCGGCGGTCGAGGCCGACGACGGTCACCCCGTGGCGGGAGAGGAACTGCGCGAGGGCGCGTCCCACTCCGGAGGAGGATCCCGTGACGATGAAGACGGTGCTCATGGCACCGGTCAGAGTAGACGGGGACACGCCGGTCACGGCCAGGTGATGCTCGTCGCGTCCCCTGCTCCCCACGGGTGACCCCGGTGGTCACGCCTGGTCCGACCGGAGCAGACATCCGGGTGCTTCCGACGGCCCCGTCCGAGGGCGCGAGACGGCACCATGGGTGACGTGCAGCTCTTCCTCGTCGATGCCTTCACGTCCGTGCCCTTCACCGGCAACCCGGCCGGGGTCTGTCTGCTCGAGGACCCGGACCGTGCCGCCGACGCGGAGTGGATGCAGGACGTTGCGGCCGAGATGAACGTCTCGGAGACGGCGTTCCTCGACCTCTCCACGCTGGCGGGGACCGGGGAGATCGGCCTGCGCTGGTTCACCCCGACCGTCGAGGTGGACATCTGCGGGCACGCGACGCTCGCGTCGGCGCACGTCCTGCTCACCGAGGGGCTCGCGTCGGCGCCGCTGGCGTTCCGCACCGCGTCCGGGGTGCTGCGTGCCGACCGGGCGGGCCGCGACGCCATCGCACTGGACTTCCCGATCGACGTCCCGGTGGCGGGCATGCCCGACGGGTACTTCGCCGACGAGTTCGCCGACGCCCTCGGGGCCTCCGTGATCGCCGTGGCCCGCTGCCGCCACGACGTGCTCGTCGAGGTCTCGGAGGCCGCGGAGGTCCGCGCGCTCGAGCCGGACCTGGCCGTGCTGCGGGCCGCGACCGGGCGCGGCGTCATCGTCACCGCCGCGGCCGACGACGGCGTCGAGGACGCGGACTTCGTCTCCCGCTTCTTCGCGCCCGCCGTCGGGATCGACGAGGACCCGGTCACGGGCTCGGCGCACTGCTGCCTCGCGCCGTACTGGGCCGAGAAGCTCGGCAAGCCCTCGCTGGTCGGTGCGCAGCTCTCGCGTCGCGGCGGGACCGTGGGCGTCGAGGTCGCGGGCGACCGGGTGCTCCTGCGGGGGAACGCCGTGACGATCACCCGGGGCGAGCTCGCGGTGTAGGGGTCACGCCCGCAGCGGGGCGATCACCTGCTCGGCGAACCGGAGCACCGGCTCGGTCGAGGCCGGGTTCCCGAAGTCCATGACGAAGTGGTCGGCGCCCTGCGCGTGCCGGGCGGAGAGCTCGTCGACCAGCCGCGCCGAGTCGTCGTCGGACTCCGGCAGCGCCCGCTCCAGCGTCACCGTCACCTCGATGCCTGCCGGGTCGCGGTCGGCCTGCTCAGCCGCGCGGCGCACGATGTCGAGCCGTCGCGCCCACTCGGCGTCGTCCCGGCCGGGAGGCGCGTTCCACATGTCGGCGAGCCGGCCGACGAGGGGGAGGCCGACCTTCTCGCCCGCGGCCCCGATGCAGACGCGCGGCGGCGGGTCCGGCAGCGGTGGCGCGGCGGCCCCGTCGATGCGGAAGTACCGGCCCTCGAACGACGGGGAGTCCTGCGTCCACATCAGCCGGCAGATCGTCACGGTCTCCTCGAGCTGCGCGAACCGCACCGAGGGCCTCGGGAAGTCGTAGCCGTAGGCGGCGTACTCGTCCGCGCGCCAGCCGGCGCCGATCCCGAGGACGAACCGGCCGCCGGAGAGGTGCGCCAAGGTGGCGGCCATCTTCGCGAGCAACGGCGGGTACCGGTACCCGACACCGAGGACGTGGTGGCAGAGCTCGACCCGCTCGTGCCGGGCGGCGAGCCAGGTCAGCGTCGTCCACGCCTCCATGAACGGATCGGTCGGCGTGTCCATCCCGTAGAAGTGGTCGGCCAGCCACAGCGAGTCGAAGTGGGGCAGGGCCACGGGAAGGATCGTGGTGTCCTGGTCGACCACGATCGGCCTGCGGTCGCTGAAGCGGTTGCCGATCGCGGGGGAGAGCCAGCCGAACCGGGGCGTCCTCGTCATCTACAGGTCTCCACCTTCGTCGAGCAGCCGGTCGATCTCCCGGCGCAGCAGGCCCAGGCGGGCCTCGCGCACCAGCGGGATGTCCCGGCGCCGTCGTCGCACGTCGGCCAGGTCGATCTCCACGGTGAGGGTCTGCTCGGCGTCGGGACCCTCCTCGCACTCCCCGACGACCTCGCCCCAGGGATCCACGATGTGCGAGCCGCCCCAGAACGTCAGCCCGCCCTCGACGCCCACGCGGTTCACGAACACCACGAACAGCTGGTAGATGCGCCCGTAGAAGGTGGTGATGTTGCGCCAGTACTCGCGGGAGTCGTAGCGCTCCGGGGACATCGACTGCGCCGAGTTCGCGGGCACGAGCAGCAGGTGCGCGCCGTCCTGGGTGGACAGGAACGCCACCTGCGGCTGCCAGGCGTCGTTGCAGATCAGCGTGGCCGCGCGGTGCCGTCCGCCGCGGACCCCGTAGGCGCGGGAGTGCTGGCCGGGCAGGAAGTGCTTGCGTTCCTCGAACGTCGAGTACGTCGGCAGGTAGAGCTTGCGGTGGACGTGCACGAGGTTGCCGTCCTCGTAGTAGCCCGCGCTGTTGTAGGTGTGCAGGCCGTGGCTGCCCGCCTCGGGGTAGCCCAGGAGCATCCCCGCACCGCCCGCGCGCTGCGACAGGCGCAGCAGCCTGCGGTCGTCGGGGGCGAGCGAGAGGTCGTGCGACACCTCGCCGATCTGGTAGCCGGACAGCGCGAGCTCCGGGAAGATGACGAGGTCTGACTCGGCCTCGACCGCCTCGCCGAGCACCCGCTCGGCGCGCTTGAGGTTGCCGTCGAGGTCCCCGAGGGTGGCATCGGTCTGGGCCAGGGTGATCCGCACGATGGCTCCTCGGTCGCTTCTCGGACGGCGGTCGCGAGCGGAGCCGATCGGCAGGCGCCTCCGGCCCCTACCGCGGTCGGCGCGCCCGGCGCGCGAGCACGACCGCGCCGAGGACGACACCTCCGAGGACGACAGCCCCGGCGGTACCGATCAGCGCGACCGCGCGCGCCCCGGAGTCTGCATCCCCGCTCCCGGCGAGGTCGACCCGGCCCGGTCCACCGTTGTCCGATGCCCCCGCCGGGTTCCCGGCGGCGGTGACGACCGGGGTGGACAAGGCGGCGACGGGGTCGACGATCCCGCCCCCGACGGCGTCGTCGCGCGGTCCCGTCGCCTGCGCGGTGGCGACGATCCGGGCGGTCACCTCGCGCGCGGTGAGGTCCGGGAACCGGGCCCGGACCAGCGCCGCCATCCCGGCCACGTAGGGCGCCGCGAAGCTCGACCCCTCGATCGGGGAGCCGGCCGGGTCGCCGGTGCGCGCCCCGGCCGCCTGCACGCGGTCGACGAGCCCGGGGCCCGTCGGCGAGAGGGAGACGACGTCGGTGCCCGGCGCGGCCACCGACACCCACGGCCCGCGGACCGTGCGCGGCGACGGGCGGCCGTCCTGCCCGACGTAGCCGACCGAGAGCACGTCGTCGCCGAACCACGCGGGCGCGACGATCTGATCCCTCCGGGCCGGGTCGTCCTCGGCGGTGCCCGACGGGTCGGACTGCACGCAGGCGCCGGACCCGGCGTTGCCCGCCGCGGCCACCACGACGACGTCCCGGTCCACCGCGGCGCGGATCGCGGCCCGCAGCGGTGCGAGCACGCGCGGCGCCACCGCGGCGGGCAGGCAGGCGGCCTCCGAGACGTTGACGACGGTGGCGCCGAGGTCCACGGCGTGCAGCACGGCCCGGGCGAGCGTGACGACGTCGCCCGCCCCGGGGTCGGTGCGCCCGCCCGCCACCACCGTGGCGCTGCTCTGCCGGATCGCGAGGACGCGGGCCTCCGGCGCCACGCCGACGAACCCGCCGGGTCCCGACGACGGGTCGGGCGCGGCCGCGACGATGCCCGCGACGAGCGTGCCGTGCCCGTCGCAGTCGGTGGTCCCGGTGCGGCCCGGGCCCACGAAGTCGCCGCCGTCGACGAGCCGGCCCGCCAGGCGTGGGTGCGGCGCGACGCCGGTGTCGATGACGGCGACCGTCTGCCCCGCCCCGCGGCCCCAGCGCCACGCGTCGGTGATCCGCAGGCGTTCCTGTGCCCAGGAGGAGGCGCCCGGGCCTGCCCCGTCGCCGAGCCCGGTGCCCGCGTCCTCGCCGGAGGCGTCCCCGAGCGGCGAGACACAGGCGACCCGCTGCTGCGCGCCCGGCAGCGGCGAGGGCGTCGGGTCGAGCCCGGCGAGCAGCGACGGGTCCGGGGCCGGCGGGCCGGGCACCGCGGCGGAGGCGGCGGGCGCGGTGACGGC
The DNA here is from genome assembly GCF_036497245.1 of Actinomycetospora sp. GTDB lineage: Bacteria > Actinomycetota > Actinomycetes > Mycobacteriales > Pseudonocardiaceae > Actinomycetospora. The sequence goes on along the minus strand of NZ_DASXJS010000097.1, from coordinate 8,557 downwards.
GGCAGGTGCGGTGGCGACGGCGACGGCGAGAAGGGTGCCGAGAAGCACCCCCGCCGCCCGCCCGCCCCCGACCACGGGGCGAGCGTAGAGCGGGCGGATCGCCCGTCAGGTCCGTTTCGCGGAGTCCGTTCCCGTGAGTACGGGTGTCGGCTCGCGAGCGCGCCTAGGCTGGGGACGTGCCCCGACCCGTCATCCTCACGGTGGACGACGATCCCGGGGTCTCCCGGGCCGTCGCGCGCGACCTCCGTCGCGAGTACGGCGAGTACCACCGAATCGTCCGAGCCGACTCCGGCGACGCCGCCCTGGAGGCCCTGCGGGAGATCGCGCTGCGTGGCGAGCAGGTCGCCGTGATCCTCGCCGACCAGCGCATGCCGCGCATGAGCGGCGTCGAGTTCCTCGAGCGCGCCATGGATCTCTTCCCGCGCGCCCGCCGCGTCCTGCTCACCGCGTACGCCGACACCGAGGCAGCGATCACCGCGATCAACGTCGTCGACCTCGACCACTACCTGCTCAAGCCCTGGGACCCTCCCGAGGAGAAGCTGTACCCCGTCGTCGACCAGCTCCTCGAGGCGTGGCGGCGCACGCCCGACCGGCCGGCCACCCAGACCCGGATCGTCGGCCACCGCTGGTCCGCGCGCTCCTACGAGCTGCGTGACCTGCTCGCCCGCAACCAGGTCCCGTTCCGCTTCTACCTCGCCGACGACCCCGAGGGCCACCGGCTGCTCGAGGCCGGCGGACTCGACGGCGCGCGGTTGCCCGTCGTCGTCACCGGGGAGGGCGAAGCCCTGGTGGACCCGAGCGACGCCGAGGTGGCCGAGAAGGCCGGACTCGCGACGCACGCGACCGCGGAGCTCTACGACCTCGCCGTCGTCGGCGGCGGCCCCGGCGGGCTCGGCGCGGCCGTCTACGGCGGGTCGGAGGGTCTGCGCACCGTGCTCGTGGAGTCGGTGGCGACCGGTGGGCAGGCCGGCACGTCGAGCCGCATCGAGAACTACCTGGGCTTCCCCGACGGCGTCTCGGGCGCCCAGCTCACCGACCGCGCGCGGCGCCAGGCGGTGAAGTTCGGCGTGGAGGTCCTCACGACGCGGACCGTCACCGGCCTCGCGACCCACGGCGGGGCCCGCGTGCTGACCTTCGACGACGGCAGCGAGATCACCGCCCACTCCGTCGTCCTGGCCACCGGCGTCTCGTACCGGACCCTCGACGTCCCGGGACTCACCGAGCTCGCCGGCCTGGGGGTCTACTACGGCGCTGCCACCACCGAGGCACCGTCCTGCGCCGGGGAGACGGTGTACGTCGTCGGCGGCGCGAACTCGGCCGGACAGGCCGCGATGAACTTCTCCCGCTACGCCGAGCGCGTCGTCATGCTGGTGCGCGGGCCGTCACTGCAGGCGTCGATGTCGCAGTACCTCATCGAGCAGCTCGAGGCCGTCGAGCACATCGAGGTCCGGACCTGCACCGAGGTCGTCGGGGCGTCCGGGGACGACCATCTGGAGAAGCTGACCCTGCGCGACCGGAACTCCGGCGACGAGCAGGTGGTCGACGCGCACTGGCTCTTCGTCTTCATCGGCGCCGAGCCACGCACCGACTGGCTCGACGGCGTCGTCGTCCGCGACGACCGCGGGTTCGTCCTCTCGGGCCCGGATCTGCCGGCGGCCCCGGATTCGCGGGGCCCGTCGGGATGGGAACCGGAGCGGGATCCGTTCCACCTGGAGACCTCCCTGCCCGGGGTGTTCGCCGTCGGCGACGTCCGGGGCGGGTCGGTGAAGCGCGTGGCCTCCGCCGTCGGCGAGGGCGCGATGGCGGTGAGCCTGGTGCACCGCTGGTTGGAGAACAGATGACCACCACCGAACGTCCGGAACTGGACCCCGCCGCCCTGCGGGAGCTCTTCCTCTTCGAGTCCCTCGACGACGCCCAGCTCGCCTGGATCGGCGAGCACGCCGACGTCGTCGACGCGCCCGCGGGGCAGGACGTGTGCCGTGAGGGCGAGCCCGCACGCTGCTTCTGGGTCCTCTGTCGCGGCGAGATCGCCCTCATCCGCCATTCCCGCGGCGACGAGGTCGAGATCAGCCGGTCCACGACGCCCGGGACGTACGGCGGCTCGACCGAGGCCTTCGTTCCCGGCGTCGAGCAGACCTACAAGCACACGCTGCGCGCGTGCTCCGACGCCACGCTGCTCGCCCTGCCCGCCGAGACCTGGTCGGTGGCGCTGCGGGAGTGGTTCCCCCTGGCGATGCACCTCGTCGCGGGGCTCTTCATCGGCATGCAGCGGTCGTCCACGGCGATCGGGGAGCGGGAGCGGCTGCTCGCGCTCGGCTCGCTCTCGGCGGGCCTGACCCACGAGCTCAACAACCCGGCCGCGGCGGCCATCCGGGCCACCGAGTCACTGCGCGACCGCGTCGCGGGCATGCGCCACAAGCTGGCCATGCTGGCCTCGGGGAAGCTCGACGGGGCGGTCGTCGCACAGCTGGTCGACCTGCAGGAGGAGGCCGTGCTCGGGGTCGCGACCGCGCCCGAGCTGACCGCCATGCAGACCTCCGACGCGGAGGACGAGGTCGGCGACTGGCTGGACGAGCGCGAGATCGACGGCGCCTGGGATCTCGCCGCCGTGTTCGTGGCGGGTGGGCTCGACGCCGAGTGGCTGGCGAAGGTCGAGCGGACGGTGCCCGACGGCACCCTGGGGGCGGCGGTGCGCTGGATCGCCTACGCCGTCGAGACCGAGACGCTCATGGGCGAGATCACCGACGCGACCGGGCGGATCGGGACCCTGGTCAACGCCGCGCGGCAGTACTCGCAGCTCGACCGCGCCCCGTACCAGCCCTCCGACCTGCGGGTGCTGATCAAGTCGACCCTGACGATGCTCTCGCGCAAGCTCGAGGGGATCGAGCTGGTCAAGGACTTCGACCCCGAGCTGCCGCTGGTGCCCTGCTATCCGGCGGAGCTGAACCAGGTCTGGACCAACATCGTCGACAACGCGGTCTCCGCCATGGCCGGTTCGGGGACGCTGACGGTCCGCACCCGGCGCGAGAACCAGACGGCCATCGTCGAGATCTCCGACACCGGCCCCGGCATCCCCGAGGAGGTCCGGCCGCGGATCTTCGAGCCGTTCTTCACGACGAAGGACGTCGGCGAGGGGACGGGTCTGGGCCTCGACATCTCGTGGCGGATCGTCGTCACGAAGCACCACGGCGACATCCGGGTGCGCAGCGGGTCGGACGGGACGACGTTCGAGATCCGGTTGCCGTTGACCTGATCGTCACGTCGGCGAGGTCGGGCTGAACCGCGTGCCGCACACACTTGCGGCCCCGCGGCATCCCGCGCGAGAGGGTGGCGGCAGCCGGGCGGGCCATTGAGCCGCCGCCGCCGCGCCTGCGCGTGATGCGCAAGGTCTGCTCGGGATCCCGGGCCGCGTCGAGAAGGACGTGTGCCCGCACAGGCGGCGGACGGGCGATCGAGTGTGTGCGCCGCGCGTCGGTCCACGGGGAAGAAACGGAGCCGACCGTCCCCTTCGTCCGGTTAACCGGCGTGTCACATATGGTTACGTGAGCTAAACAAATGGGGTAACCACGACCTGTCGTCGACGACAGGAGGCAGCCCCATGTGTGGCATCGCAGGAACGGTGGACTTCGCCGGGAACTTCGCCGAGGACCCCGCCGCGCGCGCGGCCGCCCAGGCCATGACGGACACCATGGCCTGCCGCGGACCGGACGACGAGGGCCTCTGGACGACCCGCCACGCCGCGCTCGGCCACCGCAGGCTCGCGATCATCGACGTGCCCGGCGGGCGCCAGCCGATGGTGCTCGACGACTCGGTGACCGGGGACACCCGCCTCGCGATCGTGTACTCCGGCGAGGTCTACAACTTCACCGAGCTGCGTACCGAGCTCCAGGGCAAGGGCCACCGCTTCCGCACCGACTCCGACACCGAGGTCATCCTGCACGGCTGGCTGGAGTGGGGTGAGGACGTCGTCGAGCGCCTCAACGGGATGTTCGCGTTCGCGCTGTGGGATACCCGCACCGAGGATCTCTTCCTGGTCCGCGACCGCATGGGCATCAAGCCGCTGTACTACTACCCGACGCCGGACGGAGTGTTGTTCGGCTCCGAGCCGAAGGCGATCCTCGCCCACCCGGGCGCCGAGGCCGTCGTCGACCTCGACGGGCTGCGCGAGTTGCTCTCGCACGTCAAGACCCCCGGCCACGGCGGCTACCGCGGCATGCATGAGGTCCGCCCCGGCTCGCTGGTCCGCATCCGCCACGAGGGCCTCTCGATCCGCCGCTACTGGAAGCTCGAGGCCATCGAGCACACCGACGACCGCGACACCACCGTCGGGCGCGTCCGCGAGCTGCTCGACGACATCGTCGGCCGGCAGCTGATCTCCGACGTCCCGCTGTGCTCGCTGCTCTCCGGCGGGCTGGACTCGTCGGCGATCACCGCACTGGCGGCGCAGCAGCTGAAGGCGGAGGGCGCCGGGCCGGTGCGCTCGTTCTCCGTGGACTTCGTCGGCTACGAGGACGCCTTCGCCGCCGACCCGATGCGCGACACCCCGGACGGTCCCTACGTCCGGGAGCTGGCCGAGTACGTGGCGGCCGACCACGAGGCGATCACGCTCTCGAACGACGACCTCATGGACCCCGGCGCCCGCGCCGCCGTCCTGCGGGCCCGCGACCTGCCACTCTCGCTCGGCGACATGGACACCTCGCTCTACCTGCTGTTCAAGGCCATCCGGGGGCGCTCGACGGTGGCGCTGTCCGGGGAGTCGGCCGACGAGGTGTTCGGTGGCTATCGCTGGTTCCACGACGCCGACGCGGTCAACGCCGACACCTTCCCGTGGATGGCGGCGCGCTCGAGCCCGCTGGACCACGAGCGCAGCTTCTTCGACCCCGACCTCCTGAAGGCCCTCGACCTCCCGGGGTACGTCGCCCAGTCGTACCGCGACGCGCTCGCCGAGGTCCCGCACGTCGACGGCGTCTCGGCGCAGGAGCGGCGGATGCGCGAGGTCTGCTACCTGCACCTGACCCGCTTCGTGCAGATCCTGCTCGACCGCAAGGACCGCATGTCGATGGCCAGCGGGCTCGAGGTCCGCGTGCCGTTCTGCGACCACCGGCTCGTCCAGTACGTGTTCAACACCCCGTGGTCGCTCAAGACGTTCGACGGCCGGGAGAAGTCGCTGCTCCGCGCCGCGACCCGGGACGTCCTGCCCGCCTCGATCGTCGAGCGCGTGAAGAGCCCGTACCCCTCGACCCAGGATCCGGCCTACGAGAAGGCGGTGCGCGGGGACCTCGCCGACCTGCTCGGCGACCGCGATGCCCCGGTGCGCCGGCTCATCGCGCCCGAGAAGATCCGCGAAGCGGTGGACGCACCGTCGGAGTCGGGCACGAGCCTCGAGGTCGACCGCGCGCAGATGGAGAACGTGCTCCAGCTCAACGCCTGGATGACCGGCTACTCGCCGACCGTTCAGACCAGCTGACGGAGCGCGGGGCGCCGTGCGGGGCGCCCCCCGATCGCCGTGGGGCAGCACGGCGACCGGGGGGCGCGGAAACCCCGTGCGGCCGGGCGCGGTCGGTCGCACGGGGTGTCAGGGGCGCGTCATCGCGCTGAGGAGGTCGCCGGCCTCCCCGGGGCGTCATAGGTGTAACGCTCGGGGCGCCGACGACGATGCGGGGCGATCCGGACCCTCTGGTCGCTTCGCATCACAGCCTCTCGCGGTTCACCCGGTCGGGTCGCTGACACGATGGGGGCACAATTCGTGGGGTGAGCGCACTGGCACCGGAGCAGGAGTCGGCCGCACGGCCGGCCGGTGGGGCCGGGTTGACCGGCCTCGCGGACGACGAGAACAAGCGCGCGCGGTTGCGACGCATGAAGGTCGTGGCGACGGGTTTCCTCGTCGGGGCCGCGATCGTGTGGATCGTCTTCCTCGCGTGGGAGCACCACGGGGGGCCGGCGTTCACCGGATACGTCCGCGCCGCGGCGGAGGCGGGGATGGTCGGCGCGTTCGCCGACTGGTTCGCCGTCACCGCGCTCTTCCGGCACCCCCTGGGGCTGAAGATCCCCCACACCGCGATCATCCCGCGCAAGAAGGACCAGCTCGGGGACAGCCTGTCCGACTTCGTCGGCGAGAACTTCCTCGCGGTGCCGGTGGTCAGCGAGAAGCTCCGCTCGGCGCGGATCGCGAGCCGGGCCGGGGCCTGGATCTCACGGCGGGAGAACGCCGAGCGGGTCACCGCCGAGGCCGCCACCGTCGTGCGCGGCGCCGTCGCGGTGCTGCGCGACGACGAGGTGCAGGCGGTCATCGACCAGGCCGTCACCCGCCGCGTGGTCGCCCAGCAGTGGGGGCCGCCGATGGGCAAGCTGCTCGAGGGAATCCTGGACGACGGCTCGCACCGTCGCGTCGTCGACCTGATCTGCGACCGCGCCTATGACTGGGTGCGCCTCAACTACGACACCGTGATGACGCTGGTCAGCAAGCAGGCCCCCACCTGGTCGCCGCGCTTCGTCGACGGCCTGATCGGCGACCGGCTCTACGCCGAGGCGCTGTCGTTCGCGTGGGCCGTGAAGTCCGATCAGGACCACCCGCTGCGCAAGGCCATCGACCGGTTCCTCACGAGCTTCGCCGGCGACCTGCAGCACGAGCCGGACACGATCTCGCGTGTCGAGGCGATCAAGGCCCAGCTCCTCGAGCACCCCGACGTCCAGGGGCTCATCAGCAGGGCCTGGGCCACCGGGAAGGCGATGATCCTCGACGCCGCGGAGGACCCGTCGAGCGAGCTGCGGCGCCGGGTCACCGACGGCGTGAGCCGCTTCGGCGAGCGGATGGTGCTCGACGAGGCGCTGCGCGAGAAGGTCGACTCCTGGATCGTCGACGCGGCGTCGTACATCGTGAGCCGCTACGCCGCGGAGATCACCGCGCTGATCTCGGACACCGTGAAGCGCTGGGACGGGCCGGAGACCTCACGCAAGATCGAGCTCCAGGTCGGCCGCGACCTCCAGTTCATCCGGATCAACGGCACCGTCGTGGGCGCGCTCGCCGGGCTGATCATCTACACGGTCGGCGAGCTGGTCGTCGGCTGAGCCGGGTCGTCAGAGGGCTGCGCCGACCACGAGACCGAGCGCGGCCGCGCCCAGGCCCGCAAAGGTCTGGATGACGACGTCGAGCACCGCGTGGGTGCGCTCACCGGCCTCGGCCAGGCGCACCGTCTCGTACCCGAGCGTCGACCAGGTGGAGAGCCCGCCGCAGAACCCGGTCCCGACGACGGCCGCGACCACCGACCCCGCGGAGCCCCCGACGACGACGCCCAGCACCAGCGAGGCGGTCAGGTTGACGGTGACCGTGCCCCACGGGAACGACGTGCCGTGCGCGGACTGCACCGCGCGGTCGGTCAGGTAGCGCAGCGGTGCGCCGACGGCGGCGCCGAGCACGACCCAGAGCGCGGTCACCGGCGTCCTCCCGACGCGGTGGCCCGGGCGAGGGTCAGGCCGAGCGCCGAGGCGCCGACCGACCCGAGCACCGTGGCGGCGAGGTAGCCGAGCGCCACGCCGAGATGGCCTCCGGCGAGCAGGCCCTGGGTGTCCACCGCGAACGTCGAGAACGTCGTGAAGCCACCGAGGACCCCGACGCCGAGGAACGGCCGGACGAGCGGGTGGGCCTCGCGGACCTCGGCGACGTGCACGACGAGCACCCCCATGAGCAGGCACCCGACCACGTTGATGACCAGCGTCGACGTCGGGAACCCGCCGTGCGGGGCGGGCCAGGCGAGCCCGATCCCCCAGCGGGCGAGCGCGCCGAGCGCCCCGCCGAGCGATACCGCGGCGACGGCGGCACCCTGGCCGCGCAGCACGGCGGTGCCGGGTTCGCGCCCGGCGATCACGTCCTCGGCGATCTCCGGATCGTGCTCGTGGCTCACGGCGGCTCCCTGGGCGCGGTCGGTGACCGACCCTCGGGCGGGCCGGTTCGTCGGGCTCCAGGGACCGTTGGCGCCGGCCACGTCGCCGGGTGCAGTGCCGGTGGCGACGGATCGGTGCGGTTGTCGGCGGGCCCCACCGCCATCGTCGGCAACGCTAGCGCGAGCGTCGTCGCAGCGCACGGACGGACCGTTGAAACGATCACTGAGACTGTGCGACACACCACGTCATCAGCGCAAACAGAGTGCTTGCACGAGCTAGCACTCGTGTTAGCGTGGTTGTCAGACGGCATCGAGTCCGGGTGCCACGGACGGAGACCCGAGCCGGTCGCCCCGTCCGGTCGACCACGAGCCACAACCTCTCAGGAGTGATCATCATGGCTGTCACCTTCCCGACCAAGTTCGACGTCCGCGAGGCCCGCGACCAGGCCAACAAGCTCGCCTCGGAGGCCTGGGACCCGTTCCGCTCGCCGTCGCTGGCCCTGCTCGGCCTCGGCGACTACGCCGTGGCCAGCGCTCAGGACGCCTTCTCCAAGGTCCAGTCCGGCGCCACCGAGGTCCAGGCCCGCGTCGAGGACCTGCCCTCCGAGCTGCAGGAGCTGCGCCACAAGCTCACCGCCGAGGACTTCCGCAAGCTCGCCGACTCCTACGTCAAGGCC
>NZ_DASXJS010000096.1:0-13051 GCF_036497245.1 Actinomycetospora sp. | reverse complement strand
CATCGAGCCGAACCCGACGGGGTTCACCGCGTAGAGCATGCCGCGGCGGAACTCCGGCTGCTTCGGCGAGAGCCCGAGGACGTACTTGTTGATCGTGATGTCGGAGGCCACGACGACCACCCACGCCATGCCGCAGTTCGCGTAGAAGCCGAGGATCGTGTTGAGGAAGTCGAACATGTTCGCTTCCATCAGGATCAGCGCGATCACGAGGTTCACGCCGAGGAACACGAGCCGGCCCGGGTAGTGCTTGGTGACCCGGGTGAAGGAGTTCGTCCAGGCCAGCGAGCCCGAGTAGGCGTTCGTGACGTTGATCTTGATCTGGCTGATCACGACGAGGATCACCGCGAGGGTGAGCGCCAGCCAGGCGGGCATGATGTTCGTGTAGGTCACCAGGAACTGCTGGACGGGCTCGTTGGCGGAGCCGGCGCCGCCCGCGACGTTCGCGATGAGGTACACGGCGAGGAAGAGGCCGACCACCTGCTTCGCCGCGCCGAAGATCACCCAACCCGGCCCGGCGAGGACCATCGCGGTCCACCAGCGCCGCGAGTTCTCCGGCGTCCGCGGGGGCATGAAGCGCAGGTAGTCGATCTGCTCGGCGATCTGGGCGATGAGCGAGAGACAGACGCCCGCGGCGAGCATGACCGAGCCGAGGCTCGGCGACCCCTGGCCCTCCTCGCCCTGGTAGGCGAAGAACGTCGACACCGAGTCCGGGTGGCTGATGAGCAGGTAGACGAACGGCAGCACCATGAGGATCAGCCAGATCGGCGTCGTCCAGAGCTGGAGCTTGGAGAGCAGGCTCATGCCGTAGACGACCAGCGGGAAGATGATGATCGTCGAGAGCGCGTAGCCGATCCAGAGCGGGATCCCGAGCCCGAGCTCCAGGCCCTGGGCCATGATCGAGCCCTCGAGGGCGAAGAAGATGAACGTGAACGTCGCGAAGATGACGTTCGTGACGACCGAGCCGTAGTAGCCGAAGCCGCTGCCGCGGGTGATGAGGTCGAGGTCGAGGTTGTAGCGCGCCGCGTAGTACGCGAGCGGGAAGCCCGACAGGAAGATCACGACCGCGAAGACGAGGATCCCCCAGAGCGCGTTCACCGTGCCGTAGGAGATGCCGATGTTCGCGCCGATCGCGAAGTCGGCGAGGTACGCGATGCCGCCGAGGGCCGAGATCGCGACCACCCCGGTCGGCCACTTCCGGTAGCTGCGCGGCGCGAACCGGAGCGTGTAGTCCTCGAGGGTCTCGTTGGCTTTGCTCGCTGCACCGCTCGGGGGCGCCGACTGCGCCTCCGCGGGCTCCACGTCCTGTGACACGCTGCTGTTCCTCCACGCCGGGCCCGGGGTCGTCGCCCCGTTCGGGGCAACCACCCAGGCATCCTGCGTGAGCGGCGGGTGAAGGCGTTTGCCGCGATGTCACCGCTTCGTTAACGCGTGAAGTCAGAGCCGTTGGATCACCGGAATGGCCCTGCGCTCAGCGGGACGAACCCGGCACGACGCGCGGCGGGGCGCAGTGTTCCTCGTGGTCGGCGTGGTCGGCCGTCTCGATCTGCAAGGTCGAGTGCTCGAGCCCGAACCGCTCGCGCAGCGCCTCGGCGGCGCAGTCGAGCACGCTCCCACCGGCGGCCCGGCCCTCGCAGTGCGGTGTCGCGTGGTCTTCGACGACCAGGTGCGCCGACGCGGCGGGGACGCGGTCGCTGATGACCCAGACGTGCAGGTCATGCACCTCGCGCACGCCGGGGACCTCGGCGAGGGCGGCCCGGACCTCCTCGACGTCGACACCGGGCGGCACACCCTCGAGCAGGACGTGAGCGGTGGCGCGGAGCAGGACCAGGGTGCGGGGCAGCAGGATGATGACGATGACGAGGGACGCGACGACGTCGGCGTAGGGCCAGCCGGTGAGCAGCACGACCCCGGCGGCCGCCATGACCGCGACCGAGCCCAGCGCGTCACCGAGCACGTGCAGCGCGGCGCCCCTGACGTTGAGGTTGCCCCGGTCGCCGCCGGAGAGCACGGCCAGCGAGATCAGGTTGCCGACCAGGCCGACGGCACCGAACACCAGCAGCGCGAGGCCCGGGATGTGCGGCGGGACGTCCGCGAGCAGTCGCTCGAGCGCCTCGACCGCGACCCAGACGGTGACGGCCAGCAGCGCGAGCGCGTTGACCGCGGCGCCGAGCACCTCCGAGCGCCCGAGACCGAAGGTCCGCCGCGCGCTCGGGGGCCGCTGTGCGAGCCGCGCGGCCACGACGGCCGTCAGCAGCGCCGCGACGTCGGTGACCTGGTGGCCCAGGTCGGCGAGCAGCGACAGCGAGCCGGTGACCCAGGCCCCCACGGCCCCGCTGAGCAGGACCAGCGCGGTGATGGCGAGCGCGATCGTGAGCCGCCTGCCGTCGGCACCCGCCCCGTGCGCGTGACCGGCATGGCTGCCGTGGTCGTGCCCATGACCGTGCGCGTCGTCGCCTCCCTGCCCCATGGGCGCGACGATACATGCATGCATGCGCATGTAGAACCGCCCGGCACCGTGCCGCGGGCGTCGTCACAACACGGGCGGAGCAGCTGGATCGCCCCATCGAGGTAAAGGCGGCGTCACCCGGTCGAGGCTTCGTCGTTACCCCGCTGTGGCCGGAGAGAGATCCGGCCACTCCTCGGGGGAAGGGCGAGACTCACATGGCCAAGCACAGAGTGACGCTCGGGCGTCGCGGGATCGCCGCACTCGCGGCGGCCGGGGCGCTCGTGATCGGCGGAGCGACCGCCACGATGATCGGCACCGGCAACGCCGACGTCCTGGACGCGCTGACGTCCGGGACGACCACGACGACGGTCCTGCCCGACCTGGCGCCGTTCAAGGCCGACGACGTCCGCGGCGACGGCAAGGCCGAGGTGTCCGATGAGTACGAGGCGCCGACGGGCGGCGGCAAGGCCGCGCTGCGCCTGTCGACCCCGACCGGCTCCGACAAGGTCTCCTACTACGCGACGGGCGACGACGCCGGGACGCCGCTCGCCGACTGGATCCCGACCGCGGCGTACTCCGCCCGCCAGGGTGCGGCGGACAACCCGATCCAGTTCCCGAGCCTGCAGCTCATCGTGGACTACAACGGCGACGCGGCCGGCGGCTACTCGGCGCTCACCTACGAGCCGGTCTACAACCCCGGCGACAGCACGACGGCCGACGAGTGGCACCACTACCAGGCGGGTACCGGCCTCTGGTGCTCGACGCAGGTGATCCCCGGCGTGATCGATGCGGACCAGAAGCAGTGCTCGAACGGCGGCACCAAGCCGCTCTCGGCCTTCGTCGCGGGCTCCCCGGACATCGTGGTGAATGCGGTGGAGATCAACCAGGGCTCCGGCAACCCGGGCTTGCAGTCGGCGGTCGACCTGATCAGCACGCCGAGCACGACCTACGACTTCGAGCTGACCAAGCCGGTCATCGTGCCGCCGGTCACCGACCCGCCCACCACCGAGCCGACCACCCCGACGACCGAGCCCGGTGAGCACGGTGGCGGGCAGTGGGGCGGCGACGACCAGCACGGTCACGGCGACGACAACGGTGGCGGCTGGGGCGACGGCCACGGCGATGACCACGGCAACGGCCAGGACGACGGCCAGGACGACGGCCACTGCGGCTGCCGGTAGGACCCGATCGACCTCGGCCCTCGTCCCGTGCGGGACGGGGGCCGTCGTCGTCCCGGGCTAGCGGCCGGTGGTTGCCGGGAGCGAGAGCGTCGGGCCGAAGGTGAGCGGGGCGGTCCGATCGTGCGTCGCCACCATCCGGAACGCCTCGCCGTCGAGGACGAACTCGGTGATCGGCCCGTCGGGGTCGACGATCACGTAGTGCCGGATGCCGATCTCCGCGTACTCGGCGAGCTTCGCCACCCGATCGATCCGCCGCGTTCCGGGCGAGAGGATCTCGATCACGGCGAGCACGTCGTCCGGCCGGAGCCGGGGTCGGCCGTCGAGCGCGCTCGGGAACGCCACGACCAGGTCCGGCTCGCGGACCGTCGCCGGTCCTCCGTCGCGTCCGCCGTCGTCGATGACGAGCTCCACCTCGGGGAGGACGACGTGCCCGACCGCGGCCGCGCGCAGCTGCACCGCCAGTTCCACCAGGACGTGCTGGTGCCGGGGAACGGGCCGGTTCATCACCAGCACCACCCCCTCGACCAGCTCGGCACGCACCGAGGTGTCCGCGGGCAGGGCCTCCCAGGCGGCCAGGGTCAGCAGCCCGTTCGGCCGGTACGGGGGCCACGTCATGGCCGGATGCGTCCCGGTCATCTCACCCCCTTCGACGGCCGTCATCGTCCCACGGTTCCCTCCCGCGGCAATCCGGTCGAACCGGGCGTGGGCAGCGACTAGCGTCCCGCCGGGTGGAGGTCACCTTCCGCCCGGTCACCCGGGACGACTTCGGCCTCATCGCGCGCTGGCTGGCCGAGCCGCACGTCGCCCGCTGGTGGGCCCACGAGACCTCCTCGGAGGCGGTGGAGCGCGACTTCGGCCCGACGCTGCGCGGCGAGGAGCCGAACGAGGACCTCGTCGCGCTGGCCGACGGGCGCCCCCTCGGTCTGTGCCAGCGCTCGTTCTGGCACGCCTATCTCGACGAGGTCGCCGAGTTCAGACCCTTCATCACCGTCCCCGCCGACGCGATGACGATCGACTACCTCGTCGGCGCCCCCGGCGACGTGGGACGCGGGCTCGGATCGGCCCTCGTCCGGGCACTCGCCGACGACACCCTCGCCACCCACCCGACGTGCGGACAGCTGCTCGTCCCGGTCGCCGCGGGCAACCGGGCCTCCCAGCGGGTGCTGGAGAAGGCCGGGTTCGTCTTCGTCACCGCCGCGCGGGTCGAGCCCGACAACCCCGTCGACCCCCCGGAGCAGCGGGTCTACCGGCGGCTGCGGTCGTAGGGTCCGGCCCATGATCGAGGACTCCCCCGCCAACCCGTGGCTCGCCGTCACCGGAGGTACCGCGGGCCCCGGCTACGCGGCCCGGTTCGCCGCCATGGCCGCCGAGGGCGCGGACCTCGACGGCGAGGCCCGGCGGGTCGACCGCCTCCTGGCCGGGATCGGGCGGCACCCGGGCGACGTGCTCGACGCCGGGTGCGGCACCGGCCGGGTCGCGGCGCGCCTGGCCGACCTGGGGCACCACGTCGTCGGGACCGACCTGGACGCGTCGATGCTCGCCGAGGCCCGCCGGGCACGCCCCGAACTGGACTGGCGCCTGGCCGACCTCGCGCGGCTCGACCTCGGGCGCCGGTTCGACCTCGTCGTCGGCGCGGGCAACCTCTGGCCCCTGCTGACGCCCGGAACCCACGCCCGGGTGATCGCGCGGCTGGCCGCTCACCTGCGACCGGGCGGCCTGCTGGTCCTCGGCTTCGGGCTGGACGCCGAGCACGTGCCGTTCACGCTCCCCGACGGCGTCGGATTCCCCGACCTGGTCGCCTACGACACCGCCTGCGTCGGCGCCGGGCTCACCCTGCGCGCCCGCTCCGCGGACTGGGACGGCGCCGAGCCCTACGAGGGCGGCGGGTACGCGGTGACCGTGCACGCCCTGGGCGGCTGACGACCACCGGCCGGAGGGCGGCTCACTGGCCGTAGGACGACCCGGAGCCGCCGTCGCTCCCGGAGCCGGAGTCCGACTTCCGGCTGGTCGTCGTGGTCGGCGGCGACTTGTGGTGGACCGACGTGGGCTCCGATCCCCCGTCGGCCGCGGGCACGTGGGCGATCGGCGCCGCGCCCTGCGGGGTCGCCGTCGTCGTGGGCACCGCGGCGGGGGCCGGAGGCGGGAGGGTGGCCCCACCGGAGCGGCTGGTGAGCACCGCCGCGGTGGCGACACCACCGCCGGCCAGCACCAGGGCGAGCACTCCGCAGAGCACGCCCATCCGAATCCGACGGCGGCGCGTCTCGGCCGCCTCGGCCGAGGACGACCCCAGCGCCGGCGGGGCCGTGCCGGCGGCCGACCCTGGAGGGTTCTCCTCCCGCCCGGGCGCTCTGCGGTCCCCTCCGTTCGGCGGCGTCGGTCCGCCGGGCGGCGGCCCGGCACGGAACGGCGTCGAGGGCGGTGGCGTGATCGGCACGCTGCCCGGCGGCGGGCGCATCCCCCGGGGCCCTCCGGCGGGTGGCCCGGCCACCGGGAGGCGCCCGGAGGACCCGGTCGCCCGCACCGGCGTGGGCGCGCCCTGGGGCTTCGCCACCACGGTGGCGCCGTTCGCGAGGGCGGTCGCGTCGACCGCGGGTTTCCGCGGACCCCGACCCGGAGGGCGCGCCTCGGCAGGGGGTGTCGACGCGGGGCCGGCCGCACCCCGGCGGCGGTCCGCCGGACGGCCCGACGGCGGCGCGACCGGCACACCGCGCACGGGCGTGCCGGGTCGCGGCGCCGCGGGGCGGCGCCGCCCGGCCAGCATCGCCGCCCCGAGAGCCACTGCGTGCTTGGGATGCGTGTCGACCGCCGTCGGACGCCCGAGCTCGGCGGAGAGCATCTGCGAGACGAGCGGGATGCGGGAGGAACCCCCCACGAGCAGCACGTTGCTCAGGTCCTCGGGGGCGATGTCCGCGGCGGTCAGCGCCCGGCGCAGCGCCGAGACGGTCGCCTCGATCGGGGCCCTGATCATCTCCTCGAACTCGCCGCGGGTGAGCCGGACCTCGGTGTGCCGGTCGGGGAGCATCACCGGGACCGAGGTCTCGGTGTCGCCCGAGAGGGCCTCCTTGGCGAGTACGCAGTCCTGGCGCACCCGCACCAGGCTCGCCGCCGCCTTGGGGTCGTCGAGGTCGAGCGCGGACAGTGCGCCGTCCAGGTTGCGGTCGACGTGGGCGAACACGGCCTCGTCGAAGTCGATCCCGCCGAGGCCCTCGATCCCCTCCGGTGGGCCGAGGAACTCGAACCCGTCCTCGAGCTGGCGCAGCACGGTGGCGTCGAAGGTGCCGCCGCCGAGGTCGTAGACCGCGACGACTGAGCCCTGGGGAACGCGGGCGGTGGACGCGTAGTGCGCGGCGGCGGCCTCTGGCTCGGTGACCATCGAGACCTTCGTCAGGTCGGCCAGTCGCGGTACCGACTCGAAGAGCTCGCGCTTGTACGGGCCCCAGTTCGCCGGGTAGGTCAGCACGATCCCGTCGGGGCGGCGGTTCTCGCGCTCGACCGCCGCGTCCACCGCGGCACGCAGCAGACGCGACAGGATCTGCGCCGCGGAGTGCGGCTCGCCGCCCAGGATGAGCGGTGTGGGGTCGCCGAGGCGACGCTTCACCTCGCGCGCCACCCGGGCGGGCTGGGCAGCGGCGCGGCGGTGCGCGGCGTCGCCGACGACGGAGGTGCCGTCCTCGCGGATCATGACCACCGACGGGATGGCTGCCGAGCGATCGCCCAGGGGCACCATCTCGGTCTGGTCGCCGCGGCCGACCGCGGCAGCGGTGAAGGTCGTCCCCAGGTCGACACCGAGTACGAAGGTCATCGTGTGCTCCAGCTACCCGTGGTGCGCGAGGGTGTGGTCGGTGGCGTCGTGGGTCGAGGAGTGCCCCTCGCCCCCGTCATCCTGGTGCCCCTGGGCTTCGTGTCCCTCGCTGTTCTCGTGGGAGGACGTCTCGGCGGTCTCGTGGTGCGCCGCCGGCGCGTGGGTGTCCGCTGCGGAGTTCGGGTGCTCGGCGGCCGTGTGCTGCCCCGGATCGGCCGCGGCCGTGTGATCGGCGGCCCCGTCCGTGGGGGACGAGGCCGGTCCGCCGTCTGCCGCCGGGTGGCCGAAGGGAGTCTGGGGAGCGGCGCTGCCGGCCGCGCCGAACGGGGTCGTCTCCGGACCGTGGCCCACGCCGATCGGCGGCGTGACCGGGGTCGGGGGTGTCGCCACCCCGCCGGGTGCACCGGCTCCGGGGGCGTCGGGGCCCGCCGCGGGGCCGCGGACGAGAGGCCCGTCGTCCAGGCCGGTCGGTGGCGGTGCGTGGAGGGCATCGGGCGCGCCCGCGTCCGGCCCCGGAGCGGACGTCGTGACCGCCAGGTCGGTGGGGTGGGCGACCAACGTCGGGTCGATCGAGGTCCCGTCGGGAGACGACGCGGTAGCGGCCGCGGCGTGGCCCGCCGTGGCGAGTCCGGTGGCTGCGGCACCGGTGGCCGCGGCACCCCCGGCGGCGACGAGGGGCACGCCGGACGCGCTGCCGGCGGCAGCTCCCGTCTCCGTCGCGGCCGGGGTCGTCCCGGCCGGGGACACGCCACTGGCAGCGGCGGGCGCCGGACCCGTGGGAAGACCGCGCTGGTCGAGGTCCTGGGTCTGACGGGACCCGGTCCCCCCGACCTGCACCTGGCTGCCCGGGCCTCCGCCACGGTCGTCGGCGTGCTGGTCCTGCTGCGAGCCCTTGCCCCCCGCCTGGGTCTGTGAGGTGCCCTGCCCGCCGCGCCCGTCGTCGTTCTGGGTCTGGTGCGAGCCCTTGCCCCCGCTCTGCGTCTGGGTGCTGGGGCCGCCGCCGCGGCCGTCCTCGTTCTGGGTCTGGTGCGACCCCTTCCCGCCGGTCTGGGTCTGGGTGCTGCCGGCTCCGCCGCGCCCGTCGTGGTTCTGGGTCTGCTGCGAGTCCTTGCCCCCGGACTGGGTCTGGGTGGTGTGCCCGCCGTCGCGGGTGTCGGCGTTCTGGGTCTGGTCGACGCCGTCGCCGCCCTCCTGGCCCTGGGTGACGTCGCCCGAGCCGCGACCGTCGGCGTCCTGGGTCTGCGACCCGTGCCCGTCGGTGACCTCGGTCTGGGTGACCGTGCCGTGGCCACCGCCCCGGTCGTCGACCCCCTCGTACTGCTCGGTGGTCAGGTGGCCGTCGTCGTGGCCGTGCTGCTCGTGGCCGCCGTCGTCGGTGGTCGACTCCTCCTGCTGGATGTCGGCGTCGAAGTGCCCGTCGTCGTCGGGGATGACGTCGACGGTGGTGTGCGCGTCGACCGCCACCTCGTAGCTGCCGTCCGGCCGGTGGTGGACCACGACGTCCTCGTGCTGGTGCACCACGAGGTCGGCGTGCTCGTCGGGGCTGACCGTGTAGACGTCGTGCCCGTCGTAGCTGTACTCGTGGCCGCCGTACTGCACGACGACCACGAGGTGGCTGTCGACGATGAAGTTGCCGTTCGCGTCCTCACGGACGACCACGGTCTCGTACTGCTGGACGAGGATCCCCCCGTCGTCGTGCCCGCCGCCCTGATGGCCGGGCTCGGACTGGCCCCGACCCCCGTCCCGGTGACCCGATCCGCCGCCCGGGCCGTGGGACTCGCCGCCACCGCCGTGCCACGAGCTCGCGGTCGTCGCGACCACCGAGCCGTCGGGGCCGTGGCCGATGGAGCCGCTGACGTGGTCCGGGGTCACGCCGACGCCACTGACCTGCTGATCGACCGACACGTGACCGCCGCCGGGTCCGGGCACGCCGGCCCCGGTCGTTGCGCCGCCGGCGCCGCCGGCGCCGCCGCCCTGGTCGCCCCCGTGGTCGCCGCCCGGCGCCGTTCCGCCGCTGCCGGGTTCCGGCCCGAGGGGCGTTTCCAGCGCGGCGGGTTCTGCGGCCGCCGATGCCTCCGACAGGCCGTACACCAGGCCGCCCGCGTAGGCGGCGGCGCCCGCGGCGCCCGCGAACCGGAGCTGGGCAGCATGGGCCTGCAGCCGCGTGGGCGGGTGGGCGCCGCCCTCGGTCGCCGTCTCGACGGCGCGAACCGCCTCCACTGCCCGGACGGCGCGGTCAACGGCGCCGTTCCCCTCCTGTTCGCTCACACCTCCACCCTGCGAGCTGCGCAGACCGGTGTCATGAGTAGCGGCCTACTCCCCCTCGGTGGGGCGGCGCGGCCGAATACTCAGCGTGTCGCACGCTCAGCATCCCCTCGCAGGTCCGGACGAGGACGCGCGCCGCCTCGGCACGCTCCCGGGTGACCCCGGCGCCCTCCGCGCGTCGCTGCCAGCGCAGGTGCTGCTCGGCCGCGGCCCGCCGGATCGCCTGGGCATCCGCCTGCGGGTCCAGGCCCAGCCGCGTCGCCGTGTCCATGCCGTCGCCGCCCAGCAGCCGCTCGGCGTCGTGCAGCTCGGACTCGGGGAGCAGGACCCGCCTGCTGCGCAGGTCGTCGATGAGCGCGATCTCGGCGAACTCGTGGGCGCCGGCCTGCACGCGCTCGAGCTCGTGCACCAGCCCGCGTGCCGCGGGGATCCGGTACCGCCGGAGCACGGCGTCGAGGGCGGCGAGGGCCGAGCGCGCCTTGAGCACG
Source organism: Actinomycetospora sp. (assembly GCF_036497245.1). Classification (GTDB taxonomy): domain Bacteria; phylum Actinomycetota; class Actinomycetes; order Mycobacteriales; family Pseudonocardiaceae; genus Actinomycetospora. The sequence goes on along the minus strand of NZ_DASXJS010000096.1, from coordinate 2,869 downwards.
TCGGCGCGGGCGCCGAACTGCGTGGAGAGCAGTTGCCGGAGCTCGCCCATGCCGCTGACGGCGGTGAGCTCGCGCGCGAGGTCGCCCGCACTGCGGACGCCGCCGTCACGGGCGAGGCGGACCGCGGTCCGCACGCCGAACAACCCGTAGCGCCGCAGGAGGGCGGTGCGCTCGGTCGTCGAGACGCCTCCGTCGGTCTCGGTCGTCTCGAACCGGTTCGCGGTGAGCAGGAGGCGATCGGTGTCCGGCGAGGAGGCGAGCGTGACGATCGCGCGGTACTCCGCTTCCCGCAACGACGCCGCCGAGGATGCCAGCAGCCCCGCGACCGGGACCACGGTCTGGCACAGTGCCCGCACCCGGGCATCCAGTCGGTACCGGTCGGCGATCCGGGACGCCGTCGTCATCGCGTCGGGACGGGCGTGCCCGATCTCGTCGCACCGCGAGAGCACGGCGATCGTGTTGACGGTGCGCCGGTCCGGGGCACCGTCGCGGAAGGCCTCGAGGAACCGCACGTCCTCCCCGTGCGCGTGGCGCATGAGGTAGACGACGGCGTCGGCGGCGGTCACCTCTCCATCGTCCGGGGCGAGGATGCGCTCGCTGCGCGCGGAGACATCGGTGTTCACCGACCCGAGCCCGGGGGTGTCGATCAGGCTGGTGCTCCGGAGCGTGGGCGAGGGCCACGTGACCACGAGCCGTTCCACCCGCTCGGCGGGCAGTTCCCCGAGGTCGATCTCGAGGGCGCCGTGACGCTGCCGGAACGGGAGCTGCCGGGCCGGCCCGGTGATCGGGTGCACGTCGACCCGGTAGGCCACGCCGTCGACGTACCAGGTGACCAGTCGCGTGCACTCCCCCGCGTCCGTCGCGGCCAGCTCCTGGCCCACGAGCGCGTTCAGCAGCGTCGACTTGCCCGCCTTCACCCGGCCCGCGATCGCGACGCGCAAGGGTTCGCGCATCCGCGCGTCCACCGCGCGCAGTGCCGGCTCCGCGGGGCCACCTGCGTAGACCCTCATCGCCTCGTTGAGCAGCCGACCCACCGCGGGCACGACACCCGTAGGACCCGCCGGGTTCACCGGCGACCTGCCCCAGCCACCGCCGGCGGGTCATAGGCATGGGTGAGCACCTCGCGGGCGCGCTTGCGGATCAGCTCGAACGAGTCCAGGTCGGTCTTCAGACGAGCCAGCTCGTCCACCTCCGCCTCACCGCTGGTCACGGCCTTCTGAGCCGCGGCGAGGATCTCCTTGGCTGATCGCTGCAGCTCCTCCGCCCGCCGCGTGTATCCGTCGCGCATCTCCCGCTGGATGCGGCGCAGCGCGTCCCGGGAGTCCTTCCCGACCTGCAGGTTGAACTCGTCGACGAAGCGGCGCACCGCCGCCTTGGCTCCGGCGCGGCGCTTCTCCAACTGGCGCTTGCGCTCTTCACCGAGTCCCGACTTGCCCATCAGGAGGCCCAGCCCGACCCCGACCGGCCCCGGGAGCGCGATGGCCGCCATGTGGGTCAGCAGGGTGAACATCATGAAGCCGCCGTAGGCCTTCTGGAACGCGGCCATGGCCCCGGCGGTCTTCTTCGGCGCGGCACTGAACGAGGAGTCGATCTCGATCTCCTCGATCACCTCCACCGGCGCCGCGATCCCGGCCGGGGCGACCGCCTGTCCCGCCGCCAGGTCGAACTGCTCGGCGACCTGTTCGGCCACTTCCCGCGCCCGGCGCGCGAACTGACCGTAGTTATCGAGGGCCTCGCCGGCGAGACGCTGGCGCATCCACTGCTCGAACGCCGGCCAGTCCTTGGCCGGGTCGCCCTCGTCGATCGCCTTCTCCGCATCGTGGAGCACCTCACGCGATCGCGCGCGGAGGTCGAAGTCGATGTCCGACGAGATGTCGGCGAACCCGTCGAAGAGCACCTGTTGCCACCGCGAGGACCGTTCGCGGAGCGCGTCGGCCCGCTCCCGCACCCGGGTCAGCTCGGCGACGAGGGCCGCGGAGCGTTCCGGCGTGGTCAACGAGGAGGCCCGTGACCGCAGTGCCGGCTCGAGCTGGCCGACCGCCGAGATCACGTGGTTCCCCACCGAGCGGAGCGCGACGCGCTCGGCGTCCCGGACGACGTCCTGAAGAGACTGCACCAGCGGGGGGAAGCCCGACTCGACGTTGAGCTCCTGGTCGCCTGCACTCGCGGCGAGGTCGCGGAGCTCGGAGGAGATCGGGAGGATCTCCACGTCCAGGCCGGCGCGGGAGAGGTGCCCGGCGTCGATGTCGCGGATCCGCTTCCACTCCGGATACAGGTCGATCTTGGTGAGAACCACGATGATGGTGGGGCACAGTTCCTTGACGGTCCGGAGGAACCGGACCTCCGCCACCGTCAGCTCCTGCGAGGCGTCCGAGACGAAGACGACGGCATGGGCCTGGGGCAGGGACCCGACGGTGACTGCGTTGTGGAGCGACCCCAGTCCGCCCACCCCGGGGGTGTCGACCAGCGTCAGACCGGAGGCCAGCAGCGGGCGGTCGAGCCCGACGGTCACCGACCGCAACCGCCGCTGGTTCCCGGGATTGCCGCTCTCCGTGACGTACGCGGCGATCTCGCCGACGGGTACGTCCTCCGTCCAGGGTGACGCGTCGCCCCCGGCGGCGGATTCGAAGCTCGCCACGGCCCGCACCTGCTGCGAGTACCCGACCTTGGTCGGGACCGCGGTGGCGATGTCGTCGTCCACCGGGCACACCGGGGCGGTGATGAGGCCGTTGATCAGAGAGCTCTTGCCCTGTTTGAACTCGCCGACGACGTACACCGTCACCGACGTGTCGGACAACAGGTGCCGGGCACCGGTCAGTCGCTCGACGAGATCCTCCCGCTCGTAGGCGGTGGCTCCCTTGACCGCGAG
>NZ_DASXJS010000095.1:0-57359 GCF_036497245.1 Actinomycetospora sp. | reverse complement strand
GTGCCGAAGTCTCGATCCCAGGTCGAGACTTCGGCACGCGGCTCTGGGCGCTGGGCCCTTCGGCCGGAAGGGATCAGCCGGCGACGGAGGCGTAGGAGTCGCCGAGGCGGGCGTCGGAGAGCTCGTAGGTGGCCGGCTCGTCGATGCTGGTGTCGCGGTAGAGCCCGAGCTTCCAGTAGCTGTAGTCGCCGGAGTAGAGCGTGCCCGCGGGCGGGTGGAAGCCGGTGACCTTCTGCTGACCGTTCACCCAGGCGTCGACCAGCCCCACCGAGGACTTGCTCGAGAACTTCACGTGCAGCACCAGGGTGGTGACCTTCCCGGCGACGGCGGGGGCGATCGTCTGGTCGAAGTTCTTCGAGCCGCCGGGGGCGTCGGCCCCGCCGGAGAGGATGAAGTTCCCCTTGCCGATCCGCAGCTCCAGCGGCGGGCTGCCCTCGCCCTCGTTCTTGAACTGCGTGATGAGCTGCCAGGTGTCGGTGTCCACCGGGAATCCGGGCGCCAGCCGCACCGTCATGCGGATGTAGCGGTCCTGGCCCTCGGTGAAGTTGTCGACGTTGGGCTCGACCTCGGCGCGCTTGGCACCGCCGGGCATCGAGAACTTCAGCGCCTTCTGGCCGGGCAGGTCGGTCGCCGGGACGACGGTCGGCTCCTTGCCGCCCACGAAGTTCCAGGGCGTGTCCTTGAACATCCCGAGCGACTGCGCGGTGATGTCCGAGTCCCAGATCGCCTTCGGCGCCGGGGCCGTCCCGGTCGGAGCCGCCGACGTCGCGGGGGCGGACGTGGTGGTCGGCGCGGCCGACGACGTGGGCGCGGAGGTCGACGGCTTGGTCGCCGAGGCCTCCGGGGACTTCGTCGGCACGGTGGTCACCGCCGTCGAGGGCGCGGCGGGGTCCGGCCCGGAGAGGATCGACGGCAGGCCCAGCCCCGGGAGCCCGAGCGGCCCGGACGCCGGGGGCGCGGACGTCGTCGGGGTCGGCCGGGTGGTGCTCGGCTTCGTGGCACCGGGCTTCGTGCCGCCCGGCTTGACGGCGGGCGGGACGGCGGTCGTGCTCGGGGCGACCGGGGCGGTCGCCGTCTCGGGCACGGCGGTCGTCGTCGAGGTCGTCAGCCAGAGCCGCTCGACCGCCGGGCTGACCGCGCCCGACCCGCCGAGGAGCACGAGACGGGCCTGCACCTGGGTGGTCGCCGACGGCAGGACGGTCCGGACGTGGTCGCGGGTCGGGATCCAGCGGCTCCACGCGCCGTTCGGGGTCACGCCCCGCACGTCGACCCGGGCGGAGGTGCCCGGCGGGAGGTCGGCGGTCAGGTCCGTGGTGATCGCGTTCGCGGGGGCGGCGGGCCGGCGCGGCGCCAGCACCATGACCCCCTCGGAGCGCTTGCGCTGGGTCGACGGCGCGACCAGGCGCACGGCCCCGTCGGCGAGGTGCACGTTGAGGTCGTCGCCGCCGGAGACGGCGAGCTCGGCGCCCCAGCTCTCCCCCGTCGGCACGGCGGTGGCCGACGCGGCGAGCCCGACCACCCCGGCGAGCAGCACGCCTGCGCCCGCGACGAGGGCGGCCCGGCGACGCCTCCGCCCCGGGCGGGGGTCCGGCTCGTCCGCGGGCCGCGCGCCCGCCCCGGCATGGGGGGACAGCGGGCGGGGGGCGAGCGGCTCGTGGCGGCGGTCGTCCCGGGACGGCCGCGGGCGGGCGGGCGCGGGTGCCGCGCCGGTCACCTCGACGGTCGAGGGCTCGGTGACCAGGTCGTCGACGAGATCAGCAGGACGCGACACGGGGGGCCTCCACACCGGCGGCGGGGACGTACTGGTTCGGGCCGATGCGCAGCCAGCTGCTGCTCGTGCCCTGGGCGCCGGAGCGCAGCTGGCCTGCGGCGGTGCACTGGATCGCCACACGCGCGCCGCCGGCGACGGCGCCGACGGCCGAGGAGGCGTCGGTCGGGGCGGAGCGGACCACCATGGTCGGCGCGCCGGCCGGCTTCGCCAGCCCGGACCGACCGGTGGCGGTCCAGAGGTAGGTCACGGTGACCCAGCTGTTGTCGCGCAGCGCGAGGTCGTCGGAGAAGGTGCCGTCGGCGAGGTCGATGCCCGCCGGGTTGGCCACCGCGCGCCCGAACCCGTCCCTGCCGCCGTTGTGGCGCCGCTGGAACGCGGCCTGGGCCTGCGGCATACCCTGCGGGAGGTCCTTCCAGCTCTGCCGGGCGGCGGAGGGGTTCCAGTAGTCGTCGGTGGTGTTCCACGGCCCGACGTCCCAGACCGGCGACCAGGCGCAGCGCCCGTTCGGGGCGCAGACCTTCACGGTGTAGTCCCCGGTGCCGCGCGGCGAGAGGCCGCGGCGCGAGGGCAGCGCGACGAAGTGGTCGCGGGGGGTGATGACGTGCCCGTTCGCCGTGGTGCCGCCGACCAGGCCCTCCCGCGTCGCGAAAACCTTGCTGCTCACCGCGGGGACCGCCAGCGGGGCGGGCGCCGGGGCGCCCGGCACGATGGGGATCGTCGCGGACGGGGCCGTGGCGGCCCGGGAGCGGTCGGCGGACAGGTAGACCCGCTGCAGGGCGGGCCCGGCACCACCCTTGGCGGCGACGAGGGTGGCGCGGACCTGCACCTCGGTGGTGGCCTCGGGGAGCGCGGCCGGACCGCCGGGGCTCGCGGTCACCCACCCGCTCCAGGTGCCGTCGGCGCGCAGGCCGCGGACGTCCACGGCCACCTCCGAGCCGGGCGGCTGGTCGGCGGTGACGTCGGCACCGACCCGGTCCACGGGGGTGGGCATGCGGCGCGGGGCCAGCAGCAGCTCGCCCTCGGCCAGCGACGAGCGGGCGCTCTGCGCGCGGACCGTGTTCCCGGCGAGGCGGACGGCCCCGTCGGTCGCGACGACGTTGGTGTCGTCGCCGCCGGACACCGAGAGCTCGGCGATCCACGTGTCCCCCGGTGACGGGGCCGCCCGCGCGGCCGGAGCCTGCGCGAGGCCCGCCCCCAGGAGCGCGACCACCGTGAGGCCCGCCGCGAGCAGCGGCCCGAGAGCGGCCCGTGCCGTCCCTGGGCCACGCGGCGCCCGACCTCCTGGCCCACGGTCGCGCCCCGCTCGCGCGGTCGTCATGGTCATCGCGATCTCTCCTCCGCCGTCCCCGGGATGCGGCGCGGCCCCGATCGCCGCGCGACCCGCCTCCGGGACGTCGCAGAGTTGACGCTCCGTGAAACGCCTGGGTCAAGAGAGACAGGTGGTGTGCACGTGGGTGATAACCGTCCAGGTGACGGGCGTTCGCGCAGGTCAAGGCGTCGTGAAGTGCCCCGATCGAGATCACCGTGAGGCTCGTTCGGGTGATCGACACGCGATTCGTGACGCTCGGTGAGCGTCGCGGTCGCGGAAAATGGTGACTGGCCGTGACCGAATCGGGGATGCGGGCCGTGGCCCGTCGCGCCGCGCACACGGCTCCCGACGGACGTGTTCCTCGCCGCACGTCCCGCCCGACGGCGTCGCTCAGGAGCACACCAGGCAGCCCGGGGGACCTCGGCGCGAGCGTCCTGTACCCCTCGCCCGCCCGGTCACACCCACGGCGCGGATCCCCCACCCGATCTCGTCGATCAGGAGCACACCAGGCAGCTCACGGAGCCCCGAGCGCTGCGCCCGGTGCCCCTCGCCGGCCGCCGGGCCGGGGGGGACGACCCCCGTCGCGGGAACCCGTCAGGAGACGACGGGCAGGTCCGGGGTGGAGACGTCGTAGGTCGATCCGGGCCGCGAGAGCAGCGGGCCGAGCACGGCGGCCTTGCGGGCGTCGTCGGTGTCCGCGCCCCAGCGGACGGTCCGCCCGGCGTCGAGGGTGAACGACACGTCGTAGGGGCTGACCGCCCGGAGCTCGGTGATCTTGCCCCGCAGGTCGGCGGGCAGCGACGCCAGCACCCGCACCGCGGCCACCGTCGTCGGGTCGGACGGGGACGCGGCGACCCCCAGGCCGAGGACGAGCCGCGGGATCCCCGCGGGCGGGGCGGGCATCGTCCGGTAGGCGAACCCGGTGCCGTCCACGAGCGCGACGCCCGCACCCACCGGCACCGCCGCGACCGGCTCCCGCTCGGTCACGGTCACGGTCACGGTGTGCGGGAGCGACCGACGGACGTCGACCGTGGCGACCCGCGGGATCGTCTGCACCCGCGCGTCGAGCTCCGAGGTGTCGAGCCAGACCAGCGAGGTGCCGGGCGGCACGGCGGCCGCCTGGCGGACCGCGGGCAGCGTCTCCGGCGACGCGCCGCCGACCTGCACCGCGGTCACGTCGAGGACCGACGAGAAGCCGAGCAGCCAGACGAGACCGGCGACCACGGCCGCCGCGACCACCCCGCCCGCGGTGCGCCGCCACAGCGTGCGACGGCGGGCGGTGCGGGCGTCCAGCGCGGCGTGGTCCCGCGGGCCGCGGTCGCGGGGCGGCCGGCTCGACGGCCGGCGTCGGGCCGCCCGCTCCGCCTTCGCGCGGCGCTCCGTGCCGCCGCGCGACGACCCGCCGCGCGCGGCACCGCGGCGGGCTCCCCCCGCCTGCCCCGACGAGCCCCCGTGCGCGCCCCCGCCGCGCCCGGTGCCGGACTCGGCGGCACCGCTGCGGGCGGAGGAGCCACGACGCGGGGAGGAGGGCAGAGGATCAGCCTCCGACGCGGTCGGCGAGGGCACCCACACCGGCGTCGGGCCGGTCCGGGGTCTCGCGGCGCTCCAGCTCGGCGAGCACCTCCGGCCCGAGGACGGTGACGTCGCCCGCACCCATGGTGATCACCAGGTCCCCGGGGCGCGCCAGATCGGCCAGCAGGCCGGGGACGGCGCCCCACGAGGGCTCGTAGTGCACGTGCTCGGCGGGCAGGCCGACCCGGGTGGCGATGAGGTCGCCGTTGACGCCGGGCTCGGGCTGCTCGCGGGCGCCGTAGACGTCGAGGACCACGACCTCGTCGGCCAGCGAGAGCGCCTCGCCGAACTGCGTCGCGAAGTCCCTGGTGCGCGAGTACAGGTGCGGCTGGAAGGCCACGAGCAGCCGGCCCCGCTCCCCCAGCACCGGACGGGCCGCCCGCAGCTGGGCCGCGACCTTCGTCGGGGCGTGCGCGTAGTCGTCGTAGACCCGCACGCCCGCGGCCTGGCCCCGCAGCTCGAAGCGGCGCCGGACCCCGGTGAACGACGAGAGCCCCGCCAGCAGCCGGGCCATCGGCGCGCCGAGGTCGAGGGCCGCGAGCAGCGCGGCGCACGCGTTGAGCGCCTGGTGCTCCCCCGCCACCCCGAGCCGGACCTGGTGCTCGGTCCCGCCCACCCGCAGGTGCAGCAGACCCGTGGCGGCCTCCGCGGTGTAGTCCAGCACGACGACGTCGTCGGGCCCCGTCGCGGCCCGGCCGTAGCGGCGGACCCGGATGCCGGCGGCCTCGGCGCGGTCGCCGAGGGCGGCGGCGCCCGCGTCGTCGGCGCACACGACGAGGCAACCCCCGGGCTCGATGCGCGAGGCGAACGCGTCGAACACCGCGACGTAGGCCTCGACGGTGCCGTGGTGGTCGAGGTGGTCCGGCTCGACGTTGGTCACGATCGCGACCGCGGGCGAGTACGCCAGGAACGAGCCGTCGCTCTCGTCGGCCTCGGCGACGAACACGTCCCCGTGCCCGTGGTGGGCACTCGACCCGGAGGCGAGCAGGTCACCACCGATCATGAACGACGGGTCGGCGCCGCACGCCTGCAGGGCGACGACCAGCATCGACGTCGTGGAGGTCTTGCCCGCACTGCCGGAGACGCACGCCGCGCGGTGGTCGGCCATGAGCTCGGCGAGCACGGCGGAGCGGTGCAGCACCGGGACGCCGCGGGCGGCGGCCTCGAGGAGCTCCGGGTTGTCCGGGTCGGCCTGGTGGACGGCCTTGGTGGTGACGAGCGCGCTGGGGCCGCCGGGGAGCAGGTCGAGGTTGGACGCGTCGTGCCCGACGGCGACCTCGGCCCCGAGCGTGCGCAGGGCGAGCACCGCACGGGAGTCCTTGGCGTCGGAGCCGGACACCATCGCCCCGCGGGCGAGCAGGATGCGCGCGATCCCGCTCATCGCCGCGCCGCCCGCGCCGATGAAGTGCACCCGCGAGAGCAGCGGCGGCAGCTCCGGGATCACCGCCTGCTCACCCGGCTCGATGGTCGAGCTCCGCTTCGCTGCGTCTCCCGGCTCGATGGTCGAGCCCGCCCGGGCCTGCGCCTGCTCCTGCTCACTCACTGGTCGTTCTCCTCGTGCCGCGCCACGGCACCCATGGTCCCCCTAGGGTCGTCGGCGTCCGCATCGCCCTCGACGACCTCCAGCACCATGCGCGCCAGGGTCTCGTCCGCGTCGGCATGACCGGTCCGCCGCGCCCCGGCGCTCATCGCGGAGAGCCGCTCGCCGCTGGTGAGCATCGGGACCACCAGCTCCACGATCCGCTCCGGGGTGAGGTCGGCGTCCTCGACGATCTCACCGCCACCGTGCTCGACCACCGGGAGCGCGTTGAGCCGCTGCTCGCCGTTGCCGTGCGGCAGCGGCACGTAGATCGCGGGCAGGCCGACCGCGGACACCTCGGCGACCGTCATCGCGCCGGAGCGGCAGATCGCGAGGTCGGCGGCGGCGTAGGCGAGGTCCATGCGCTCCAGGTACGGCACCGCGACGTAGGGCGGAGCCCCGGAGACCTGCCCGACGTGAACCGTGTTCTTCGGCCCGTGCGCGTGCAGCACCCCGATGCCCGCGGCGCCGAGCGCCTCGGCGGCGCCCTCCATGGCCTCGTTCAGCGAGCGCGCGCCCTGCGACCCGCCGAACACCAGCAGTGTCGGGGCGTCCGGGTCGAGCCCGAAGTGCGCACGGGCCTTCGCGCGCAGGGCGTCGCGGTCGAGCGTGGTGATCGCGCGGCGCAGCGGCATCCCGATGACGGGGCCGTCGAGGCCGCTGCCGGGGACCGCCGCGGCCACCGCTGCCGCGTGCCGCGCTCCGACCTTGTTCGCGAGCCCGGCGCTGGCGTTGGCCTCGTGCACGACCACCGGGACCCGGGTGCCGGGCAGGCGCGAGGCCAGGTAGGCGGGCAGCGCCACGTAGCCGCCGAACCCGACGACGACGTCCGCGCCGACCTCACGCAGCACCTTCCGGGTCCGCCGGACCGAGCGCAGCACCCGCCACGGCAGGGCCAGGAGATCCTTCGAGGGCTTGCGTGGCAACGGCACCGGCGGCACCAGCGCCAGCGCGTACCCGCGCTTGGGCACGAGCGTCGTCTCCAGCCCGCGCTCGGTGCCCAGGGCGGTGACGACGGCGTCGGGCCGGAGCCGCCGGACCGCGTCGGCCAGCGCGAGCGCGGGCTCGATGTGGCCCGCGGTGCCGCCGCCGGCGACGACGACGGACAGCGGGCGGGCCTGCGAACGGGGCCGGTCGGGCACCGGGTGCCTCCTCGGTCGGGGTCAGGGGGTGCGCGGGCGGGCCCGCACCGGTTCGGGTGGTGGGAGGCGCAGGGCCCGCGCGACGCGGCCCTGGCCCTGGGTGCGCAGCACCGCTGCCGCGTCGGACTCGTGGCGGGCGAAGTTCGCGAGCAGGCCGCCGGCGAACAGCGCCAGCGCGAGGGACGTGCCGCCCGAGGACACCAGCGGCAGCGGGATGCCGGTGACCGGGAGCAGCCCGACGACGTAGCCGATGTTGATCGCGGCCTGGACCACGAGCCACACGGTGAGCGTGCCCGCGACGACGCGGATCCACGGGTCGACCGAGCGCGCGGCGATACGCAGCCCGGTGTAGGCCAGGGTCACGAACAGCACGATCACCGCGAACGCCCCGAGGAAGCCGAGCTCCTCGCCGATGATCGCGAAGATGAAGTCGTTGTCGGCGTTGGGCAGGTAGCTCCACTTCGCCCGGCCCTGCCCGAGGCCCTGCCCGAACAGGCCGCCGTCGGCGAGCGAGTAGAGCGCCTGGCGGGCCTGGTAGGCGGGTCCGAGCGGGTCGGCGTTGGTCGGGTCGAGGAACGCCGTGATCCGGCTCTGCCGGTACGAGGCCACGACGCCGAGCACCACGGCCCCGAGGACACCCGCCGTCGAGAGCAGGGCGAGCAGCCCGACCGGGGCGCACGCGAACCAGAGCAGGGCGGCGACGATCACGGCGAGCGAGATCGTCGTGCCGAGGTCGGGCTGGAGGATGACGAGGACGAAGATCAGCAGCGCCACCGGCATGACCGGCATGAGCGCCTGCCGCCAGCGCCGGGGCGCGGGGCGGTGCCGGACCAGGACGTGTGCGCCCCACAGCGCCAGGGCGACCTTGGTGATCTCCGAGGGCTGCAGCGAGACCCCCGCGATCCGGAACCAGGACCGCGAGCCGTTGACCGACGCGCCCAGGCCCGGCACGAGCACCAGGACGAGCAGCACCAGGCAGGCCGCGAGCAGCCACGGGCTCGCCGCCCGCCACCGCCGCGGCGGCACGCGCACGCCGATCCAGAACAGGACCGCGCCGAGCACCGCGAACGCGAGCTGGCGGAAGAACACCCCGTACGACGAGCCACCGGCGGCGTAGGCGTTCACCGAGGACGCCGAGAGCACCATGACCAGGCCCAGCGCGGTGAGCAGGCCGAACACGGCGAGCACCAGGTGCAGGGAGGTCAGCGGCCTGCCCAGCCACTGCTGCAGCGCCGCGCCGAGCGCGCGGACCCGGGGTGGGGCCTCGCCGCGCGGTCGCGCCGGCCGTGGCGCATCGCCGCCACCCGACGAGCGGGTGGCCCCGTCCTCCCGCCGCTCCCGGCCCGTGCTGGTCGACGGGCTCACGACGACGGGTCCGTCGTGGGTTCGCCGAGTCCCGCCACCTGCTGCGCGGCCGCCGCGAACGCGTCCCCCCGCGCGGCGTAGTCGCGGAACATGTCCATCGAGGCCGCGGCGGGCGCGAGCAGGACGACGTCGCCGGGATGCGCCATCGACGCCGCGGCGTGCGCCGCCCGCGTCATGGCGTCGGGCTGTGACGGGCTCATCGGGCCATCGTCGCCCCCGCCGACGTCCACGACCGGCACCTCGGGGGCGTGTCGGGCGAGGGCGGCCAGGATCGCGGTCCGGTCGACGCCGAGGACCACCACCCCGGCCAGGCGGCCGCGGTGGGCCAGCACGAGGTCGTCGACCAGTGCGCCCTTGAGCATCCCGCCCGCGACCCACACCACGCGGTCGTGCGCGGCGAGCGAGGCCGCGGCGGCGTGCGGGTTGGTCGCCTTCGAGTCGTCGAGCCAGCGCACCCCGTTCGACTCCGCGACGACGGCGCCCCGGTGCGCGCCCGGCGCGTAGGCCCGCAGCCCTGCCGCGACGGCCTCGGCGGGGACACCGTGGGCACGCGCGAGGGCGGCGGCGGCGAGCGCGTTGGCCTCCCCCGGCGGGCCGGGTGGCGCGACGTCGTCGAGCCCGGCGAGCACGGTGCCGCGGCGGACCCCGTCGTCGGCGAAGGCCCGGTCGAGCAGCAGACCCTGGCCGCGCTCGGTGACGATGCCGAGCTCGCCCGGCCCCGGATCACCGCGGGTGAAGCCCACGTGCCTGGCGGCGGGGGCGGTGCGCAGCAGGCCGGCGGCGCGCTCGTCGTCGAGACCGGCGATCGCGACCTCGCCGCGCAGCACCCGCGCCTTCGCGCCCGCGTACGCGGCCATGGAGCCGTGCCAGTCGAGGTGGTCGTCGGCGACGTTGAGGACCGCCCCGGCGTAGGGCGCCACCGAGGGGGACCACTCGAGCTGGAAGCTGGAGAGCTCGACGGCGAGCACCCGGTGCCCGGCACGCAGCGCGTCGACGATGGGCAGCCCGATGTTCCCGCAGGCCACGGCGTCCTCGCCTGCGGCCAGCAGGATCGCCTCGAGCATCCCCGTCGTCGTGGTCTTCCCGTTGGTCCCGGTGATCGCGAGCCAGCGCGGCGGGCCGTCCGGGCACACCGCCGGGTCGTTCCCGAGACGCCAGGCGAGCTCGGGCTCGCCGATCATCTCGATCCCCGCGGCGTGGGCCGCCCCGGCCAGCGGGGAGTCCGGGCGGAACCCGGGGCTGGTGACGACGAGGTCGCAGCCCGCAGGCAGGGTCGTCAGGTCCGTGGTGGTGGCGACCTTCCGGTCACCGAGGGACGCGAGCTGACCGGGGTCGCCGTCGGCGACCGTCACCGTCGCGCCCACCTCGAGCAGCACGTCGACGACCGACGCCCCGGTGCGGCGCGCCCCGGCCACGAGCACGTGCGCGCCCGCGAGCCGTGCGGCGCCCTGTGCTCCGCTCATGCTCACCCGCCCGACGCGGCGAGCCACTCGCTGTAGAACAGGCCCAGTCCCAGCGCGCAGCAGATCGCCGCGAGCAGCCAGAAGCGGATGATGACGGTGGTCTCCGCCCATCCGGCCAGCTCGAAGTGGTGGTGGAACGGCGCCATCCGGAAGAGCCGGCGCCGCGTCGTCCGGAACACCGCGACCTGCAGGACCACCGAGAGCGCCTCGACGACGAACACGCCGCCGAGGACGACCAGCAGCAGCTCGGTGCGGGTGACCATCGCGAGCCCGGCGAACAGCCCGCCGAGGGCGAGCGACCCGGTGTCGCCCATGAAGATGCGGGCGGGCGCGGCGTTCCACCACAGGAACCCGATGCAGGCCCCCATGCCCGCGGCCGCCACGAGCGTGATGTCCAGCGGGTCGCGGACCTGGTAGCAGCCGGCCTCGATGGCGGTGCCGCACGCGTTGCGGAACTGCCAGAACGAGACGATCAGGTACGTCGCGAGCACCATCGCCGAGATGCCCGCCGCGAGCCCGTCGAGCCCGTCGGTCAGGTTCACCGCATTCGAGGCCGCCGTGACGATCAGGTAGCAGAACAGGATGAACCCGACGCTGCCGAAGCCGACCACGGCGATGTCGCGGACGAACGACAGGTTGGTCGACGCCGGGGTCAGCCCCTGCTCGTCGGCGAACTGCAGCGCGAGGGTCCCGAAGATCACGGCGGTGACGAACTGGCCCACGAGCTTCGCGGTCTTGTTCAGCCCGAGGTTGCGCTGGCGCCGGATCTTGATGAAGTCGTCGAGAAAGCCGACGACCCCGAGCGAGGTCATGAGCAGCAGCACGAGCAGGCCGGACACCGAGATCGACACGTCCGCGGCCAGGTGCGAGGCGAGGTAGCCGACCCAGATCGCGACGAGGATCCCGACCCCGCCCATCGTCGGGGTGCCGCGCTTGCCCTGGTGGCTCTGCGGGCCCTCCTCGCGGATCTCCTGCCCGAAGCCCTGCTTGATGAACAACCGGATCACGTACGGCGTCAGCAGGATCGACACCGCGAGCGCGACCCCGGCCGCGACCAGCACACCCTTCATCGGGCGCCGCCCTTCGCCGTGTCGAGCGTGGCGCCGGCCAGGAGCGCCTCGGCGACGGACTCCAGACCGGCCGAGCGGCTGGCCTTGACCAGCACGACGTCCCCGGGGCCTGCGTCGAGGGCCGCGACCGCGGCCTCGGCGTCGGGCACGAGGTCGGAGGCGAGCCCGGCGTCGCGGGCGGCCTCGTGGACCCCGCGCGCGGCCTCGCCGACGACGACGAGCCGGTGCAGGCCGGTGCTCGCCGCGAGGCGGCCGAGCGCGGTGTGGGCGGCCTCGGCGTCCGGGCCGAGCTCGGCCATCGGGCCGAGGACGGCTTTGTGGCGCCCGCCCGCTCCCGCCGCCATCGCGGCGAGGGTGGTCAGGGCGGCGCGCATCGACTCCGGATTCGCGTTGTAGGCGTCGTTGAGGACCGTGAGGCCGTCCTCGCGCTCGCCGACCTCCATCCGCCAGCGGCTGCGCGGCTCGGCCGCGCCGAGGGCCTCGGCGACCTGCGGCACCGTCATGCCCGTCGTCTCCAGCGCGATCGCGGCCGCGACCAGCGCGTTGTCGACCTGGTGGGCGCCACGCAGCCGCAGCGCAACCTCGGCCTCGCCGGACGCGGTGACCAGGCGGAACCGGGCGCGGCCGTCCTCGCCGAGGGACTCGTCGACGGCGCGCACGTGGGCCCCGGGGGCACGGCCCGCGTGCACGACGCGGGCCGCGGTGCGGTCGGCCATGGCGGCGACGACCGGGTCGTCCGCGCCCAGGACGGCGACGCCGCCCTGCGCCGCGGCGGGGAGGGCCTCGACGAGCTCGCCCTTGGCCGCGGCGATCGCCTCCCGGGAGCCGAACTCCCCGAGGTGCGCGGACCCGACGTTGAGCACCGCCCCGACCCGGGGCGGCGCGACCCGGCACAGCGCCGCGATGTGCCCCGGCCCCCGCGCGGAGAGCTCGCACACGAGGTGGCGGGTCGCCGCGTCGGCGCGCAGCGCGGTCCACGGGTGGCCGAGCTCGTTGTTGAAGCTGCCGGGCGGCGCGACCGTGGGGCCGTCGCGCTCGACCAGGGCCGCGACCAGGTCCTTCGTCGAGGTCTTCCCGGAGGAGCCGGTGATCCCGACGACCGACAGGCCGGTCGTGGCGACCAGGGTGTCCACGACGTGGCGGGCGAGGGTCGCCAGCGCGGTGAGGACCGCGGCGCCCGACCCGTCGTGGTCGGCCTCGAGGACGTAGCTGCCGTGCGTGCCGGGGGACGGCGTGACGATCACCGCCGGACCGTCCACCTCCCGGGCCGCCAGGACGCCCGCGGCACCCTGGCCCAGCGCGGTGGCCGCGTAGTCGTGACCGTCCACGCGCTCGCCGGGCAGGGCCACGAACAGCCCGCCGGGGCCGACCGCGCGGCTGTCGAACTCGACCGTCCCGGTGACGCGCTCGTCCCCGGTCGCCCGGTGCAGCCGCCCGCCGACGAGGCGCGCGAGCTCGGCGAGGGTCTCCTCGATCACGCAGGGTCCTCCGGAGTGGACGGGTCGGTGATGGTGGCGCGCAGTGCGGCGTCGAGCTCCTCGACGTCGGAGAAGGGCAGAGTCTCGGCCCCGATCTTCTGGCCCGGCTCGTGACCCTTGCCGGCGACGACGACCACGTCGCCCGGGCGTGCCGCGGCGATCGCGGCCCGGATCGCGGTCCGTCGGTCGCCCTCCTCGGTCACGATCGCACGGGCCGAGTCGGAGGCCCGCGCCCCGTCCAGCATCGCCGCGCGGATCGCGGCCGGGTCCTCGGTGCGCGGGTTGTCGTCGGTGATCCAGACCAGGTCGGAGAGGTCCGCTGCCAGCGCGCCCATCACGGGCCGCTTCTCGCGGTCGCGGTCGCCACCGCATCCGAGCACGGTGAGCAGGCGACCCGGCCCTTCCCCGTCGCTCCGCTCGCCCCCGGACCCTTCCCCGTCGCTCCGCTCGCCCCCGGAGGTCTGTGCCCGCAACGTGGTCAGGAGCGCGTGGACGGCAGCGGGCTTGTGGGCGTAGTCGACGACGGCGAGGAACGGCTGCCCGGCATCCACGCGCTGCATCCGCCCGGGGACCTGGACCTGCGCGAACCCCGCGGCGAGCTGGACGGGGTCCAGCCCGGCGGCGTCCCCGCAGGCCAGCGCGACGAGGGCGTTCGCGACGTTGAACCCCCCGGGCAGGCGCAGCGTGACCGGCAGGTCGAGCCCGCGGGGACCCTGCGCGCGGAAGGTCTGGGTGCCGTCGGCGTGGGGATGTACCTCGGCCGCGGCCCAGTCGGCGGGCTGCCCGGTGGCGCTGACCGTGACGGCGTCCGCCAGCGTGGTCAGGCGCCGTCCCCACGCGTCGTCGACGCAGATGACCGAGGCCCGTGCTCGGCCCGGCCTGAAGAGCTCCGCCTTGGCCGCGAAGTAGTCCTCCATCGTCGGGTGGAAGTCCAGGTGCTCCGCGGAGAGGTTGGTGAAGGCGCCCACGGCGAACGTCGAGCCGCCGACCCGACCCTGCGCCAGGGCGTGACTGGAGACCTCCATCGCCGCGTGCGTGACGCCCTCCTCGACCATGGCCGCGAGCAGCGCCTGGAGATCGGGGGCCTCGGGGGTGGTGAACGCGCTCGGCACGTGGCGCCCGCGCATCCGGGTCTCGACGGTGCCGATGAGCCCGGTCGTCGCGCCTGCCGCGGCCAGCGCGGCCTCGAGCAGATAGACGGTGGTCGTCTTCCCGCTGGTGCCGGTGACCCCGAGCAGGGCGAGCCGCCGGGACGGGTCACCGAAGATCAGCGACGACGCCGGGCCGAGGGCCTCCCGCGGGGCCGGGTGCACCAGCAGCGCGAGGCCCGCGTCCACGGCCTCTCCCAGGCCCGGCCGCTGCGCCCCCTCGGCGTCGGTGAGCACCGCGACCGCACCGCGCTGCAGGGCGGTCGAGGCGAAGTCCGCCCCGTG
Source organism: Actinomycetospora sp. (assembly GCF_036497245.1). GTDB lineage: Bacteria > Actinomycetota > Actinomycetes > Mycobacteriales > Pseudonocardiaceae > Actinomycetospora. The sequence continues at coordinate 43,177 of NZ_DASXJS010000095.1, read as the reverse complement.
GGCGCGTGCCCCGGGCAGAGCGGCGAAGAGCTCGCCCGCCGCGACGTCGTGGGCCCGCAGGCAGGCCCCGGTGACCGCCACCGACGGGTCGCCGTGGATCGCGGGCGGGGTGCCCGTGACCTCGGAGATCCGGGCGGCGAGCGCCTGGACCCGGGTGGGAGCTACGTGGCGCGGGCGGATCACGTCGAGGCCTGCGGGGACGGGGTCCCCGGAGGTCTCACCGGCGGTCCGGCTGGGCGCGGGCGGCACCCGCGGAAGGTTACTCACCGTCCCGGTCGCCCCCACCCGCGCCCTCCGCGCCCCCGGGCCCCGCGGAGACGGCGCGCAGGTGGGCCTCGACGGCGGACCCGGTGCGGCCGACGTCGCCGGTGGCGAGCAGGTCGAGCAGCGCGCCGCGCAGCACCGCGAGCAGCAGCGCACGCTCGGCCGCCCCGGCGGGCGTGCCGACACGGGCGGAGGGCTGGTGGGCGGCGAGCAGCAGATCCCAGTCGGTGACGGTGTCCACCGCGAACCCCTCCCAGGGCCCCGGCTCCCCCGCCACCGACCGGCTGTACGCCTCGAGCCAGAGCCGCAGCAGCGGGCGGTGCTCCTCGGCGGCCAGCCACCGCCACACGCCCCGGGCGACGGCTCCCAGACCGGCGTCGTCGGGGAGGTCCTCGAGCACCCGCAGCTGGTCGGCCCGCGAGCGGCCGAGCAGGGCGCGGACCAGACCGTCCTTGCTCCCGAACAGGTAGAGGAGCACCCGGGGGCTCGAGCCGATCGCCTCCGCGAGCGGGCGCAGCGACATGTCGGCGAGCCCGTGCGCGAGGACCCAGCGGTAGGCGGCGTCGAGCAGTTCGCGACGTCGGGCCGATCCCTCGCCCGGCCCGGGCGCCTCGTCCGTTCTCGCCGAATCGGTCGCCGTCACGCGGACAGTGTGCTTGACTGAAACAGTCGTTTCAGTGAAGGGGGCGTGGGTCGTGGGTGATGTCGTGCTCCGGGACGCGGACCGCCCGGGCGATCTCGGCTGGGTGCTGACGGCCCACGGCGAGCGCTACGCCGCCGAGTACGGGTGGTCGGTGGAGCCGGTGACCGCGCGGATCGTGGCGGACTTCGCCGCCGACGCCGTACCGGGACGGGACGCCGCATGGGTGGCCGACCTCGACGGGCGCCGCGTCGGATCCGTGCTGTGCGTGCGCCAGGACGCGACGACGGCGAAGCTGCGGCTGCTGCTCGTGGAGCCCGACGCCCGCGGGCTCGGCGTCGGCCGGCTGCTCGTCGAGCGCTGCGTGGCCTTCGCCCGGGACGCCGGCTACGGGCGCCTGGTGCTGTGGACCAACGAGCCGCTCGCGTCGGCCCGGCGCCTCTACCTCGCTGCCGGGTTCGAGCTCGTGGACGAGGAGCGGCACACCGGGTTCGGCGACGACCTGCTCGGCCAGTCCTATGTACTGCGCCTGTGAGCCCCGGCCCGCTGGAACAGCCCCACCCCGCTGGAACAGCCCCACCCCCTCCGGAACGAACGACTCGTTCGTGGCTTCTATATGCACGAACGAGTCGTTCGTTCCGGGCGGGCGAGGGCGTTCCGGGGGCGGGAGGGCCTCACGAGCCCGGAGCACCCCTCATTGCGGCAGCTGTAGCGGGACCACGCGCGGCGGAGCGGTCGAGACCGGCACGTTCCCGTGCGCCGCGAGGTAGGTCGAGATGTCGTGGAACAGCGGCGCGGCCGAGTCCCCGCCGGGCGGCGCGTCGAGCATCAGCGCCACGACGTAGCGCGGGTTGTCGGCCGGGAACATGCCCGCGAACGTGATCCAGTAGGTCGACTTCGCATAGCAGCCGCACGAGGGATCGACCTGCTGGGCGGTCCCAGTCTTGCCCGCCACCGGGTAACCGTCCATCGCGGCCTTCGTGCCGGTGCCCTCGTTGGGACTCTTCCCGCCCTGGACCACCGACTGCAGCATCTGTCGCAGGGTCTGCGCGGTCTGCGGGGACATCGCGCGCACCCCGGGCGGCTGCGGCGTGGGCGTGCGCACCCCGTCCGGCCCGACCGTCGCCGAGATCACCCGCGGCGGCACGCGGACGCCGTCGTTGGCGACGGCCTGGTAGATGCTCGCCATCTGCAGCGTCGTCATCGACAGCCCCTGCCCGATGGGCAGGTTGCCGAACGTCGACCCCGACCAGTCCTTGCGCGGGGGGACCGCACCGGAGCTCTCCCCGGGGAGCTCGACGCCGGTCCGGGCGCCGACGCCGAGGTTCGACAGCATCGTCGCGAACCGGTCCGGGCCGAGGCGCTGCGCGGTCATCAGCGTCCCGACGTTGGACGACTTGCCCAGGATCCCGTTCATCGTCAGCTGGATGTTCCCGTGGGACCAGGCGTCGTTGATCGTGCGGTCGGCGACCTTGATGCTGCCTGGCACCGTGAGGACGTCCTCGGGCCTGATCAGCCCGGCGTCGAGCGCGCCGGCGAAGGTGACCACCTTGTTCACCGAGCCCGGCTCGAAGGGCGAGGTCACCGCGGCGTCGCCCTGACCGGGAGCCCCGCCCGGCCCGCTGTTGGCCAGCGACTGGATCTGCCCGGTCTTCGCGTCGAGGACGACCGCGCTGCCGTCCTTGGCGCCCGTGCGCGCCACGTAGGCGGAGAGCTTCTGCTGCACGGTGTACTGCAGGTCGGAGTCGAGACTGAGCACGACGTCGCGCCCGGCCTGGGCGGGCTGCTCGGCCCGGGTGCTGCCGGGGATGACGGCGTCGCTGCCCTCGGCCGTGTCGACGACGCGGAACCCGTCGGAGCCCGCGAGCGCGCGGTCCTGGGCGCTCTCGAGGCCGACGTTCCCGCTGACCCGGCCCTTGTCCAGGCTCCATGACGCACTGCCGACGACGGAGCCGCCGACGTCGCCCGCCGGGTACTGCCGCGACTCCCGGTCCTCGGAGGCGATCTCCGGGAACTGGTCCTGGATGCTGCGCGCCGCCGTCGGGTCGACGAGGGGGGCGAGCACGACGTAGCTCTTGTCGCTCATCAGCGACTGGAACAGCGCGAGCGGGTCGGCGTGCAGGACGGCGGCCATCCCCTGCGCGATGGTGGCCTTCCGCTGGTCCGGGGTCGGCGAGCCGGGCACGGCGCGGACCTCGGGCTTCGACCAGTCGGCGGTGATCCGGCGGGGGTTCGCGACCAGCGCCTTGGCCTCGACCGAGAACGCCAGCGGGGTGCCGTTGCGGTCGAGGATCGCGCCGCGCTCGGCCGGGACGACCAGCTTGGTCATCCGCTGCTTCGCGGCGTCGGCGGCGAGATCGCCCGCGCTGAGCGCCTGGACCTCGACGAGCTTGCCCGCCGCGACGAGCAGCAGCACGACGAGCAGGAGCCGTCCGATCCGCAGCCGGCGACGGGGATCGGGCGGGGTCGGGGTGCGCCGCGCCTTCGGCGGAGGTCCCGGCGGCGGGCCCGGGCGCCGGGGCGGGCCCGGCGGCGGTGCGGCACGGCGGGGCCCCGGTGCGGCCTGCCCGTACCGGTCGCTGCGCCCGCCCTGCCGTGACGGCGGGCGGGTGAGCGTCGCGGGCAGGCGTGCCATCAACGGCCTCCTGGGGTCGCGGGGGTCGTCGGGCCGATGGCGGCACCCGGGGACCTGGTGGCGCCGGTCGTCCCGGCGCCCGCGGGCGCCGGAGCGGGGGTGCCTCCGCTGGAGGCCTGCACACCGGAGCGCGGGTCGTTGGCGAGCGCCTCGGGATCGGGCGCCCCGGACGGCGGCGCGGTGCCGGGCGTCGTTGGAGCGGCGGGTCGGGCGGCAGGAGCGGGTGACGGCGCTGCTGCGCGGGCCTTCGCCGGGGTGCCGACGACCTGCGACGTCCCGTCCGGGTGCACGAGGATCACCGCGGGCACGCCGGCCGGGACCATGCCGATCCGTTGGGCGGCCGCCGCGAGCGCGGGGGCGGACTGCATCGCGGCCACGTCACGGTGCAGCCGCTCGACCTCCTCGGAACGGTCCCGGGTGGCCTGCCGCGCGTCGTCGAGACGGTAGGAGTCGGCGGCGGCCGCGGTGGAGAGCCAGAGGGTCGCGACCAGGCCGGTCGTGAGCAGCACCATGATCAGCAGCACGAACGGGGCGGTGCCGCCGGAGGTGTCGGTGACCGCTTCGGCCCGCGCGCGGGTCCGCGACGCCGTCGCGCGGGACCCGCCCCGGGTGGTGGACGTCCCGGCGCGGCCCGTCGTCGTCCCCGCCGTCCGGGACCCACTCCCCGACCCGGACCGGCCGCGTTCGGCGGTCCGTGTCCCGCGTTCGAGCGTGCTCGAGCTCATGCCGCCTCCCGGACGCGTTCCGCGGCACGCAGCCGCACCGATGCCGCCCGGGGATTGGCGGCGATCTCGGACTCGTCGGCCTTCTCCGCACCGCGGGTGAGCAGTGCGAGCTCGGGCTCGTCCTCGGGGCGCAGCACCGGCATGTCCGGTGGCGCCGTGGTGCGCGAGCGCTCCCCCAGCGCCCGCTTCACGATCCGGTCCTCGAGGGACTGGTAGCTCATGACGACGACCCGCCCACCCAGCGCGAGAGCGTCGACGGCGTCGGGCACGGCGCCCGCGATGGCGTCGAGCTCGCCGTTCACCTCGATCCGCAGGGCCTGGAAGGTCCGCTTGGCGGGGTTTCCCCCAGTTCGTCTGGTCGCGGCGGGCAGCGCCTGCTCGAGGAGGGCGACGAGCTCCGCGCTGGTGCGCAACGGAGCCCGCCGCCGGGCACGGACGACGGCCGCGACGATCCGCTTGGCCTGTCGTTCCTCCCCGTGGTCTCTCAGGACGCGGACCAGCTCGCCGGGCGCGTAGGTGTTGAGGACGTCGGCCGCGCTCGGGCCCGTCGTCGGGTCCATCCGCATGTCGAGCGGTGCGTCGCGCGAGTAGGAGAAGCCGCGCTGGTCCTCGTCGAGCTGCAGCGACGAGACCCCGAGGTCGAACAGCACACCCTGCACGGGCCCGAGGCCGAGGTCGTCCAGGACGTCCGCGAGCTCGTCGAACACCGCCTGCACGAGGTGGACGCGGTCGGCGTAGGGAGCGAGCCGCTCGGTGGCGAGCCGCAGCGCCTCCGGGTCGCGGTCGAGTCCGACGAGCGTGAGCCCGGCGTGCCGGGCCAGCAGCGCCTCGGCGTGGCCGCCGAGACCGAGAGTGGCGTCGACGACGACCGCGTCCGGTCCGGTCAGCGCGGGGTCGAGGAGCTCGAGCACGCGGGCGAGGAGGACCGGAACGTGGCGGCCCGCGGTCGGACGGGGCTCACCCTCGGCACCAGTGGTGCGCGTGTGGGTGAACGCGGACGCGTCATCGTCCCCACCCCGTGGCTCCATCGTCGCCTCCGCCGCTCGTCGCCGGGTTGCCGCGGTGTCAGTACGCCGCCATGTCGCTGTGCGAGTGCGGCCGGGGGACCTCGGCCCCCCCCCCGGCCGCACCCCGGCCCGGCCGGGCGGATGTCGTCACGTCCCGGTCCGCAGGGCGGGCGGACCTGGCACCGGGGAAGGTGCACCAGGGCCGTCACCCTGCGGACCGGGGCCTCACGGCACCCGCACCGTCGGTGGGCTCGATCGTTCTCTCGGGGGTCTAGAAGACCCCGGGGAGCACCTCCTGCTGAGCCTGGGCGTAGCTGTCCTCGTGGGCGTCCTGGTACTGCTGCCACGCCGTCGAGTCCCAGATCTCGAGACGGTTCACGGCGCCGATCACCGTGCAGTCCCGGTCCAGGCCGGCGTAGCGCCGCAGTTCGGCGGTGATCGGGATGCGCCCCTGGGAGTCCGGACGCTGCTCGTCGGTACCGGCGAAGAGGTAGCGCTGGTAGGCGCGTACCCGCTCGTCGGTGAACGGCGCCTCGGCGACCTTGCGGGCCATCTGCTCGAACTCGTCGCGAGGGAACACGTACAGGCAGTGGTCCTGCCCCTTCGTGATCATCAGCCCCCCTGCGAGTTCGTCGCGGAACCTGGCGGGCAGCGTCAACCTGCCCTTGTCGTCCATGCGCGGGGTGTGGGTGCCGAGGAACACGGCCCCACCTCCCGGATGAGGCCCCGAGCGCCCCACTGCTCACCACAATACCCCACATCGCTCCACTCACAACCTCAGGGAGCGGGCGTGTATGACCCGATGGGAGGAGTTCGCGCAGGTCAACAGCGGTGGGGGGAGGTGGGGGGCGTGCAGCGACGATCTCCGATCGGGGGCGTCCTCAGGGGTTCCGACACGCGATTCCGGGGCGCGATCAGCCCTGTTCGCCCTGCTCGGGGCGAGGTGTGGGGCGCCGTGGGGCGTCCGGTGGGGGCCCGTGGGGAGGCGCGGGGCCGGCGGTGGGGCCCGGTGGGGTGCGGGGTGGAGCGAGGTGGGGTGCGCGGCGGGGCGAGCTGGGGTGTTGTGGCCCGACCAGCGCATCCGCGTCCCGACGAGGGGCACAGCACGCAGCCTGGGAGCCCTCGACGCCTGCCTCACGTGCTCCTGATCAACCCGGACGCGCGGCCGGCCGGCGCCCGCGCCCGCGAGGGGCACACAGCGCATCCCCCGAGGCCCGCACAGCTGCCTGACGTGCTCCTGATCAACACGAAGGGCGAGCGGAGGGGGCGCGGTGGGGTCGAGTGGGGACCGAGGTGGGGCGAGGTGGAGCGCCCCCCACACACGACGACGCGCCGCCGACCACGGTGGGTCGACGGCGCGTCGGGAAGACGAACGGAGTGCTACTCCTGCTCGAAGCGCTTCCGGAAGCGCTCCTCCATCCGGCTGGTGAACCTGCTCTTCTCCTTGTCGCCCGCCGGGGCCGACTTGCCGTCGCCCTCACCGGCGGCGGCCTCGCCCTTCTTCCCGCCGGTCGCCGTGATCGCGAGGACCGCGCCGGCGAACATCAACAGGAAGCCCACGACGCTGACGATCGGGAAGCCGGCGACGAACCACTGGAAGACCAGCCCGAGCACCAGGGCGACGACACCCAGGACGAAGAGCACCACGCCCTGGACCCGGCGGCGCCGGGACGGACGTCGGAGTCGACCACCCCGCACCGTCGACGCGAACTTCGGATCCTCGGCATAGAGCGCGCGCTCGATCTGGTCGAGCAAGCGCTGCTCGTGCTCGGAGAGCGGCATGGTTCTCCTCCGGCACCGGAACGAGAGCGGTGATCGGCCCAGTGAAGGGACGATCGGCACATCATCGGGATGGCTGACCTCATCGTACGAGGCGTCCGGCACTCCGACTACCCGGACCGGTGTGTTGCCCCGACGATCATTCTTTCGGCCGGTGAGAAGCCTCACGCGGCGACGCGGCGCGATCATCCCGGCGCGCAGCGTGCCGGTTCGCGACGATCACCGCTGATCGGGACGTCGAGCCATCACGTGGATGCGTGAGGCGAGATCCCTCAGGGGTGGCGTGTCGGCCGCGAGCTCCTCGAGCGCGGCGAGGTCGGAGGCCCCTCCCCCGCCGTCGGGAGCCTCGGGGACGAGATCGGCGAGCACCCGGTGGCCGCGGACCTGTTCGACGACGAGCGCACCGTCCTGCTCGAGCAGGGCCCGGACCTCCCCGGTGTCCATCCGGCGGAGCAGCGGGTCGCCGCGCCCCCAGCGGCCGGCGGGGTCGGCGAGCAGACGCCGGGCTTCGGCCACCCGTCCGGAGACCACCCGGCCCAGCACCGCGGCCCAGCGGCCCGCCACGAGCACCGACACCGCTCCCCCGGGCGCCGTCGCGGCCGCGAGGGCCCGGACGGCGGACGCCGGGTCGTCCACGTACTCCAGCAGCCCGTGGCCGAGCACCAGGTCGGCCCCTACGTCACCGTCGATCTCGGCGAGCGCGTCGACATCCCCCTGCACGGCGCGGATCTGGTCGGCGACGCCGGCGTCGCGGGCACGGCTGCGCAGGACGGCGAGGGCGTTCGCGCTGGAGTCGACGACGGTGACCTCGCAGCCATCGGCCGCCAAGGGGACGGCCCAGGTCCCGCTGCCCCCACCGACGTCGAGCACGCGGGGTGCGGCGCCACCGCGTCGGGCGCGGGCGGCCGCGAGCTCGTCGTGCAGGGCACGGGCCACGACGTCGACGGTCGTCGGCGCGGACGGGCGAGCGTTCACGGCCACACCGTAGTGCTCACCCATCGGGGATTCGTGCGCGAGCCGGTACGTTGCCCCCGTGTACGTGACAGGTGTGCTGAGCCTGAAGGGCGGGGTCGGCAAGACCACCGTCACCCTCGGTCTGGCCGGGGCGGCCGGACGACAGGGGCTGCGCACCCTGGTGGTCGACCTCGATCCCCAGGGCAACTCCACGACGGCCCTCGAGCCCGCGGAGAGCGAGACCACCATCGCGGACGCGCTCGAGAACCCCTCACCCGCGACGCTGTTGACCTCGATCGCCCCGAGCAGCTGGGACGACACCATCGACGTGCTCGTGGGCTCCGAGGACATCGAGCGTCACAACCACCCCGATCCGGGCTCCCAGCGCCTCGGCCGCTTGTCGCGCCTCCTCGCGGCCCTCCCGCGCGGCACGGGTGCGGACGAGGGCGGGACGTCGCGGTCCGGATCCACCCGCCTCCCGCAGTACGAGCTCGTCCTCATCGACTGCCCGCCCTCGCTGGGCCAGCTCACCCGCTCCGCGCTCGTGGCGGTGGACCGCGCCGTCCTGGTGACCGAGCCGACGATCTTCGCGGTGTCCGGGGTCCAGCGGGCGTTCGAGGCGGTGCAGGCCGAACGCGCCCACAACTCGACCCTGCAACCCCTCGGCGTCCTCATCAACCGCTACCGGGCACGCTCGGCCGAGCACGAGTTCCGGGTGAACGAGCTCCGCGAACTGTTCGGCCCGCTGGTGCTGCCCGGCGTCCTGCCCGACCGCACCGCGGTCCAGCAGGCCCAGGGCGCGGGCGTGCCGATCCAGCGCTGGGACACCCCGGGCGCCCGCGAGATCTCCCACCAGTTCGACAACCTGCTCGGGCGCATCGTCCGGGCCGGGCACCGCGCCGGCGACCAGAAGGGGTCGCGCCGCACCGGCTGACGATCACGACGGCCGCCGACCGGCCACCGTCCGCGTCACGAGGGCGAGGAAGAGGTCGGCCTCGCGGACCATGTCGTCGGCGTCGCGCTGGGACACCCGGCTGCGCGCCCCGGCCTCGACCGCCGAGCGGGTCGCCGAGTGCGCGGCGAAGAACGCGGCCCACTCCCCGTACTCCGGGGCGACCGAGGCGAGCAGCGTCCAGGCGTCGGTCGGGCGCCCGGAACGGCGGGTCCGCGCCCGCGCCGCGAGCACCGCGGCCGCCGAGCGCAGCGCGGACAGGTGCGCGAGGCGGAAGCGCTCGGCGGACGTCTCGGCCGCCTGGGCCTCGCGGAGCCCGTCCCGGGCCGCTCCGAGCAGCGTCACCACGGACCGGGACGGGGGCGGGCCGGGCGGGCGCGGGCCGGCCGCCGGGCCGCCCGGGCGTCGGGCGCCGGTGGACCGGGCGCGGTGCGCCGGGCGGGGCGCCGGGGTGTGGGCCAGGCCGGTGTCGAACAGGCCCGCGGACTCGGCGGTGCGGTCGGGGGTGGTGGTCGGAGTGGTCACGGTGTCCTCCCGGGGACTCGGAGCGGGGATCAGGTCAGCCAGCGGAGGTCCCAGACCCCCGGCCCGGAGCGCATGCGGAGCACGAACTCGCCTGCCGGCAGGTGCGGCTCGTCGGAGCGACGCGCGAGCACCCGCCAGCAGCGGCACCGATCGCCCCCGATCGGCATCACCGACCGGAACGGCCACCGCGACTGCTCGATCCAGCGCTCCTGGACCTCGGTGACCAGGTAGTGGCTGTCACGCCGGTTGGGGCGGCGGTGGAACTCGACGGGGTCGCCGTCGACGCACCGCACTCCGACCGGCGAGGGGCTACGAACCATGCGTCCTCCACGGCGGCGCGCTACTCCGCCCCGCCGGGCGCGGGACGGGCCTTGTGCCAGCCACCGTGGGGAAGCCGGCGGCGCCGGGTACGGCGAGACGCTTCCCCACGGCCCGCCGCACCCGAGTCGAACATGTGTTCGACAGAGACGAGTGAACCCTGCCTCCCGGCGCGCGTCAAGTCGTCCGGCCGGGCCGCTCCTGCCGTGCGGTGAACCCGACTCGACGGGCGTGATGAGATGGCGCGATGGACGGTGGGGCGCGGGCGCGCGGCATCCCGGCCCCCGACCGGGTGGAGGGGCGGCGATGACGGCTGCGCCCGAGGAGGCCCGGCTGGTCGATCTCGACCCCACCGAGCTCGCCGCGCGGCTCGACGAGGCGCTGGACCTGTACGTGGCGGCGATGGGCTACCCGCCCGGCACCGCCCGGCAGCGGGCACCGATGTGGCTCGAGCACTCCCGCAGGCCCGGCTGGCGTGGCGTCGCGGCCCTCGACCGGCACGACGTCCTGCGCGGGATCGCCTACGGCTACCCCGGCGCCGCGGGCCAGTGGTGGTACGAGGAGGTGCGCCGCGGGCTGCGCCGGGCCGCACGCCCGGCCCGGTCCACGGGAGCCGGGGGCGGACTGCTCGGCGCGGGCCTCGGGCGCCTGCTCGGCGACGCCGCGCGCACCGGGAACGGCAACAACCAGGTCCCGGCCACCGCCGACCTCGACCCCTGGCCCCTCGAGGACGACCCCGAGTCCTACCTCGCGGACTACTTCGAGCTCACCGAGCTGCACGTCCGCACCGACGCCCAGGGCCACGGGCTGGGCCACGGGCTCCTGCGACGCCTCCTCGACCGCGCCGACGCGGGCCACGTCCTGCTCTCCACCCCGGAGGCGCCGGTCCCGACCCGCGCCTGGCTGCTCTACCGCCGGTGCGGGTTCCGGGACCTCCTGCGCCACCACCGCTTCTCGAGCGACCCGCGGCCGTTCGCGGTCCTGGGCCGCCCGCTCCCGATGGAGCCCGATCCCGGGAGCTGAACCGGACGCGCCGCCTCGGCCACCCGGGGACCGTCGGGGGTGCCTGGCACGATGACGCTCGTGTCCCTGGGCTCCCCTCCCACGCGACGACCGACGCGTCGACGCTCCCTCGTTCTCCTCGCCGCGATGCTCGCGATCGTGGCGCTCCTCAGCACCGGGTGCGTCCGGGTCCGCGCCGGCCTCGCGGTCTCGCCGGAGGACACGGTGTCGGGGACGATCGACATCGGGACCCCCGACGGTGCCCCGGGCGGGAACGGGCCGCCGTTGCAGGTGCCCTCGGACCTCTCCGGGGACGTCACGGTCACCCGCTACGAGCAGGACGGCTACGTCGGCTCGCACCTGTCGTTCGAGGACCTGACCTTCGACGACGTGTCACGGCTGCTCCCCCAGATCAGCCCGACGACGTCGTCGGCGATCCGGCTGCAGCTGCGCCGCGCGGGTGACCGGGTGATCCTCTCTGGCCAGGTGGACCTGACGCGCGTGTCGGCGGAGAGCGCCGACGTGCAGCTGAAGATGGCGTTCCCGGGCACGGTGCGCCAGACCGACGGCACGGTCTCGCAGGGCGTCGTCGGGTGGACCTTCGCGCCGGGCGAGGTCGGCGAGGTCAACGCCGTCGCCGAGTACCCGGACCCCAACGCGCCCTCGTGGGTCAGCTGGGCGCTGCTGCTGACGCTGGTCGTGCTCGTGGCCGCGGGCGTGGTCTTCGCGCTGGCCGCCGCGACGCGCCCCCGGGTGGACCGGCGGGCGCGCCGCTGACCGGGCGCGAGCGGGTCAGTCCGTGGCGGGGTCGGGCACCAGGCCGAGGCGGTTGACCACGTCCACCACCGCGGGGTGGCGGTTCATGCTGATGTAGTGGATGTTGCCGACGCCCTCGTCGTACATCCGCTGCGAGAGCTCGACGCACAGGTCGATGCCCGCCTCGCGGAAGGCCGCGGTGTCGTCGGTCAGCGGCTCGAGCCGGTCGGTCATCGCCTGCGGCAGCGCGGCCCCGGAGAAGTCGGCGCCGCGCTCCATCGCCTTGGGCGTGGTGATCGGCATGAGGCCGGGCATGATCGGGATGTCGCACCCCGCCGCCGCGATCCGGTCACGCATCCGGAGGAACTGGTCGGCGTCGTAGAACATCTGGGTGATCGCGAACTCGGCGCCAGCCTTCACCTTCTGCACGAAGAACCGGGTGTCGACGTCCTCGTCCTCCGAGCGCGGGTGCAGGTACGGGAACGCCGCCACGCCGACGCAGAACGTGCCGAGACGCCGGACCATGTGGACCAGTTCGTCGGAGTACTGCAGGCCTGCGGGGTGCGGCACCCAGTCGGCGTCCTTGTCGTTGGGCGGGTCGCCCCGGATCGCGAGGACGTTGGAGATGCCCGCCTCGGCGTAGGAGCCGATGACGTGGCGCAGGTCGTCCATGGACGCGTCGACCGCCGTGAGGTGGGCCATCGCGGTGAGCGTGGTCTCGGTGGCGATCCGGCCCGTGGTGCGCACGGTGCGATCGCGGCTCGAGCCGCCCGCGCCGTAGGTCACCGAGATGAAGGCCGGGTCGAGCGGTTCGACCGAGCGCACCGTCTCCCACAGGGTCCGCTCGCCCTCGTCGTTCTTGGGCGGGAAGAACTCCACCGAGAAGGTCGGCGTCCCACGCTGGATGCGTTCCGTGACAGTGGCCATCCGGTGACCATACGTGGCCCCCCCTCCGATATGGGGGTCTCGTGTGACGGCCGCCGCCCGCCCGGACGCCCGTCCGGCCGGTCCGACCGGTCGTGCCTACCCTGAACCCGGCGACACGCCGAGAGGAGAACGGATGACGGGTGGCCGGACGCTCGCGACCCCCAGCAGCGCCCTGACCGGCGACGATTTCGGGCCCGACGACGGGTCGACGGCTCGGCGAGCGCGCGGGACCCGGGACGTGACCGAGGTCCTCGCCTCCGTCGACGCCGATCTGCCCGCGGCCGTGACGGATGCCCTCCGTGATTTCCTCGACGTCCGCCGTGCGGCGTGCGCCGAGATGGCGGAGGAGTTCGTGGACGCCGTGGACGACCTCGCCGCGCTCGCGCTCGGCGGGGGCAAACGACTGCGCCCCACCTTCGCGTGGTGGGGCTGGCGCGCCGCGGGAGGCCCGGCCTCGCCCGATGCGCCCCATCCCGACGTGGTGCGCCGTGCCGTGGCCGCCCTCGAACTGATCCAGGCCTGCGCGCTGGTGCACGACGACCTCATCGACGACTCGGCGCTGCGCCGCGGCTTCCCGACGGTGCACGCGCGGTGGACCGCGCGGCACCGGGAGCGGGGCTGGATCGGCCCGCCGGAGCGCCTCGGCGCGGCCGTCGCGGTGCTGGTGGGCGACGTCGCCCTGGCCTGGGCCGACGACATGCTGCGCGCGGCAGGCCTCGACCCGGCGGTGCTCGCGCGGGCCACGCCGGTGTGGGAGGCGATGCGCACGGAGATGCTCACCGGGCAGTTCCTCGACGTCGTCGGCCACGCCACCGATCTCGCCACGCCCGAGGGGGTGCTGCGGATCAGCCGGTACAAGACCGCCGCGTACACCGTCGAACGGCCGCTGCACCTGGGTGCGGCGCTGGCCGGTGCCGACGACGACGTCGTGTCCGCCTACCGGCGCTTCGGGACCGACCTCGGGATCGCGTTCCAGCTGCGCGACGACCTGCTCGGGATGTTCGGGGATCCGGCGGTCACCGGAAAGCCCGCGGGCGACGACCTGCGCGAGGGCAAGCGGACGCTGCTCGTCGCCCTCGCCCGCCGCCACCCCGACCAGGACGGCGCCGCCCCGCTCGAGCACGCGCTGGGCAAGCAGGACCTCACCGCCGGGGAGGTGGAGGCGGCGCGCACGGCCCTGGTGGGGCTCGGGGTGGTCGACGAGGTCGAGGAACGCATCGGGACGCTCACCGGCTCCGCGCTCGAGGCCCTCGCCGAGGTCGACCTCGATCCGCACGGGCGGGAGCGTCTCGTCGCCCTGGCCGCGGCCTCCACCCGTCGGAAGAGCTGATGCCCCCACGTAGGACGGTGCCGCCGGCGCGCCACGTGGTCGTCGTCGGGGCCGGGCTCGCCGGGCTGACCGCCGCGCTGCACCTGCGCGGCGCCGGGTGCGAGGTCACCGTCGTGGAGCGCGAGCAGTTCCCGGGCGGCCGGGCGGGCCGCCTCGACCTCCCCGGGAAAGGGCCGCACGCCGACGGGGGCTTCCGCCTCGACACCGGGCCGACCGTCCTGACGATGCCCGACCTGCTCGAGGCGCCCCTGGCCGCCGTCGGGGAGAAGCTCGGTGACCGGCTCGACCTGGTGCCCCTCGACCCGGCATACCACGCGCGCTTCGCCGACGGTTCCGCGATCGACGTGCACACCGGGGCCGACGCGATGGAACAGGAGATCCGCGAGAAGGTCTCCGCGCGCGACGCGGCGGGCTACCGCCGCCTGCGCGAGTGGCTCGGCGAGCTCTACCGGGTGCAGATGTCGACGTTCATCGACGCCAACTTCGACTCCCCGTTCGACGTCGTCTCCCTTGACCTGGCCCGACTGGGCCTGCTCGGCGGGTTCGGCAGGCTCGGCCCGCGGATCGGACGGTTCGTCGACGACGAGCGCCTGCGCCGCATCTTCTCGTTCCAGGCCCTCTACGCCGGGGTCCCGCCCGAGCGGGCGCTCGCGGCCTACGCGGTGATCGCCTACATGGACACCATCGCGGGGGTGTACTTCCCGCGGGGTCGTGACGGGAGGCCGGGGGGCGTGCGCGCCCTGCCGCAGGCCTACGCGGACGCGGCGGCCGACGCCGGGGTCGCGTTCCGCTACGGGGCGGAGGTGACGGAGCTGGAACGCCGCGGGGACCGGGTCACCGCCGTCGTGACGGCGCAGGAGCGGCTCGCGGCCGACGCCGTCGTCCTCACTCCCGACCTGCCGGTGGTGCACCGGCTGCTCGGCCGTGCCCCGCGGCGCCCGGTGCCGCTGCGCTGGTCGCCGTCGGCGTTCGTGGTGCACCTCGGGCTGGACCGGCCGGTGCCGACGCTCGGGCACCACACGATCTCCTTCGGCGGGGCGTGGGCGTCGACCTTCGACGAGATCATCAACCGGGGAACGCTGATGAGCGACCCGTCGCTGCTGGTCACGCGCCCGACCGCCACCGACCCCGCGCTCGCCCCACCCGGTGGCGACTACGTCTCGGTGCTCGCTCCGTGCCCCCACCTGGAAAGCGCGCCGGACCTGGACTGGGACCGGATCGGGCCGCGCTACCGCGACGAGATCCTCGGCGTGCTCGCCGGCCGGGGCATCGACCTGGACCCCTCGTCCGTCGTCGCCGAGCACCGCATCTCCCCCGCCGACTGGGCGCGGGCGGGGATGGCCGCGGGCACCCCGTTCGCGGCGGCGCACACCTTCGCCCAGACCGGGCCGTTCCGTCCCGGCAACCTCCCGCGCGGCGTCGAGAACGTCGTCCTGGCCGGGTGCGGGACGACGCCGGGCGTCGGGGTCCCGACGGTCGTCGTGTCCGGGAAGCTCGCCGCGCAGCGCATCGTGGGGGACGCCGCATGACCTCGGGCGTGGCGGCGCCGCGGGCCGCGGCGGGCGAGCTGGACGCCGCCGGGATCACCACGCCCGAACTGCGCGGGGCGTACGCGCGCTGCCGGGCGCTCAACGCGGCCCACGGGCGCACCTACTTCCTCGCGACCCGCCTGCTCACCCCGGCGCAGCGGCCGGCGATCCACGCGCTGTACGGCTTCGCGCGCATGGCCGACGACGTCGTCGACGCGCCGGGCGCCGCGGGCCCCGACGAGGTGGTGGCGCGCCTCGAGGAGGTCCGGGCGCGCATGCGGGTCGCGCTCGCCGGTACGACCGACGCGGCGACGCTGCTCGCCGACGAGCCGGTGGTCGCGGCGCTCGCGCACACCGTCGAGCGCTACGGGATCGACCACCGCCACCTCGAGGACTTCATGGACTCGATGGCCATGGACCTCTCGGTCACCGGCTACGAGTCCTTCGACGACCTCGGCGAGTACGTCCACGGCTCCGCGGCGGTGATCGGGCTGGAGGTGCTGCCGGTGCTGGGGACCGTGGTCCCGCGCGCCGAGGCCGAGCCCGCCGCGGCCGCGCTGGGCGTGGCGTTCCAGCTGACGAACTTCCTGCGCGACGTGGGTGAGGACCTCGACCGCGGGCGGGTCTACCTGCCGCGCGACGAGCTGGCCGCGTTCGGCGTCGACCGCGACCTGCTGCTGTGGTGCCGGGCCCGGCAGCGGACCGACCCGCGGGTGCGGCGCGCCCTGGCCCACCTGGTGGCCCGGACCCGCGCGATCTACCGGCGCGCCGAGCCCGGGATCGCCCAGCTCGACCCGGTGTCGCGTCCCTGCGTGCGGACCGCGGCGGTGCTCTACGGCGGCATCCTCGACGAGATCGTCGCCGTGGACTACGACGTGCTCGCCCACCGCGTCCTGGTCGGCAACGCCCGGCGGGCCGCGGTGGCGGGCCCCGGGCTGGTGCGGGCGGTGCTCGCGCGCCGTCGACCCGCCCGCCGTCGACCCGCCCGCGGGTGGAGCGTCCCGGACGACGGACGACCGTAGGCTGAGCCGGTGCGCCGTGCCGTCGACGAGCTGGTCCTCGCCGTCGACGCGGACTGTCGGCGGTGCCGGACGGCGGGCGCGGCGGCCGCGCGCCGCGTCCCCGAGCTCGAGGTGGCGCCGCTGCGGGACTACCGGGTGCGGGCCTGGCGGGCCGAGGCCTACGGGGCCGACCCGCCGTGGGCGCCGACCCTGCTCGCGGTCACGGTGCGCCCCGACGGCACCGACGAGGTCCGGGCCTGGCACGGCCCGGCGGTGGCCGCGGGGCTCGTCGCGACCCTGGGCCCGCGGCGCGCCGCCGCGCTGGCACCCGCGCTGCGTCAGGTGCTCGGTGAGCTGGGGCGCGCTCTGCCCTACAGGGCCATCGCCTGCGCGCGGCGCTTGACCTCGCCGCCGCGGTCCGAGCGGAGGGCCTCGATGGGTGCGCCCGGCAGCGTCGGGTCCTCGAGGAAGAGCCAGCGGAGGATCTCCTCGTCGGAGTAGCCGCCGTCGCGCAGCACCGTGATGGTGCCGGGCAGGCCCTTCACCACCGCGGTCTCGCCGAGGAACGCGGCAGGCACGATCCACCGGTCGCCCTCGCGCACCCCGAGCAGCTGGCCTTGTTTGATCATCTGGCTGACACGGGTGCGGGGCACGTCGAGGCGCTCGGCCGCCTCGGCGAGGGTGAGGGTCTCGATCTCCCGTCCGACGAGAGCGTTGAGTGCGGCGGTCATCGGGACACTGTGCCAGAGGACTCCGTCCGGCATCACCGAGCTCGTCGGGAATCGCCTGCTCCACCGAGGAGTCCGCGCGTCGGGCGGGGCAGTACCGTCCTGCGCTCGTAGCATCCGCCCATGCCCCGCGACACCTCAGGTCCCCCGCGGACCGGGTCGCGCACGATGCTCGACGGGCGCTACCGCGTCGGCGACGTCCTCGCGCGGGGCGGCATGTCCACGGTGCACCGCGGGACCGACCTGCGACTCGACCGGCCGGTCGCGGTGAAGATCATGGAGCCGTCGCTCGCGCAGGACCCGACCTTCGTCCGCCGCTTCGAGCGGGAGGCCCGGGCGGCGGCACGGCTCTCGCACCCGGGGATCGTCGCGGTCCACGACCAGGGACGCGACGAGGACGGCACGATCTTCCTGGTCCTCGAGCTCGTCGAGGGCGGCACCCTGCGCGACGTCATCCGCGAGCAGGTGCGGCTCGCTCCGGCGACGGCGCTCACGGTCGTCGAGCAGGTGCTCGCGGCCCTGCGGACGGCGCACCGGCAGGGCATGGTCCACCGGGACGTGAAACCGGAGAACGTGCTGGTGGCGCGGTCGGGCCAGCTGAAGGTGGCCGACTTCGGGCTGGTGGCCGCCGCGTGGGACGGCGCGGCGGGCGGCTCGTTGGACACCGGCGGCTCCACCTCCGACGACATGATCCTCGGCACCGCCGCCTACCTCGCGCCCGAGCAGGTCCAGCACGGGCGCACCGACGAGCGCAGCGACGTCTACGCCGCGGGCGTCGTGCTCTTCGAACTGCTCACCGGGGCACCCCCGCACGGCGGCGAGACCGCCCTGGCCGTCGCCTACCGGCACGTGAACGCCGACGTGCCCGCCCCGTCCACGTGCGCCCCGGGGATTCCCCGCGCGCTGGACCGGCTCGTCGTCGCCGCCACCCGCCGCGACCCGGCCGAGCGACTCGCCTCCGCGGCCGCGTTCCTCGACGCGGCCCGGCGGGTGCGCCAGGAGGAGGGCCTGCCGTTCGCCCCGGTGGCGCCGCCCCGGCGGCCCCGGGCGGGGTCGGCCACCCCGCCACCCCCGCACACCGGGACCCGGCGCTTCAGCGGCCCGATCCCCCGCGAGGCGCCCGCGGACGACCCCGCGCCGGATCCCGTCGACGACGAGCCGGACGACGACGAGGACGAGGAGGCCGACGAGCCGGCCGCCCAGGACTCCGGCGGCACCGGCCGCGCGGGCCACGTCGACGACGTCGTCGACCGCGTCGAGCGCCACGCCCGCCGTCGGGACCGGATCCGCTCGCGGCGGGTGTTCTCCGCCTGGGTCGTGCTCGTCAGCGCGGCGACCGTGGCCGCGGGGATCGCCGGGTGGTTCCTGGGTGCCGGAGGTCTGTGAGCGACGAGCGGTTACTGCTTCGTCCAGGTGCAGCTACCGTCGAACTTCACGTACTTGTCCGACGAGGCGACCTTCATCGACCCCTGCCCGTTCACGATCTCGTTCGTCACGATCGAGTCGAGGTCACCGTTCAGGTCCTTGAGCCGCTCGAAGTAGCAGAACGACGAGCCGGTGGTCTTGTAGGTGCCGGGCTTGATCTCCGTGCCGACCTCGTAGGTCCCGGCGCTGAAGGTGGCCCCGACGGCGGGCTCGGGAGCGGTCGCGGGAGCCGGTGCCTCGACGGTGACCGTCGGGCCGGGCACCGTGACGGTGGGTCCCGGAACGGTGACCGTGGGCCCAGGAACCGGGACGTCACGGGTGATGACGACGGGTGCGGGCTGCGCCGCCGGTCGGGCCTCGACCGTCTGACCCGAGTGACCCACGCCGACACCGACGAAGTAGGCGAGCGCGAGCCCGCTCACGACCGCGAGGGTGCGCCCGACCCTCGGGCGCCGCTTGGGCGCCGGCGCCGGGACGGACGTGGGCGGCTGCGCAAGGGTGGTCATGACGTCGTCGCTCCGTCGGTCGAAGGTGCGTGATTCGCACCTCCGGGATCGGGGCAATGACAGCGCGTGTTAGTAGATCTCCAAGAGTTCACCCATCAGGGTTAAGCATTGGGCTGGGCAGACGACGGATTGCGCACCGTCGGGTGCACCGCGCCACGATCCGTCGTGCTCACGAGCGCGCAGCGCACCTACGTCCGCAGCATCTCCGCGGTGAGGAACGCCAGCTCGAGGGACTGCTGGGTGTTCAGGCGGGGGTCGCAGGCGGTCTCGTAGCGCCCGGCGAGGTCGGAGTCGGAGATGTCCTGCGCGCCCCCGAGGCACTCGGTGACGTTCTCCCCGGTCAGCTCGACGTGGATGCCGCCGGGGTGGGTGCCCAGCCGGTGGTGGACCTCGAAGAACCCCTGCACCTCGTCGACGACCTGGTCGAAGTGCCGCGTCTTGAACCCGGTGGTGGCCTCGTAGGTGTTGCCGTGCATCGGGTCGCACTGCCAGATCACCTGGTGCCCCGACGCGGTCACCTTCTCCACGATCGCCGGCAGCACCTCGCGGACCTTGCCCGCGCCCATCCGCGAGATCAGCGTCAGCCGGCCTGCCTCCTGGCGCGGGTCGAGCCGCTCCACGTACTCCACGGCCTGCTCCGGGGTCGTCGACGGCCCGATCTTCACCCCGATCGGGTTCGCCAAGAGCTCCGCGAACGCGATGTGCGCCCCGTCCAGGGCCCGGGTGCGCTCCCCGATCCACAGGAAGTGCGCGCCCAGCGAGAACAGCCTCGGGTCGTCGCGGCGCGCCGAGTCCAGCCGCAGCAGCGCCCGCTCGTAGTCCAGCACCAGCGCCTCGTGCGAGGCGTAGATCTCGGTGGAGTGCAGCGAGTGGTCGGTCACCCCACACGCCGACATGAAGCGCAGCGCGCGGTCGATCTCCCCCGCGACCGCCTCGTAGCGCTCCCCCGCGGCCGAGGTCCGCACGAACTCCCGGTTCCAGTCGTGCACCTCGTGCAGATCGGCCATCCCACCGGAGGTCAGCGCCCGGGTCAGGTTCATCGCCGCCGACGCGTTCGCGTACGCCCGGATCATCCGGCCCGGGTCCGGCACCCGGAGCTCCGCGTTCGCGGCCAGGCTGTTGACCATGTCCCCGCGGTACGACGGGAGCCCGAACGCGTCGGTGCCCGCCGAGCGCGGCTTCGCGTACTGCCCGGCGATCCGCGCGATCTTCACCACCGGCGTCGACGCGCCGTAGGTCAGCACCACCGCCATCTGCAGCAGCGTGCGGATGTTGCCCCGCAGGTGCGGCTCGGTGTTGTCGGCGAAGGTCTCCGCGCAGTCCCCGCCCTGCAGCAGGAACGCCTCACCCCGCGCGACCGCCGCCAGCTGGCCCCGCAGCCGGTCGATCTCCGAGGGCACCGTGATCGGCGGTACGTGCTCGAGCACCGTCCGCGCGTCCAGCACCGCCCCCGGATCCGGCCAGTCCGGCTGTTGGGTGGCCGGCTTGGAGAGCGCCGTGTCCAGGCGCTCCCGCAACTCGGCGGGCAGCGGGGGCAGGCCGGGCAGGGCATCCACGGGCAGATCGACGGACCACACGAGGCATGAGCTTACGGGCGCGGCCCGACCGGCTCTCAGCACACGCGGTGGTGGATCTCCTCGTCGCGGACGAAACGGCCCACGTTGGCGACGAAGCCGCGCGCCATCCCCGCGTACGACTCCTCGGTGATCCCGCCGATGTGCGGGGTGACCACGACGTTCTCGCCGAGCAGTTCGTCGTGCGGGTCGATCGGCTCCTGCCAGGCGACGTCGAGCCCTGCTCCCGTGAGCTGCCCCGCGCGCAGGGCCGCGAGCAGCGCGTCGCGGTCGACGACGGGGCCGCGCCCGACGTTCACCACGTGCCCGCCGGGACGCAGCGCGGCCAGGGCGTCGCCGTCGACGATGCCGCGGGTGTCCTCGGTGAGCGGGCAGGCCACGACGAGGTCGTCGACGCCGTCGAGCGCGGCGGGCAGGTCGTCCGCGCGCCGGTAGGTCTCGACGACGGCAGCCGCGGCCGGGTAGGCCTCGGCCTCCCGGCGGCCGATCCCGACGACGTGGACCCCGAACGCCGCGAGCCGCGTCGCGACCTCGACGCCGATGTCCCCGGTGCCGAGCACGGCGACCATCCGGCCGCGCAGCATCGTCCCCATCGGCGCACCGACCGCCTTCTCGGCCACGTTCGCGCGCGCCTCGGGGAAACGGCGCAGCAGGGCCAGGAGCAGGAGCACCGCGAGCTCGGCGACGGCGGTCGCGTTGCCGGAGTCGCCGCCCGGGACGTTGGCCACGGGGAGGCCCCGGGCGCGGGCGGCGTCGAGGTCCACGCCCGAGACCCCGACCCCGAACTGCTGGACGAACCGGGCCCCGCACGCATCCATGAGCGGCCCGTCGATGGTGCTGCCCAGCGGGGACAGCACGTCGACCGGCACGGGCGCGGCATGGGGCACGTCCACCAGTTCGGTCCCGGCGAGCTCCGGGATCGCGAGCTCGTCGAGCGCCGCCGTGAGGCAGCGCCGCACCTCGGGGAACCCGCCCCCCACCAGTCCGATGCGCATGACGATCACGATGCCACGCGGTCGGCCGTCCCCGCCCTCCCGCGCCGCCGCTCAGCGTCGGGCGGCGCGCCCCTCGACGTCGGCCATCCCCAGCTCGTGCCAGCGGGCGTCGATGACCTCCCACTTGCGCACGTTGTGCCGGGCGTCGGCGAGCGCGTCGTGGGCGTCGTCGGGCGCGGCGGGCAGCGCCGGCCGCCCGACGTCGTCCCAGCGCTGCCGGAGGTCGCGGGTGAACCGGGGCAGGGCGCGCGGCAGGTCGGGCATGGCACCCCAGAGCTGCGCGATGACGACGTGGTCGTAGGGCGCGTTCCATGCCCACAGCTCGACCTCGCCCTCGCCCGCCGTCACGAACGCGTAGAAGTCCTCGCGGATCTGCAACCTGCTGCGCCAGACCGGGTCCGAGATGGCCGGGAGCTTGTCGAGCACGTTCTTGCGCACCCACGGGCCGGCGCGCAGCGCGTCGAACTGGCGCGAGACCGCGTAGAACTCGCGGCCCGCCTCGTCCACCGCGCCCAGCGAGACGAGCTCGATCGTCGTCCCGTCCTCGATGAACTCGCAGTCGTAGAAGATCCGTGCCACGGACGGGGATTCTCCCCCACCCGGTACGCGCGGTCCCCCACCGCCGGTCAGGCGGCCTGGTCCGAGGTCCCGGCCTCCTCCTTGGCCTTGGAGGCGTACACGTCGACGTACTCCTGGCCGCCGAGATCCATGAGGGTGTACATCACCTCGTCGGTGATGGCGCGCTCCACCTGGCGGTCGTCGGCGATGTCGAAGTAGCGCGAGAAGTCGAGCGGCTCGCCGATCACGATGCGGATCTTCACGGGCCGCCAGAACCGGGAGCCGACGGGGTTGGCACGGTCGGTCCCCACCATCGCGACGGGGACGACGGGGACCTTCGCCTCCAGCGCCATCCGGGCGACGCCGGTGCGGCCCTTGTAGAGCCTGCCGTCGGGCGACCGCGTGCCCTCGGGGTAGATCCCGAACAGCCGCCCCTCGCGCAGTACGCCGATGCCGGTGTCGAGGGCGGCGCGGGCGGCGCGCCCGTTCCCGCGCTCGATCGGGACGTTCCCCATCCCGGAGAAGAACCAGCGCTGCAGGGTGCCGACCAGACCCGGCGTCGTGAAGTACTCCGCCTTGGCCGGGAAGGCCATCCGCCGGGGCACCATGAGCGGCAGCACGAAGGAGTCCAGGACCGCCAGGTGGTTCGACGCCACGAGGGCTCCGCCCGAGCGCGGGAGGTTCTCCGCGCCGCGGACCTCGGGGCGGAACGCGGCGCGCATCAGCGGCCCCAGGAACACCCACTTCATCAGCCAGTAGAGCACCGTTCTCCCTCCCCGACGGGCCCGAGGTCCCCGGATGTCGCAGCGTAGGCAGGCCCTCCCCGCGCGGACAACGACGCCGCGTCGCGCGGGTCCCCGAAGAGAGTGTCGACTCCACCACCTGTTCGGGCACCTGGCCGTATCGCGGGCGTGTGGGACGTGCCACGATGAACGCGGGCAGCCCGGCCGTGCGGCGCCCGAGACCCTGGTGCTGGAGGCGCGCGTGCCCGTGATGCCCGGGGCGGAGCCCTTCTCCGCCGATCCCGTGGGCGAACCCGGCATCGGGATCGTGCTCTCACACGGCTTCACCGGCACCCCGCAGAGCATGCGTCCCTGGGGCGAGCACCTCGCGGCCGAGGGCTTCGCCGTGCGCGGCCCGCGCCTGCCCGGGCACGGCACCGCCTGGCGCGACATGCAGGCCACCCGCTGGCCGGACTGGTACGGCGAGCTGGCCCGCGCGGTCGACGAGCTGGCGGGCCGCTGCCGGTCGGTGTTCGTCTTCGGGCTGTCGATGGGCGGCACGCTGACGCTGCGTCTCGCCGAGGAGTACGGCGACGCGATCGCCGGCATCTGCCTGGTCAACCCCTCGGTGACGACGCTGCGGCGCGACGCCGCCGTCGCTCCCTACCTCGCCCGGGTGTGGCCGTGGGCGAGTGCCGTGGCGAACGACATCGCCAAGCCCGGGGTGACCGAGCTCGCCTACGACCGCGTGCCGCTCAAGGCGTTCGTGTCGCTGCGCGAGCTGTGGGACCTGGTGCGGGGCGACCTGGGCCGGGTGGACCAGCCGACGCTGCTCTACCGGTCCGCGGCCGATCACGTCGTGGAGCCGGTGAACGCGCGCCTGGTGCTCGACGGCATCTCCTCGACCGACGTCTCCGAGGTGGTCCTGCCCGACAGCTACCACGTCGCGACGCTCGACCACGGCGCCCCGACGATCTTCGCGGGCAGCACCGCCTTCGTGCGCCGCGTCGACGCGGCCCGCACCGCCGGCTCCACCTCCACCTCCACCCCGATCACCGGCTCGACGGCAGGGAACCCCGCATGAGCTCGCCCGATCCCGAGGAGACCCCCCGGCCGGAGACTCCCCGCCGCTCCGACGACGCCGGCCTGTCGTCGGGGTCGGCCGACGCCCGCCGCTTCGAGATGCCCGACGACGTCGACGCGGCGTTCGCGGCGATCGTGGCCGAATGGGCGGGCGCCGACGCCCCGCGGTGGCCGCAGGACCCG
Source organism: Actinomycetospora sp. (assembly GCF_036497245.1). GTDB lineage: Bacteria > Actinomycetota > Actinomycetes > Mycobacteriales > Pseudonocardiaceae > Actinomycetospora. Next base: position 19,059 of record NZ_DASXJS010000095.1, on the reverse strand, counting down.
AGCGAGGACGGCCCGTCCTCCGGGGTGGGCCTGACGACGCCGCCGCAGGGCCAGCCGCAGGCGCACCCGGAACGCCGCGACGACGACCTGTTCACCGGGCCGACGGCCCCGGGACCGCAGTCCCCCGGCGCACCGCCGACCCCGCAACGCAAGACCGGTTCCGGACCGTCGGGGGCCCAGCAGCCGCCGACCACGCGGCGCGACGCCTCGGACGACCACTTCGTGCCGCCGGAGCCGCCGCCGCTCCCACGGATCGGGCTCTCGAGCCTGCTGGGTCTGCTGCTGCTGGTGGCCGGGGTCGTGCTGCTCGCGCTGCCCGCCCTGGTCGGGGGCGGACTCGCCGGGCTCGGCATCGTCCCGGGGCTGCTGGCGATGGCGGCCGGGCTGGGATGGCTCGTCGTCGGGATGCGGCGCCCGTCGGACGACGAGCACGACGCCGGACCCGACGAGGCAGGCACGCTCTAGGCGCGCTCCGCGGCGCACCGCTCGCGGGCGTCCAGTGCCGCGCCGATCATGCCCGCGTCCCCGCCCAGCACGGCCGGGCGGACCTCCGCCAGACGACGGTGCCCCGCGCCGGTGACCTGCTCGCCGTAGGTGCGGACCGCGTCCTCGAGGAACAGCGCGGCCGACGCGGACACCTCGCCGCCGACCACCACGACGTCGGGGTCGAAGACGTCGGCGACCAGCGCGAGACCCCGGCCGAGCCAGCTCGCGAAGTCGGCGATCACGCGGCGCGCGAGCCCGTCCCCGGCCGCGGCCGCGTCGGCGACCTCGCGCCCGGTGAGTGGGAGCCCGCGCTCCCAGCTGGCGCGCAGCGTCGAGAAGTCCTCGCTGGCCGTGACGAGCTCGTCCGCGCCGGTCCCCAGGGCCGTGCCGCTGCAGTAGCGCTCGAGGCAGCCCCGCTTCCCGCACGGGCACGGTCGCCCGTCCGGGACCACGACGAGGTGGCCGAGCTCGGGCGCGACCCCGTGCGCCCCGCGGAAGACGGTGCCGTCGACGAGCAGCGCCGCACCGATCCCGGTGCCGAGCGCGACGAGCACCGCGACGTGGGCACCCGCGGCGGCCCCGACCCGGTGCTCCGCGAGCCCCGCGGCGTTGGCGTCGTGCTCGAGGGTCACCGGCAGCCCGAGCCGCTCGGACATGCGGGCGACGACGGGTTCGTCGCGCCACGGCAGGTGGGCGCCGAAGGACACCGAGCGCCGTTCCGGGTCGACGAACCCCGCCACGGCCAGGCCGACGGCGGCCACGTCGGTACCGTCCGCGCGCGCGTGCCCGGCGAGGTGGTCGACCAGGCCCGCCACGGTGTCGTCGAGCTCGTGGGCGGTGCGCGGGGTGGGCGCGACGCGGGTGGCGACCAGGGTGCCCCCGGAGTCCACGAGGCCTGCCTTCGCGGAGGTCCCGCCGACGTCGACGCCGACGGTCAGCACGGTCGCGTCCGCCGGCGGACCGGGATGCGCTGCACGCCGCGGCCGGAGCGGTCGGCCGTCGGGGCCGCGGTCGCGGCTGCGGTCGGCGCCGCCGCGACGGAAGACGTCTGCGGTTGCGGCTGGGGGAACGGCCGGGGCTCGGCGGCGGCAGCGGGGACGGACGCGGCGACGTCGTCGGGCTCCGTCGGGGAGTCCGCACCGGCGGTCTGCCTGCGGGGGCTCGGCCGGGGCCCGCGCTTCCCGGTCGGCCGCTCCGGGGCCGGGCGCGGGGCCTCGTCGGGCCGGGGTCCGGCGGCGGCGGCCCGGGGACCGGGGTCGAACAGTGCGTGCGGGGCGACGTCCCAGGGCACCTGGGGTTCCTCCGCCGCGGCGGTGGGCGCGGGGGTGGGCGCGGCGCCGGCCATCGGCCGGGCCGGACCGGAGGGCTCCGGCGTCGTGTGCTCGTGGGTGCCGTGCTCGTGGGCGCCGTGCTCGTGAGTGGCGTGCTCGTGCGCGCCCGTCGCGTGCGCCTGGACCATCAGGCGCAGGACGACGAGCAGCCCGGACGCCTGCTCGGCGAGGGTGGCCGTGAGCTCCGGCTGCTCCCCGCGCAGGGCCGCGACCAGCGCGCACACCGGGCACCACGTGCACGGCCCGGGACTCTGCCGGGGCCGTCCGGAGGTGTCCGCCGCCGCGGCGCCGTCGACGCGGGTCCCCACCCAGTCCAGCAGCGCCGTCGCCGCCTCGCGTGCCTCCCGCGCCAGCCGCTCGCGGGCCGCCCGGTCGGCCTCGGTTCCCCCCGGTCCCGTCACGTCACCGCATCCAGACGGCCGGGTCGGGACGGAAGGCGATGGAGAGCACGTCGTCGTCGAGGTCGGCGGTCACGACGTCGCAGCGGCGCAGGACCGGCGGCAGCGCCACCGTCCGACGCCTGCCCGCGACGGTCACCGCGAGCTCGTCGCCGATCCGGGCGAGGTCGACGTCACCGTCGCCGATGCCCGGGACCTGCAGGTCCAGGACGTACTCGCTGTCCGCGGACGTGCCCTCTCCCGCGGTGCGCCGCACGTCGAGCAGGGGGCGGCCGCCGCCGCCCTCGAGCGGGTCGTCGTCGCCGTAGAGGTCCTCGGCGAGACCGGCGAGGTCGTCGGTCCCGACCGGTTCCCCCGCCCGGTAGCCGACCGAGCGCACCGGCACCCCGACCCCCGCCGTGAGCTCGTTGAGCTCCGCGAGCACCTCGTCCTGCTCCTGGCGGCGCTCCCGCATCCAGGCCGCGGCGGCACCGCGCCCGGAGCCGGGGTGCGGGACGAGGCGGTTCGCGACGACGCCGTCGATGTGCAGGTCGTGCAGGGCCAGGGCGGTCAGCGTGCGCCGGGTCTCCGCGGCGACCACGCGCTCCGGGGTGAGGACGAGCCGGATCGTCGTGGTCTCCCGGTCGGCGAGCAGTTCCCGCAGGCCGGAGAGCTGTTCGGCGAGCCGGGAGAGGGCCCCGGCGGCGGCGTCCCACTTCGCGACCTGGGCGCCGCTGCCCGCGAGCCCGGCCAGCACCCCGCGCACGGCGCGGCGGTGCGCCGGGAAGAGCCGCTCCAGATATCCGCCGAAGGCCTCGGGCAGGCTGAGCAGGCGCAACGTCTCGGCGGTCGGCCCGCAGTCGACGACGACGACCTCCCACGGACCGTCCTCGGTGGCCCGCCGGACCTGCTCGAGGGCCAGCAGCTCCTCGACCCCGGGGAGCACGGTCATCTCGTCCGCGACCAGCTCCTCGACCCCGGCCCCGGCCAGCAGCGTCCGCAACTGCGCGCGCAGCGGCTCCCAGGCCTCGTCGACGAGGGCCCGGGTGTCGACGTGCGCCGCGAACAGGCCGGGCAGGTTCCCCGCGACCTCGGTCGGCTCACTGCCCAGGTCCGTGCCGAAGGCGTCGCCCAGGGAGTGCGCCGGGTCGGTCGAGAGCACGAGGACCTTGCGCCCCGAGCGCGCGAGGGCCACCGCGGTCGCGGCGGCGGTCGTCGTCTTGCCCACTCCGCCCTTGCCCGTGAAGAGCAGGACCCGCATCAGTTCTCCACGCGCCGCTTGAGGCCGGTCAGCGCCGTGTCCATGATCTTCTTCTCGGCCCGGCGCTTGATCAGCCCGGGCATCGGGACCGCCAGGTCGACGGCCAGGGTGTAGGTCACGGTGGTCTCCTTCTCGGAGCCCTCGAGCCGGTAGCGGCCGCGCTGTCCGCGCTGCATCTGACCGGACACGAGGTCCCAGGTGACGCCGTCGTCGACCCAGTCGTAGGCGAGGACATACGTGTCCTTGAGAGGACCCGCGTCCAGGGTGAAGCGGACCTGTTCGGGTCGGCCCTCCTCGTCGTGCGTGAGGACCTTGGCCGAGGTGATCGAGTCCGCCCACTCCGGATAGGCGGGGAAGTCGGCGATCACGTCGAGCACGGCCGCCGGAGCTGCCGCGACGGTGATGGACTGCGTGGACTCGTCCGCCATGGCGCGGAGGCTACCGCCGTCGCCTCACGCGTTCGTCCCCGCCGTCATCCAGGCCACCCCACCCGGGGGCGACGCATCTCACGATGTGGAACACGCCAAGGCTGCGGCTGTCGTCCAGCTCACCAGCGCACGGCCGCGGGCGTCCCCCGGCGGCGGAAGTGCCCGACGTTGACGCACTCCGTGGGCCCGATCCGGGCACGACCGGTGAGCGGGGCGTGCACGTGGCCGTAGAGCGCCAGGCGTGGGCGGTACTCCCGGATGTGCTCGACCAGCGTGGGCGAGGTCAGCTCGTGGGTGCGCGCGACGACGTCGTAGGCCAGTTCCGCGACCGCAGGCGGCGCGTGGCTGCAGAGCACGTCGACGGGACCGAGCGCCTCCACCGCCGCGGCGTACTCCCCCGCCTCGCGCATGTAGGCGCGGAACACCCCGGCGCGCGGCTCCATCCCGGGCGGCAGCGGCACCCCGCCGACGAACCCGACCCGGTGCTCCCCGATCTCGACGACCTCGCCGTCGACGCTGCGCAGGTGCGGGTACGCGGCGAGGAACTCGGGCCACAGCGCGGGGACGTCGACGTTGCCGGGGATCAGCCACACCGGGACGTCGATGGCCCCGAGGACGGCGAACATCTGCTCGTAGCGGCGCCGCACGGCCGCGTCGACCAGCGCCGCGGGATCGTCGAGGTCCGCCCAGAGCCGCCGGGTGTACTCGCGCAGCGCCCCGGGGCCGCCCTCGGAGCGCAGCCGCGCGAACTCGACCGTGGCCTGCGGCCCGAGGATCTCCGCGAGGATGCCCTGCGCCGGGTCGTCGTAGTCGACGAAGTCCAGGAGGTCGCCCAGCACGACCAGGGCCTCGGCCCCGTCGGCGGCCCGGGCGAGGTCGGCGGCGTTGCCGTGGATGTCGGAGACGACATGAACCAACACGGTCTGGCACTCGTCCCGTCGTGGATCAGGCGGTCGCCGGGATCGCGGGCTCGCCGGGCCGGCGTCCCCGCTCCAGCCGTGCCTTGAGGCCGAAGGCGATCTGCTTCGCCGCGCGCTGCCGACGCAGGCCCTCGCGCGTGGCGCCCGACCGTCCGCGCAGCAGGCGCCGGGCGGGCGCGCCATCGGGTCCGGGCGCGGGGTCGACGCGCAGGAACCAGTGCAGGAGGGTGCCTTCCTCCCCGCCCGCCTCCGGTCCGGGACCCAGCGCGATCGGTTCGCACCACACCTCCGCGCTGCCGACCCAGCCCCCGGTGACCGACCAGCGGATACCGGCCGGGCCGCGGTCGTCGAAGACCGTGAGATCGAGGTCCGGCCACAGCCGCGGCCACTCGTCGGGGTCCGCGAACGCGGCGGCCACCTCCGCCCGTGCGGCGAGCACGAACGTCTCGTCGATCACGTCCAGGGCGGCCACGGACCCAGCCTGCCCGACGATCACCTGCTCCGCACCGGGAGTCCTGAACGATTCGTCCTGTTCAGGCGTTTCGTTCGGTTACCAGGGGGTAGTGACGGACCGTCGCCCTCGCCCTAGGCTGCGCTGACCGGGGGTCGTCGAGGACCTCGGTCGTCTCGAGAGGGTGTGTGCGGGGTGCAGGAGTACAGCGTGCCGGCCGCGGCGAAAGTGGCGGACGACGACCGGCTCACCGATGCGGTGTGGGCCAACGCCGACGAGCACCCGGACGACGTCGCCTACCGCCGCTCCGTCGGGGGCGAGTGGACGCCGGTGACCTTCCGCGAGTTCCGCGACGACGTCGTCGCCGTCGCCAAGGGCTTCGTCGCCGCCGGCCTGCAGCCCGGTGACCGGGTCGGGATCGTCGCGCGGACCCGCTACGAGTGGACGGTGCTGGACTACGCGCTCTGGACCGCGGGCTGTGCCGGCCTGCCGATCTACGAGACGTCCTCGGCCACGCAGTACGAGTGGTGCCTGTCGAACTCCGGGGCCCGCGGAGTGGTCCTCGAGACCGACGAGCACCGCGCCACCCTGGACCAGGTGATCGGCTCGCTGCCCGACCTCGCCCATGTGTGGCAGATCGACGGCGCCACACCGGCCGTGGAGGCCCTGAAGTCCGCGGGCGCCGCCGTGTCCGACGCCGACGTCGAGGCCCGCCGCACCGGGGTCCGCGCCGACGACCTGGCCACGCTCATCTACACGTCCGGCACCACCGGCCGCCCCAAGGGCTGCGAGATCACCCACCGCAACCTGCTGTTCGAGGTGCGCGCCGCGGGCGAGGTCTTCGGCTCGCTGATGCAGGCGGGGAACTCGACGCTGCTGTTCCTGCCGCTCGCGCACATCTTCGCCCGCGTCGTGCAGATCGCCGCCCAGGAGCACCGCTACGTCGTCGGGCACTTCGCCGACACGTCGAAGCTCTCGGCCGAACTCCCCCGTTTCAAGCCCGACTTCATCCTCTCGGTGCCTCGGGTGTTCGAGAAGGTCTACAACTCCGCCAAGCAGAAGGCCTACCAGGGCGGCAAGGGCCGGATCTTCGACATGGCCGAGGCGACGGCGGTCGAGTACAGCACCGCGCTCGACGGCTCGGGCCCCGGCCTGCTGCTGCGCGCCAAGCACGCGGTGTTCGACGCGCTGGTGTACGGCAAGCTGCGCGAGGCCCTCGGCGGGCAGTGCCGCGGTGCGGTGTCCGGCGGCTCCGCCCTCGGCGCGCGCATCGGGCACTTCTTCCGCGGCGTCGGGGTGCCGATCTACGAGGGCTACGGCCTGACTGAGACCTCGGCGGCCATCACCGCCAACGGGGAGCACGGGCTGCGCGTCGGCACCGTCGGGCGCCCGCTGCCGGGCATCACGGTCGCGATCGCCGACGACGGCGAGGTGCTCGCCAAGGGCGACGTGGTCTTCCCGGGCTACTGGCGCAACCGGGAGGCGACCGAGGAGACGATCGTCGATGGCTGGTACCACACCGGTGACATCGGCGCCCTCGACGACGGCTTCCTGTCCATCACCGGGCGCAAGAAGGAGCTGATCGTCACCGCGGGCGGCAAGAACGTCGCCCCCGCGGTGATCGAGGACCGCATCCGCGCCCACCGGCTGGTCAGCCAGGCGCTCGTCGTCGGGGACAACCGTCCCTACGTCGCGGCGCTGGTCACCCTCGACGCCGAGGCGCTGCCGGACTGGGCCGCCGAGCACGGCAAGTCCGGGACGACCGCCGACGACCTCGCGGAGGACGCCGACCTGCGCGCCGAGATCCAGGCCGCGGTCGACGACGGGAACGCCGCGGTGTCGAAGGCCGAGTCGGTGCGCCAGTTCCGCATCCTGACCTCGGACTTCACCGAGGACTCGGGCGAGCTCACGCCCACGATGAAGCTCAAGCGCAACGTCATCGCCGAGGAGCGCGCGGCCGACATCGAGCAGGTGTACGCCCAGCGCTGAGCCCTCCCCCCTTCGGAACGAACGACTCGTTCGTGGCTTCTATGTGCACGAACGAGTCGTTCGTTCGGAAGGGGTGATCGTCCGAACGCGGGGGCGCTACTCCGGACGGGCGAGCGCGCCGAGTCGGCGGGCGCGCGAGGACCACGTCCACGCGGCCTGCATCCATCGTCGGCCCGCCGCGCCCGCGGTCGCGGCGGCGTCCGGGTCGGCGAGCAGGTCCCCCACGACCTCGGCGACGTCCGCCGGGTCACGGCCGTCGGTGAGCCGGCCGGTGCGGGTGCCGGGCGGGCCGCCGAGGACCGTCTCCGGGGCGCCGCCCGAGCGGCCGGCGACGACGGGCACCCCGCTCGCGGACGCCTCGAGCAGCACGATCCCCAGCCCCTCGACGTCGAGGCCGCGCCCGAGGGTGCGGCACGGCAGGGCGAACACGTCGAGGGCCGCGTGGTGGGCGGGGATCTCCTCGTGCGCGACCGGTCCGGTGAACACCACGTGCTCGACGACGTCGTGCTCGCGGGCGAGGCGGTGGAGCCGGTCACGGTCGGGCCCGTCGCCCGCGATGAGCAGCGCCGCCCCGGGCACCCGCCTCCGGAGGGCGGGCAGCGCGCGGATCAGCACGTCCTGCCCCTTGCGCCGGACCAGCCGGGACACGCACCCGACCACCGGGCGGTCCCCGAGCCCGTGGCGAGCGCGGATCGTCGCCCGCGCGCCCGGGTCGGGCGCGAAGCGGCGGGTGTCGATACCCGGGGGCAGCGGTTCGAGCGCCGCGTCCGGGCCGAGCGCGGCGGCGATGCGCCCGCGGGTGTACCGGCTGACCGTGGTGACGACGTCGACGTCCCGCCCGATGCGCCCGAGCGCCTGCCGCGACCCGGGCAGCATCGACCAGCCGACCTCGTGGCCGTGGGTGCTGGCCAGGAGGCGGGACACCCCCGCCCGGCGGCGCAGGGTCGGCGCCATCAGCCCCAGCGGCGCCGCCGCGCCGAACCACACCGTGTCACAGCCCTCCGACCGGGCGATCTCGGTCGCGCGGCGGACCGCGGCGGGGGTGGGCAGCATCATCGTCGTCGGGAGCCGGTGCACGGCGAACGGCTGCTCGGCGTCGAAGCGGGCACACCGGCCGTCGGTGTCATGGGCGTCGGGCCAGGTCGAGGCGAGCACGGTGAGCGCGCCCGGAGGCAGGCGCACCGCGAGCTCGTGCAGATACGACTGGATGCCGCCGGGCCGCGGCGGGAAGTCGTTGGTGACGAGGAGCGTCCTCGCGGCGTCGGGCACGGACACCGGCGGCGCGGCCCCTATGCCGGCGGCGGCGCGATGCGCCGGATCGACGAGACGTTGCCCCGCAGGGGCGCGACCTTGACGACGTCCCCGGACTGCGGCGCCTCCAGGAACTGGCCGCCGCCGACGTAGAAGCCCACGTGGTAGGCGGGATCACCGAAGAACACGAGGTCGCCGGGCTGGGCCTGGTCCGGGGTGACGGACTGGCCGACCTGCTGCTGGGCGGCGGCGACCCGGGGCATCCCGATCCCGATCTGCCGGAAGGCCCACTGCACGAGCCCCGAGCAGTCGAACGTGCCGGGCCCGGTCGCGCCCCACACGTAGGGCAGGCCCTGCCGGCTCAGCGCGGCCCGCAGGGCGGCGATGCCGAGCGAGTCGCCCGCGATGTTCGTCGGGAACTTCGTGGTGCCGCCGCTGCGCAGCTGCGACCGGTCGGACGACGAGAGGCGCGACAGGACGGCGTTCGCGGCCGCGACGTCGCGGTCGGCGTCGGACTTCGTGCGAGCGGCGTCGGTGACGGCCTGCTGGGCGTCGTCGGCGGCCCGGCGGGCGTCGAGCGCCCGGGCGTCGGCGTCGCGCTGAGCGGAATCCGCGGCCGACGAGGCGTCGAGATAGCTCTGCAGGGCCGCCCGGTTGGACTCCGAGACGGTGTCGAGCAGGCTGACCTTGTCCAGGTAGGACTGCGGGGAGGGGCTGGACAGCAGCGCGCCCAGCTGGTTCAGGTCCCCGCCCTGGTAGGAGCTGCGCGTGAACTGGTCGACGGCCACGTAGGCCTTGTCCAGCCGGGCGTGGGCCGCGTCGACGGCGGTGCGCGCCGCGGCGGCGGCCTTCGTCGTGCGGCCGGCCTCGGCCCGCTTGACCGGCAGCTGCTCGCGGGCGCCCATGGCCTGTTCGTTCGCGGCCTCGGCGCGGGCGTTGGCGTCGGCGAGGCGGCGGACGACGTCGCTGGCGCCGGGCGGGACGATCGGGTCGGCCGCCGCGGTGGCCGGGGCCACCAGACCGAGCAGGGCGAGCAGCACGAGGACCGCGGACGCGGTCATCAGCCGCGCACGACGGGGAGACGGTCCGGGCATCACGGGCGGGGAGTCCTTTTCTCGAACAGTGACCGCCTGCTCGACGGTCGGTTCGGGGAGCGCGTCCGCGAGAGGTGACAGGACGGTAACGGACCACCCCGCGCGCCCGTCCGCGTGGTGCCCGCCCCGGCCCCGGTGTGCGCCGGACGGCCGCTCCCCGGCGCCCGTCAGCCGACGTCGCGGCGCCGCCCGGGCCCGCGCGGAGCGGGCACCCGCTCGACGCCCGTCGTCGACGGTGCGGCCGTCTCCGGGCCCGCCGTCACGAGTCGCAGGTGCGGGATGAGCCCGTGGTCGGCGAGGACCTCGAGCGCTCTGCGCTCCACGGCCCCGAACTCCACCGGCAGCGGCGCCCCGGGGGCGGCGGGCTCGCGCGGCGCCCCGGCCCCGTCCCCCACACCCTCGTCCACGGCCCGCTCAGGGACCTCCGGGACGCCGAGCAGGACCCCGACGACGCAGTCGTCGCAGGCCTGGTGGCGCACCACGCACGTGTCGCAGTCGATGATCATCGCGGCCTCCGCCGGTCCGGCCCCGGGTTCTCCGGGGGAGTCGTGGCGGACGGTAGGAGGGGGGTCCGACAGCCTCGGCCGTCGGAAGCAGTCGATGTGACCCAGGTCTCAGATCCGGGCGAGCCGGTCGAGCAGGACGCTCGAGGGCACCGGGTGCGCACCGCGGCGGCGCACCGAGTCGACCACCGCACGGTCGGAGGTGACCACGACGAGGGGCCGTCCCTCGGGCTCGGCGTCGACCAGCAGGCGGATGAGGTCGTCGGCGATCACCCCGGGGTCGGAGAAGAGCACCCGCACCCCCCGCACCGAGGCGGTGGGCACCCCGGTGATGCCCGCACCGTCGAACACCAGCGTGGTCTCGGCGTGGGTGCGGGCCGCGAGCGGCGCGACCGAGGCCACCAGCCGGTCGCGCTGCGCGGCGAGCGAGAGGCTCGGCCAGCCGGTCTTGGTCACGTTGTAGCCGTCGACCAGCAGGTGCACCTCGGGCAGCGCGAGCACGCGGTCGAGGGTGGCGGGGTCGGTGACGCGGGCCATCGGGGCGCGGGCGATCGACCCGACGAGCTCGGCGGGCCGGGGCCCCACGTGCCGGTCGTCGGCGCGCAGGCCCAGCTCGTGGCGCAGGCCGGACGCGGCGCCCGCGACCGTGTCGACGAGCAGCGCGAGCCGGGCGTCGTCGGCGCGGCGGGCCTCGTTGGCCGCCCGGCGGGCCGACTCCAGCTCGGCCGTCGCCCGCCGCGCCCGCGCCTCCGCGGCGGCCACCGCCTCGTGGCCGCGGGTGCGCTCGCGGCGCAGATCCTCGACCTCGCGCTGCAGGTCGCCCCGGTCGTCCTCCAGGCGGGCGGCGGCCTCGGCCGCGGTGTCCTCCGCCCGACGGACCCGGACGCCCTGCTCACGCAGCCGGGACCGCAGCTTCGCGACCTCGTCGGACAGGTCGGGGGTCGCCACCCGGGAGGCGGCCCGCGCCTCGTCGCGCTCGGCGGTGACCCGCTCGAGGTCCGCGGCGAGCTTGTCCGCCCGGGCCACCGCGGCGTCGCGCTCCGCCCGCAGCCGCCCGACGTCGGCCCGTTCTCCCGCGTCACGCAGCAGCCCGCGGGCGGCGTCCTCGTCGCCGGTCAGGACCGCGACCGCCGCGGCGTGGACCGGCTCCGCGATCGGCGGCGCCCACTCGTCGGGGCGGTGCTCGCGCCACCACGACACGACCTCGTCGGCGAACCCCTCGGCGCTGCCCAGGGCGGCGAGCATCGGCCCGGCCCCGACCTTCGCCCGCTTGGCGGGGGCGAAGCGGGCGACGGGGCGCACCGGGGCCGGCAGCTCGGACGCGGGCATCTGGCCGACCGCCTGGGAAACCAGGTCCGCGACGCGGCCGCGGACGGTCTCGGGCGCGGCGTCCAGAAGCGCCGCCCGGACCGCGGGCGCGACGGCCGGTGAGGGGTCGGCGGAGTCGTCCCCGTCCGCCCCCGACACCTCCCCGTCGACCATTAGCCCAGGTTAGCGGCGGCCGGGGCGTACTCGCGGGGGTGACTGTCGGGGGCTCGTCCTAGCGTCCGCCGCGATGAACGCACCACGCCCGGTGACGGGGCCCGACCCGCAGCTCACCTTCGAGGAGCTGGGCACGCCGCTGCACACGGCGACGTTCGTCGTGCTCGACCTCGAGACCACCGGGGGGCCGCCCGCCGGACCGGACCCCGAGGGGACCGACCCGCTGGCCGCGCCGCGCCCCGACGCCATCACCGAGATCGGCGCGGTGAAGGTCCGGGGCGGGGTGGTCGTGGGCGAGTACGCCACGCTGGTCGACCCGGGGATGGCCGTGCCGCCGCAGATCGTGGCGCTGACCGGCATCACCACGGCGATGGTGAGCGATGCGCCGCGCCTGGACGCGGTGCTGCCGGGGTTCCTCGAGTTCTGCGCGGGCGCGGTGGTGGTGGCGCACAACGCGCCCTTCGACGTCGGGCACCTGCGCGCCGCGTGCCGCAGGCACGGGGAGCTCTGGCCGCGCCCGCCGGTGGTCTGCACCGCCCGGCTGGCGCGCAAGGTCCTCACGCGCGACGAGGCGCCGTCGTGCCGGCTCTCCGCCCTCGCGGCTCTCTTCCGGGCGGGGACGCGGCCGATCCACCGGGCGCTCGACGACGCGCAGGCCACCGTCGACGTGCTGCACGCGCTCCTGGAGCGGGTCGGCGGGCACGGGGTCGCCACCCTCGAAGACCTCCTGGCGCTGCAGGTCGAGACCACGCCGGCCCAGCGCGGCAAGCGCCACCTCGCGGAAGCGGTGCCGCACACCCCGGGCGTCTACCTCTTCCGCGGGCCCGCCGACGAGGTGCTCTACGTCGGCACGTCGACCGACCTGCGCCGCCGGGTGGGGTCGTACTTCACCGGCTCGGAGAAACGGGCGCGCGTCAAGGAGATGGTGGGGCTCGCCGAGCGGGTGGACTGGGTGGAGTGCGCCCACGGCCTCGAGGCGGAGGTCCGGGAGCTGCGCCTGCTCGCCGGGCACGCGCCGCGCTACAACCGGCGCTCCCGCTACCCGCACCGCGGCTGGTGGGTGGCGCTCACCGACGAGCCGTTCCCGCGGTGGTCGGTGGTGCGCACACCTCGCGACGACGCCGTGGGCCCGTTCGGGCGGCGCCGGGACGCGGTTCGGGCCGTGGAGGCGCTCGCGGACGCCTCCCGGCTACGACCCTGCACCCAGCGGATCCCGGCGCGGGGCGGCCACGGCAGCCCCTGCGCGCTGCACGGGATGGGCCGCTGCGGGGCGCCCTGCGCGGGGCTGCAGACCGCCGAGGACTACTCCCCCGCCGTCGCCGGAGCCCTCGCCCTGGTCCACGGCGGGTCCGACGACGGCCTGGTCCGCCTGCGCGACAAGGTCACGGCCCTGGCGGTGGGCGAGCGGTTCGACGACGCCGCCGCCCACCGCGACCGGCTCGCCGAGCTCGCGGGCGCCCTGGCTCGGGTCCAGCGCCTCTCGGGCCTCGCCCGCGCCGAGGAACTGATCGCCGCGCGCCCGGACGGCGCGGGGGGCTGGGACCTCGCCGTCGTGCGCCACGGGCGCCTCGCCGCGGCCGGGACCGCGCGGCGCGGGGTGCCGCCGATGCCGGTGGTGGACTCGCTGGTGGTCTCGGCGGAGACGGTGCGGCCGGGGACGGGGCCGCTGCGCGGGGCACCGCCGGAGGAGGTCGCCGTGATCATCCGCTGGCTGGAGCGACCCGGCACCCGCATGGTCCGCACCACCACGCCGTGGGCGGTCGCGGCCCACGGTGCGGGCGCGTGGTCGGGGTGGGTGTCGCAGGCCCGGGAGGCCGGGCGTCCGGCACCCGGGCCGACGTCGGGGCCGGAGTCGGACCAGGCAGCGGGGCCGGGCTTCCGGGCCGGACGACGCGGCGGGGCCTAGGCTTCCCGCCGGACCCGGCGCCCCGCGCAGGATGCCCGCCGGCTCCACCCCCGCCGACCGCCGACCGCGGCGCCGACCCAGGGAGCCCCCGTGATCACGGCCATCGTCATGATCCACGCGAACGCCGACCGGATCCCCGAGACCGCGCAGGCCATCGCCGACCTCGAGGGGGTCGCGGAGGTCTACTCCTGCGCCGGGGACGTCGACCTCGTCGCGATGGTCCGCGTCCGCGAGCACGAGCAGCTCGCCGACGTCATCGCGGGCAGCCTGAGCCGGGTGCCCGGGGTGCAGTCGACGTCCACCCACATCGCGTTCCGCTCGTACTCCGCGGGCGACACGGACGCGGCGTTCGCGGTCGGGCTCGACTGAGGCCCGGGCCTCCCGCCTGGCCCCACCCGGCCCCGCTGATCAACAGCACACCAGGCAGCTCAACACGCCCCGCGAGCTGCGCACTGTGCCCCTCGTCGCGAGCGGCCGGACCGGGCCACTCACGCCACCCACGGGCTCACCCCCGCAGGCGGGTCGCGACCTCGATCCAGCGCTCCAGCAGCGACTCCGCCGCCCCGGCGTCCACCGCGGCCGCCGCCCGATCGCGCCCGCGGGCCACGGCGTCGTGCAGCTCGTCGGTCCGCCCGGTCTCGGCCTCCTCGTGGGCGGCCAGCGCTGCCCCGGCGTTGAGGAGGACGGCCTCGCGCACCGGCCCGGGGTCGCCGGCGAACACCGAGCGCGCGACGCGGGCGTTGACGCCCGCGTCCCCACCGCGCAGCTCGCCGGGGGCCGAGACGGGCACCCCGATCCGCGTCGGGTCGAGGGTCTCGACGGTGACGCCCGAGGGGCGGGCCCGCCACACGGTGGTGGTGGTCGTCGTCGTGATCTCGTCGAGCCCGTCGTCGCCGCGCACCACCAGGGCGGTGTCGCCCCGGTCCGCCAGCACCGCGGCGAGGACCGGCGCGAACCGTGCGTCGGCGCAGCCGATGAGCGCCGCCGCGGGGCGCGCCGGATTGGTCAGCGGGCCGAGCAGGTTGAACGCGGTCGGCACGCCGATCTCGCGGCGCACCCCACCGACGTGGCGCATCGCCGGGTGGAAGGTCTGGGCGAAGCAGAACCCGATGCCGACCTGGTCCACGCTCGCCGCGACCGCCTCCGGGCCGAGGTCGACGGGGACCCCGAGCTCCTCGAGCAGGTCCACCGAGCCGCACGCGGACGACGCGGCCCGCCCGCCGTGCTTGACCACCCGCGCGCCCGCGGCCGCCATGATCACCGCGGCCATCGTGGAGATGTTGACGGTGTGCGCCTGGTCGCCGCCGGTGCCCACGATGTCGACGACGACGCCGTCGACCGTCACCTCCCGCGCGTGCGCGCGCATGACCTCGGCGAGGCCGCCGATCTCCTCGGCGGTCTCCCCCTTGCCGCGCAGTGCCACGGCGAAGGCGGCCACCTGGGCGGGCGACGCCTCCCCGGACATCATCCGGTCCATCGCCCAGGCCGCCTCGGGCCCGGCGAGGTCCTCGCCGCGCAGGAGCCTGCCGAGCAGGGACGGCCAGGTCGGCGTCACCGCGACGGGCTGAGGAGTCACCCCGGCTGCGGACGCCCCGGCCGTCGCCGCGGCGGGCCCGGCGCCGGAGCGGAGCCCGACCACCGGCTCGGTCACCCCTGGGGGGCCGGCACCGGCTGCCCGGCGCGCAGGACGTCGGCGACCGTGCGGGCGGCGGTCACGGGGTCGAGCGGCTGCACGAGCACCGCGTCGGCCTGGGACCACGTCGCGAGCCAGCGGTCGTCCTCACGCCGGACCACGACGATCACCGGCGCGGGGTCGGTCCGCTCGTTCTTGAGCTGGCGGCACACGCCCATCCCGCCGGTCGGCTGCGCCTCCGCGTCGAGCACGGCGAGGTCGAGCCTGCCGCCGTCGGCCGCGCCGAGCACCCCGGCGATGCCGTCGGCCTCGGTGAAGGTCAACCGCGGTACGTCGCGGGCCGGGCGCCTCCCGACCGCGGACATCACGGCCTCGCGGACCTCGGGACGGTGGCTCATCACCACGACGTCGAGCGGCTGTCCGGCACCACTGTCGGCGGTCATCTCGCGGGCCCTCCCAGGCGCGTACGAACGGTGCGCCGCAGCCTAGTCGGGAGGCGCGCCGCGGGGTGGCCCACGTCGCTCCGGAGACCACGCGCGGCGGGGCCCGACCCGCGATCCGGGTCTCGACTACGACACGACGTACGACGCCCAGTAGGAGTATCCGCAGGTGAGCGGCGGTGCAGGTCGGCGGGCTGATCACCACCCGTCGCCCCGACCGGCTGATGTCGGGACGAGGTGACATGATGTCGCCCGTGACGACCGCCCCGAGTGCGCCGGCGCCCTCCTTCAGCGCGCGGATCCACTCCCTCAACCGGCCCAATGTGGTCAGTGTCGGGACGATCATCTGGCTCTCCAGTGAGCTGATGTTCTTCGCCGGTCTCTTCGCCATGTACTTCGTGGCGCGAGCCCAGAACGTGGGCGAGTGGCCGCCGCCGCCGACCGAGCTCAACGTCCCGTACGCGCTCGTGAACACGATCATCCTGGTGGCGTCGTCGTTCACGTGTCAGTACGGCGTGTTCGCGGCCGAGCGCGGCGACGTGTTCGGCCTGCGCCGCTGGTACGCGGTGACCTTCGTGATGGGCCTGATCTTCGTGCTGGGCCAGGTGAACGAGTACCACACCCTCGTCACCGAGCACGGCACGACGATGGCCTCGGGCGCCTACGGCTCGGTCTTCTACATCACGACCGGGTTCCACGCGCTGCACGTCACGGGCGGCCTGGTCGCGTTCATCCTGTTGATCAGCCGCACGTTCCTGAGCCGGTTCACCCCGGCACAGGCGACCGCGGCGATCGTCGTCTCGTACTACTGGCACTTCGTGGACGTGGTCTGGATCGGCCTGTTCGCGGTCATCTACTTCATCCGATAACGGCAGGAACCGGCACCGCCGCGGTGACTTTTCCACCACGAGAGTCAGGGGTTGGGCAGGAGATGAGCGACCGGACGCCACCCTCGCGCAGGAGGCCGTGGGCGCGAGCGGGCACCAGGACGCGCCGTCGCGTCGCGGGGTTCCTCGCCCTCGGCGTGGCGCTGCTCGCCGTCGGCGGTATCTACGCGGCGGTGCAGCCCGCCCCGCAGACCGCCGCCGGCCAGGACGCGGCCCTCGTCCGCGAGGGGCAGTCGCTCTTCGACAACTCCTGCATCACGTGCCACGGCTCGAACCTGCAGGGCGTCCAGGGGCGCGGCCCGAGCCTCATCGGCGTCGGACAGGCGTCCGTGTACTTCCAGGTGTCCACCGGCCGCATGCCGCTGAAGGTCCAGGGCGCGCAGGCCGACCGGAAGAAGCCCGCGTTCGACGCGGCCCAGACCGACGCCCTCGGCGCCTACATCGAGGCCAACGGCGGCGGTCCGAGCGTCCCGGCCGGCCCGGAGGACGCGGTCGTCGGATCCGACCTGGGGCGTGGCGGCGAGCTGTTCCGCCTCAACTGCGCGCAGTGCCACAACTTCACCGGCCGCGGCGGGGCGCTGTCCTCCGGCAAGTTCGCGCCGGTGCTCGACCCGGCGAGCCCGCACCAGATCTACGCGGCCATGCTCGCCGGCCCCGGCAACATGCCGACCTTCGCGGACTCGCAGCTGTCCCCCGAGGAGAAGCGGGACATCATCGGCTACGTCAAGTCGGTGAGCTCGGACAACACCGGCTCGAACCCCGGCGGCAACGGCCTCGGTGGCTTCGGCCCGGTGCCCGAGGGCCTCGTCGCCTTCTTCGTCGGCCTCGCCGCCCTGATCGGAATCTCCCTCTGGATCGGATCCCGCCAGTGAGTGCACCACCCGAAACCCCGTCCGGCCGGTCCGGAGACCACGGCTCCGGCACCGAGTCCGGCAGCAGTCACGCCTCCGACGAGCTGCGCATCCCCAGCGATGCCGAACTCGCCGAGATGAGCACCGACGACCTGGTGCGTCTCGGCAACCGCATCGACGACATCGAGGTCGTCTCGGACCGTCCCCGCTTCCCCGTGCCCGGCACCCGGGCCGAGAAGCGGGCGGAGCGGCAGGTGGCCGGCTGGTTCATCATCGCCGCCGTCATGGGCCTGGCGTTCATCGTCGCCTTCATCGCGTGGCCCCACGAGTACGTGTCCCCGACGGACGCCGGCGCGGTCGCGTACGCCCTCTACACCCCGATCATCGGCGTCACACTGGGCGTCGCGGTCCTCGCCACCGGCATGGGCGTCATCGCCTACTCGAAGAAGCTGCTGCCCGAGGACCTGACGATCCAGCAGCGCCACGACGGCCGGTCGCAGGAGCTCGAGCGTCGCACCGCCACCGCCCGCCTGGTCCAAGCCGGGCAGCAGAGCGGCCTCGGCCGCCGCAAGCTGATCGTCCGCTCGATCGGCGCCGCCGGGGGCATCCTCGGGGCGGGCGTCGCGGTCGCGGCGTTCGGCGGACTGGTGAAGAACCCGTGGAAGGAGGGCGACGAGTCGCCCCTCCTCGTCACGGAGTGGCGCTCGGAGAACGGGGAGCGGGTCTACGTCCGCAAGTTCAACGGAGACGCCGAGGACGTCGTCCTGGTGCGGGCGGGCGACCTCGAGCCGGGCTCGATGGAGACGGTCTTCCCGTTCAAGGAGTCGGACCGGAACAACCCGGAGAAGCTCGCCGAGACGGTCCGATCCGCCGACTCCCCCGTCATGCTCATCCGGCTGCGCTCGAACGTGTCGGTGATCAAGCGGGCAGGCCAGGAGGACTTCAACTACGGCTCGCTCTTCGCGTACTCGAAGATCTGCAGTCACATGGGGTGCCCGACGTCCCTCTACGAGGACCAGACGATGCGCATCCTGTGCCCGTGCCACCAGTCGCAGTTCCAGGCCAACGAGTACGCCCGCCCGGTCTTCGGACCGGCGGCCCGCCCGTTGGCGCAATTGCCCATCGCCGTGGACGATCAGGGGTACCTGTACGCCCGCAGTGACTTCATCGAGCCGGTGGGGCCCGGCTTCTGGGAGCGCAGACCATGAGTGCCATCACCACGCCGAAGCGCAGCGGGAGCGCAGCGATGAAGCTCCTCGGGACGGCTGCGGACGAGGTCGACAGCCGCGTCCACCCCGCGGGGCCCGTCCGGCGCCAGATCAACAAGGTCTTCCCCACGCACTGGTCGTTCATGCTGGGCGAGATCGCGCTCTACAGCTTCATCGTGCTGCTGCTCACGGGCACCTGGCTGGCCATCTTCTTCGACCCGTCGATGGCCGAGACGACCTACGAGGGCTCGTACGCGGGCCTGCGCGGCGTCATCATGTCCAAGGCGTACGAGTCCGCGGTCGACATCTCGATGGACGTGCGGGGCGGGCTGTTCATCCGCCAGCTGCACCACTGGGCGGCGCTGCTGTTCGTCGCCGCGATGATCGCGCACATGATGCGGACGTTCTTCACCGGAGCGTTCCGCCGCCCGCGCGAGACCAACTGGGTGCTCGGCGTCGTCCTGCTGCTCACCGGCATGATCGAGGGCTTCCTCGGCTACTCGCTGCCCGACGACCTGCTCTCCGGCACTGGCATCCGCACCGGCCTCTCCGCGATCGTCA
>NZ_DASXJS010000094.1:0-39759 GCF_036497245.1 Actinomycetospora sp. | reverse complement strand
GGCGGCAGGGTCTCGGTGTCGACCTGGTGCTTGTGGTCCAGGGCGCCGAGGATCAGTGCGGCCGCGCGGAGGGCCTGGTCGTGCTCGGCCGGGTCGGGGCTCGGGGCGAAGAGGAAGAAGAAGTTCGCGTTCAGGGCGATGCGGTCGCGGCGCCCCAGGTAGCGGGACTCCCAGAACTCGTCGAGCCAGCTGTGCGTGGTCGACGCGGCGGCGTACTCCTCCAGGGCGGCCTGCAGCGCCGGACCGGGCCCGCGCACCAGGTCGTCGACCGCCGTCCGCGTCTGCGCGAGCTGCTCGCCGTCGAGCAGCGGGGAGCACCACTCGAGGAACTGGGCGGCGCTGTCGGCCAGCGCGGGCACGGGGACGGGGGGCAGGTCGTCCTCGGCCGCGAAGGTGCGCAGGGTCGCGGGGGCGTCGCTCATGGATGTCCTCGGGTCGGGGGGTGGTGGTCGGAGGGCCGGGCCGCTCAGTCGAGGAGCGTGTCGGACCGCACCGACGTCGTGCCGAGATGGGCCGGGTCGACGCGGCCGAAGAGCTGGCGGGTGCGGGCCGGTGATCCCACCACCCCGGGCCGATCGCTGTACGCCAGGATCGCGGTGTGGCGCGCGCTCGGGCCTTCGACCGGCGTCACCCGGTGCAGCGCGTACCGCCCCCGGAAGAGCTGCAGGTCGCCGGGACGCAGCTCCAGGGTCCGGACCGGGCCCCGCGCGCCGTCGAGCACGGCGCGGACCCCGGCGGGGTTCTCCGCGCCCGGCGCCCGGATCCCGGGGCAGTACTCGAACGACCCGCCCGCCTCGGGCGCCCGGGTCAGCAGGCTGACCGCGATCTCGTTGGTGTCGAAGTGCCACGGGTGGTGGTCGCCGGGCGCGACGACGTTGAGGGTGAGCCCCGCGTAGGGATCGGCGAGCGGGTGGACGTCGGGCAGCTCGAAGCAGGCGGCCACCAGCGCCCGGATCCCGGGGTGGTCGTAGAGGCCCTGGATGAGATGCCCGGCCGGGATCCGGTCGCGCGCGACGAACGCGTTGCGCCGGGTCAGGGCCACCCGGGCCGGGTGATCGGGCGGCAGGGTGGGATCCGGGTCGGTGTTGTAGACGTTGACCTGGGCCACCGCGGTGTGGGCCCGGGGCGCGACCGAGTCGCCTTCGGCGCGCAGCCGGCCGCGCAGCTCGGGGCGCACGACGTCGCGGAGCACGGTGGCGCCCTCGGCCCGGAGCTCGGCACGGGCGCGGGCGATGGTGCGGATCCGGACCGGGTCGGCCGGATCGTCGAGGGGATAGCGATCGGTGTCGACCACCGCGTCGATCGATGCTCCGCCGTGGATCACGTCCGAGCCCACCTCAGGCCCCCTCTCGCCATGGAGACCCTAAGCGGAGCCGGGGTCGTCGACGCCCCTCGTGAGCGGTATTCCGATCACCATTCCGGTCGGCCCGCCCGTACGGCGGGGACGGGTCCCCCGTCCGCCCGTACGGCGGGGACGGGTCCCCCGACGTCGGGTGGTGGCGCGGGTGGACCCGGCCCGACCTCGTCGCGGTGGAAACCGCAACCGATGGTCATGGTTCGGGGTGGCGCGCGGTGCGTGGCGGTCGGGTCTTTCGCGACCCGGGATGGCAGCCCATCATCGGCACTGCGCACCCGGGTCTCCGGCCGGGACCGCGGGGCGGTGTCAGCCGTCGAGTATCAGACCCCGCGACGGATGAAGTCGGCGCAGCGCTCGCCGATCATCATCGTGGTGATGCACGGGTTCACCGTGATCAGGTCGGGCATGACGGAGCCGTCGGCCACCCGCAGCCCGTCGACTCCCTTCAGTCGCAGCGTCGGCGAGACCGGCGCCATGCGGTCGTCGTCGGCACCCATCTTCACGGTGCAGGACGGGTGGTAGACGGTGTTGTGGGTGGTGCGGATGTACTCGAAGAGCTCCTCGTCGGTCGCTGCCGCGTCGCCCGGGGCGAGCTCCTTGCCCACCCATTCCTTCAGGGCGGGCGATGCCGCGATCTCGCGCGCCACCCGGATGCCGCGGATCATCACCTCGCGGTCGTGCTCGTGGGTGAAGTAGCGCGGGTCGACCTTCGGTTTGTCCTGGTAGCCCCGCGTCGCCAGCCGCACCGTGCCCTTCGACTGCGCGCCGGTGACGTTGGGCGTGAGGCAGAACGTGTTCTCCGACGTCGGGTAGCCGTAGCGGGTCAGGTTGAGGTCGAACGGCACGGAGCCGTAGTGGTACATCAGGTCGGGGGTGGTCCGCCCCTCGGCGCCGGCGAAGATGCCGATCTGCCACCACTGCGTCGACGCCGTCGGCATCGGCTGCAGCGCCTCCCACTGCACCAGGCCCTCGGGGTGGTCCTGGAGGTTCTCCCCGACGCCGGGCGAGTCCACGACGACGTCGATCCCCACCTCGCGCAGGTGCCCGGCCGGCCCGATGCCCGAGAGCATCAGCAGCTTGGGTCCGTCGATCGCGCCGGCGGACAGGATCGTCTCCCGGCGCGCGGACACGTCGACGGCGTGGCGGGTGTCCGGCGTGCGCAGCCGGGCCCCCGTCGCGCGGGGCCGCGGCCCGGAGGTGTCGATGTTCAGCTTCTCGGCCCGGTAGCCGGTCAGCACGGTGAGGTTCGGGCGTGACAGGTTCGGGTGGATGTAGGCCGAGGAGGCCGAGGAGCGGCTGCCGTCGGGCTTCGCGTTGACCTGGAACCAGTTGGCGCCGCGGAGCACGGTGCGCCCGGTGTTGAACGGGGTGACGGGGAGACCGACCTGCTCGCACGCCGTCAGGAGTGCCTCACCGCACGGGTCCTTGTCGCCCACGGTCCGGATCGTCACCGGCCCGTCGGTGCCGCGACCGGGCGCCTCCGCCTCCTCGGTGGTGTCCAGCGCCGTCTCGAGCTTGCGGTAGAACGGGTAGCACTCCGCCGCCGACCAGCCCGCGGCACCACCGGCCGCCCAGTCGTCGAGGTTCTCCTTCGGCGCCCAGAACGCGATCGCCGAGTTGTGCGAGGAGCACCCGCCGAGCACCTTCGCCCGGGCGTGGCGCATGTAGGAGTTGCCGGACTCCTGGGGCTCGATCGGGTAGTCCCAGTCGTAGCCCGACTCCAGCAGTTCCATCCAGCGCGAGAGGTCGAGGATCGCGTCGTCGCCGACGTCGGAGGGGCCCGCCTCGATGAGGCACACCGACACGTCGGCGTCCTCCGAGAGCCGGGCGGCGACGGCGCACCCTGCGGTGCCTCCCCCGACGATGACGTAGTCGAACTCTGCCGGGAACGAGAGCGGCATGTCAGGCCTCCCCGAGGGCGGTGGTGTCGGTGGCGGTCTCCTCGCGCGCGTGAGCGGCGACGACCCCCGTCTTGTGACGCTGGACGAGCCAGTAGTACGCGAACCCTCCGCCGAGGATCACCCCCGGCAGCAGGATGCCGCCGTACTGGAGGTACCAGTGGAAGGGCTCGGTGGCGTTGTAGACCTCGTTGCGCGGCCAGGCCAGGTTCACCGTCATGAACCCGCCCCAGAGCACCGCCAGGATGTTCACCGGGATGCCCCAGCGGCCGAGCGAGAACGCGCCCTCGCGCGGCTCCCACTGCCCCCGGATCCGCT
This sequence comes from Actinomycetospora sp., assembly GCF_036497245.1. GTDB lineage: Bacteria > Actinomycetota > Actinomycetes > Mycobacteriales > Pseudonocardiaceae > Actinomycetospora. Next base: position 36,186 of record NZ_DASXJS010000094.1, on the reverse strand, counting down.
TGATCAGCAGCGGGATCGTCACCAGCAGGTAGGCGGTGTAGATCATGATGATCGCGATCGAGGTGACCACCGTGTAGATCTGCGGGCTGAACGTCACGAACAGCAGCACGACCGCGACGACGCCGATCGCGACCGACGCGACGATCGGCGTCCCGAAACGCGGGCTGATCGTGCAGAGCTTGGGCCCGGCGGGCAGGTTGTTGTCCCGGCTCATCGCGAACGCCAGCCGGATCGCCGCCGCGTGCACCGCCAGTGCGCAGACCACCACGGCGATCACCACCGCCACGAGGATCACCGACCCCATCGTTCCCCCGAGCACGGCGAGGATCAACGCCTGCAGGCCGCCCAGGGAGCTGAAGGCCGGGTCGGCGAGATCGGGCGCCGACATGATCGCGAACAGCAGGATCAGTCCGCCGAGCAGGAACGAGAAGAACAGCGCGCGCAGGATCGCCTTGGGGGCGTTGCGCCGCGGGTCGTGCGACTCCTCGGCCAGCGATGACGCGGTGTCGAACCCGTACATCACGTACAGCGAGGCGAACATCGCCACCAGGAACGCGCCCGCGTAGCCGAGCGGCCGTCCGCTGGTGTCGATGCCGCCGGTGGACAGCACGATCTGCGGGCCGCGGATGATGTTCACCGCGAGCAGGATGATCAGCACGACCGCGGCGATCAGCTCGATGAAGACCCCGGTCGCGTTGATCTGTGCCATGAGCTTCGTGCCGAAGGCGTTGATCGCGGTGGTGAACACGATCAGCAGCGCGGCCAGGATGACGCCGTTGAGCGCCTCGGCGCCGGTGTCGTCGGGGCCGCTCGTCGCGATGAACTGGAAGCCCGACCACAGCTGCGGCAGCGTCGCCTGCAGGGCCAGCGCGACGGCCGCGATCGAGACGATCGAGGCCGTGAGCATCGTCCACCCGGCCAGCCACGCGACGTGCGGGCTGGTCAGGCGCTTGGTCCAGTTGTAGATCGACCCGGCGACCGGGAAGCGCGCCGCCAGTTCGCAGAAGCACAGCGCCACCATCAGCTGGCCGAGGAACACCATCGGCCACGACCACCAGTACGCCGGGCCACCGCTGCCCAGGCCGAAGTAGAACAGCTGGAACGTGCCGGTGAGGATCGAGATGTAGCTGATCCCGGCGGCGAAGGTGTGGAAGCTGCCGAGGGACCGGACGAGGCTCGGCTTGTAGCCGAACTCGTCGATGTCGGAGCTGTCGGAGCTCTCGGTCGAGCGATCGGTGGTGCTCACGAACCACTCCCTGTGTCGATCGGTCCAGCTCCGCTTCGCTGCGTGTCCCCGCTGGAAGAGGGGAACCACCCGGTCGGAGCCGGCCGGGTGTTGGTCCAGATGTGCTTGGGCTCCTGGTACTCGGACAGGCCTGCGCGGCCGAGCTCGCGCCCGACGCCCGAGTGTCCGAACCCGCCCCACTCGGCGGCGGGCACGTACGGGCCGAAGTCGTTGATCCAGATCGTGCCGTGGCGCAGGCGCGCGGCGACCTCCTCGCACGTGCCGTGGTCGGCGGAGAACACCGCGCCGGCCAGGCCGTACTCGGTGTCGTTGCCGATGCGGACGGCGTCGTCGAGGTCGGTGAAGGTCTCGACGGTGAGAACCGGCCCGAACGACTCCTCGTGCACCACGTTCATGTCCTGGGTGCAGCCGTCGAGGATCGTCGGCGGGTAGAAGAAGCCGTCGGCCAGGCGGGGGTCCTTCGGGCGCTCCCCGCCGCAGCGCAGTACCGCGCCCTCGGCGATCCCGCGGGCGACGTAGTCCTCGACCTTGTCGCGGTGCGCGGCCGAGATCAGCGGCCCGGTCTCGGTGGTCGGGTCGTCGGGGCCGCCCATGACGATCCGTTGCGCGCGCTCGACCAGGTCGTCGACCACGCGGTCGTGCGCCGACTCCTCGACGACGAGCCGCGCGCCTGCCGAGCACACCTGCCCGGAGTGCAGGAAGATCGCGGTGAGCGCGTTGTCGACCGCGGTCTCGTGGTCGGCGTCGGCGAAGAGCACGAACGGGTTCTTCCCGCCCAGCTCGAGCGCGATCTTCTTCACCGTCGCGGCCGCGTTGGCCATCAGGATCTTGCCGGTGACGAGGCCGCCGGTGAAGCTCACCATGTCGACGCGGGGATCCGTCGACATCGGCGCCCCGGCCGTGGCGCCCGGCCCGAGGACGAGGTTCGCGACGCCAGCCGGTACCCCGGCCTCCTCCAGCAGCTCCATGAGGATGATCGCCGTGTGCGGCGTGAGCTCGCTGGGCTTGAGCACGAACGTGCAGCCCGCGCCGAGCGCGGGCGCGACCTTCCACGCCGTCTGCAGCAGCGGGTAGTTCCACGGCGTGATCAGCGAGCAGACACCGACCGGGTCGTGGACGACCTTGCTGCGCGCGGCGGCGATGCCGGTGTCGACCAGGCGCCCGTCGTCGGTGGCCGTGATCTGTCCGAACCAGCGGAAGCAGTTCGCGATGTCGTCCATGTCGATCTCGGACTCGGAGACCCGCTTGCCGGTGTCGAGGGTCTCGGCGAGCGCGAGCCGGTCGCGGTCGCGCTGGAGCAGGTCCGCGACGCGGAGCAGGAGGGCCCCACGCTCGGGAGCCGGGACGCTCGACCAGCGGCCGTCATGGAAGGCGCGGTGCGCCGCTCCGATCGCGCGCTCGGTGTCGGCCGCGCCGGCCTCGCTGACCTCGGCCACCAGCCGGCCGTCCGCCGGACACCGGACCTCGCGGCGGGCGCCGTCCGCGGCGTCCGTCCACGCTCCGTCGATGTAGAGCTGCCCCACGCGGTGCGCCTCCTCGAAATCGTCACCCGGATGCCTCAAAACGGGCACCGCCAGCTGATGATGATGTCACTTCTCCCGCTGTTCGGAACCCCTTACGTCCTCGTTTGGCGACGGACGGCGCCGCGTCGTCACCGGGTCCGGTGCCCTACGCTCGCCGCCGTCACCGGCGACGTGCGCCGGCCGTCGCAACAGGGGGACGCATGGGGCGCAGGCCAGGGGTCCGGACGGCTGGCGCGCTCGCCGGTGCGGCGGTGGTCCTGCTGATCGCGGGGTGCTCGAGCGACACGCCGCCGCCCGCCCCCCAGCACACCGTGGAGTTCTCGGCGACGGGCTCCGGCGGCGGTACGGCCTTCGGTCGCTACGTACTGGTGGGTCAGCTCGGCAGCACCCAGGAGACCACGTTCAGCGGCGTACCGTTCCAGCTCACGACGCCGGTGGGCTTCCCGCCGGCGCCGAAGCTGCAGGTCTCGCTCATCGGCGTGCCGCCGAACTCCCGCGTCTCGTGCCGGATCACCGTCGACGGGCGGGTGGTCGCCGCCCAGACCGTGTCCGCCCCCGGCCAGGACGCGGTCTGCGCGGCTCCCTGAGGTCGGCTCAGATCGGCGGGGCCAGCTCGTGGCGGTCGGCGAGCCAGGACTCGATCCGGTCGGCGGCGAGCTGGTTGCCGGTCGGCTCGTCCGGGGCGATCGCGCCGCCGAAGTGGGTCCCGCGCACGGCCACGTGGGAGAGGTCGTCCGCGCCGAGGGCTCCGACCATGCGTCGCGAGTCCGCCGGGAACGCGGCCTGGTCGCCCGTCAGCTCGACGAACAGCGTCGGTACCCGCACGCCCGTGGCGCAGCGCGCGAAGTCCGCGTAGGAGCTCAACCCCGACCAGGTCGACAGCCACGCCTCCGGGGTCGTGAGCCTGCCGAAGCCGACCTGGCCGTAGTTGATCAGGTCTGGGCGGGCGCCGAACAGGGATCCGTAGGGCCGCTCGCTGGGGTCGAGCGCGAGGTCGACCGTCCGCGGGTCGGCGTCGGTGCGGAACACGGTGATCAGGTGCGGGGCGAGCGCCCGACGCCGGTCGGCGGCCTCGCCGGAACGCTGGTGGGCGGCCCGGGCCTCGGCGCGGCGGGCCAGGTACGCCCGGGCGGTGGCGTCGATGCGCGCCACCCGGTCGCGCTGGGCCGCGCGGTAGCGCTCCAGGAACTCGGCGGAGTAGGAGGAGCTCCGCGGCGGCTCGGCGAAGCCGTTGGCCGGATCGAACGCGTCCAGCTCCGGCACCGCGGCCAGGGGGTCGTGCTCGTCCGAGACCGAGGGGTCGATGCAGCCGAGCAGCAGGCGTCCCTGACCCGGGTGCGGCGCGAGGAAGACGACGCCGTCGGTGGTGGGCATGTCGGTCTCGGCGAGCTTCGTGGGGCGTCCGCCGGGTGTGGTGGCGACCCGTTCGGGTCCGGCCAACCCGGCCTGCTCGAGGTAGTACGCGAACAGCGTGCCGCCCCCCGAGTGCCCGAGCGGGACGATCGACGAGAACCCCCGCTCGCGCAGGAAGATCATCCCGGCGGCGACGTCGAGCAGGGCCTGCTCGTGCACCAGCGTCAGGTCGTTGTTCACCGAGCGGGTGTGCTGTGTCCACACCGCCACGCCCGTCGCGAGCAGCGCGGGCACGAGCGGGTGGTGGGTGAGGTCTTGGCGCGGGTGCATCAGGGCGACCACCGTGCGCGCGCCCGGCACGGTGGCCAGCACGCCCCGCACCGTCGCACCGTCCGCGGTGGTCAGCTCGTGGACGCTCGTGACGGTGGCCGCGGGCCGCTCCCCCGCCTCGATGTGGCGGCCCGCCCCCAGTCCCCGGGTCGGTGTACTCATGACGGGTCCACCCGCAGGGCGTTCTTGTCGTGCTGGACGATCCGTCCGCCCGCGACGCCCGCGACGCAGCTGTACCAGACCGCGTGGCGGCAGCCGGTCGCGCGGCGGTCAACGACGATCGCGCCCTCGGCGGTGATCTCGAAGTACGGCCCGATCTTCCCGACGGTGACCTCGGGGTCCTCGGCCGCGACCTTCGCCACCGTGGTGTTCTCCGGGACGTCGAGGACGTAGAGCGCGGTCACCGCTGTGCCTCCTCGAGGACGGTCCCCGTCGGTGCGCCCGCCCCGGCCTCCCAGTCCGCGGCGCGCGCGACGATCAGCTCGGCCTTGCGGGCCAGCAGCTTGCCGAAGCTGGGCTCGGGCCCTCCGACGACGTCGAGCAGGGCGTCGATCGTCAGGTTCGCGTCGAGGTCCTCCTGTGGCGTCACCGGGCGCATCGCGCGGGTGAACTCGACCATGTAGCCGTTCGGGTCGTGCGTGTAGATCGACTCGATGGTCTCGTGCTGGATCTGCATCTCGACGGGCCAGGAGGAGTCGTCCAGGCGGCGGCGGTACTCGAGCAGGTCGTCCTGGTCGTCGACGTGGATGGCCAGGTGGCGCGACCGGACGAAGAACTCCGGGACCTCGGGACCGAAGCCCGCGTAGACGTCCCCGCGCTCCTGGCCGTGGATCGGCTCGAGGCCGAAGTAGTAGAAGAACGCGATCCGGTCGTCGTTCCCGATGTCGAAGAAGAAGTGGATGAAGTCCGGGTGGTTCTCCGGCCCCCAGCCCGCGGCGCAGATCGAGTGCACCACCGGGAAGCCGAGCGTGTCGCGGTAGAACCGCACCGTCGCCGCCGGGTCGAAGGTCGGGAACGCGGTGTGGTCCACCCCGCGGACCTTGTGCTCGAGCCCCGTGGCGTCCCGGCCCGTCTCGTCCGTCATGTCCTCGACCTCCCGCGTCCTCGCACGAACGTCCTCGGCAACGACGCCGAGCCTACGGTCGTTCGACGGGAGCGTCAATCTTTCGACGGCGGCGACGAGGTCGTGATGATGTGCTCCAAGTAATCCAGGTCCTGGCGCAACAGGTGCAGGGCCGCGGCCGGGTCGTCGGAGCGCGGCGAGTCCGGCGTCCGGTCGGGGCTCTGTGCCACGAGCGACACCGCCATCTCGGCCATCTGGCCCGCGACCTCGTCCGCCGACTGGGCGCCGCCCGGGTGGAACCACCAGGCGATCCAGTTGCACATGCCGATCAGCGCCAGCGCCGTGGTGCGTACCGGCCGGGGACGGAACTCCCCACTGCGCACCCCCTGGTCGATCACCCGGACGAACCCGTCCAGGACGCGGCGCTTCGCGATCTCGTGCGCCGTGGCCAGCTCCGGGGGCAGCTCGGACTCCGAGCGGATCACCAGCCGGAAGCGCGCCGAGTGGTGGGCCTGACGGGCGGCGATGAGCGTGACCAGCGCCCGCAGCTTGTCCGGGGCGTCGAGATCGCGGCCGGCGATCTCCTCGGCCGCCTCCGCCGGGCCCTCGGTGATCTCGGTGACCAGCTGGGCGAGCAGCTGGTCCTTGTTCCGCACGTAGTAGTAGAGCGCCGAGCGGGTCATGCCCATGGCGTCGGCGATGTCCTGCAGGCTCGTCCCGGCGAAGCCGCGCTCGGCGAACAGCCGCGTCGCCTGCTCGTATATCTGGGCCTCGACGAGCTCACGGCGGGCCGACGCGCGACCGTGGGGAACAGCGGGTTCCGGCGAGCTCATGGCGGGCGACGATACCGACGTCGGGTCAGCGGACCGGCGTGCCGGAGCGCGCCCGCAGCAGGGACCCGGCGTCGGGGAGCTCCGGCGCCAGCCCGAGGCTGCGCAGCAGGCAGAATGCGCCGGCCGTCGCGGCCGAGAGCACTGGGAGGCCGAACTCGGCCTCGGCCCGCGGGATCAGCGGCAACGACGGCATCTGGACGCAGGCGGAGATCACCAGGGCGTCCGCCCCGGAGAGGTCGAGCCCCCGCGCCGCGTCGAGGACGCGGTCGCCCGGGATGGCGCCGACCTCGGCATTGTCTCCCACCTCGAGCGCCACCCAGTCGACGACCTCGAACCCCTCGGCCTCGAGGTAGGCGACGACCTGCTCGGCCAGCGGGCGCACGTACGGCGTCACGAGCGCGATGCGCCGGGCCGGGACCGCCGCGAGTGCGTCCACCAGGGCGCCGGCGCTCGAGACGAGCCCCGCGGGGAGTCCCCGCTCCGCCAGCTGCCCGGCGACCGCGTCCTCGACCCGACGGTGCTCCCCGGGGCCGGCCGCCATGACGGCCACGAGGCACGCGTAGAGCAGGGCGTCGACGCCGGCGTCGGCCAGTTCGTCCACGCAGCGGCCGCGCTGGGCGTTCATCGCGGCGAGCTCCTCGGGGGACACACGGTGCATCCGCATCCGGCTGCCGTGGAAGGAGAACGTCGCGTCGGCGTGGCGGGCGAGCAGCGCCGGGACCTCGGTCTCGACCGTGACGTTGGAGCTCGGGACGATCATCCCGATGCGGTGGTGGGTCACTGGTCCTCCAGACGGGCGGTGATATCGGCGGTCATGGCCACCTTGTCGAGCTTCCCGACCTTGGTCCGGGGCAGGCTCGGGAGGACCTCGACCCGCTCGGGCCACTTGAACTTCGCGACGTCGAGGGCGCTCAGGTGCTCGCGCAGGTCCTCGAGGGTCACGGCGGTGCCGTCGGTGGCCAGGTACGCGCAGCCGCGCTCCCCCAGCCGCGGGTCGGGCATCGCGACGAGGGCGGCCTCGACGACGTGCGGGTGGCCGAGGAGCAGGAGCTCGACCTCCTCGGCGTTGATCTTCTCGCCACCCCGGTTGACGAGGTCCTTGATGCGGCCCTCGATCGACAGCGCGCGGTGCCCGTCGATGACGCGGACCCGGGCGAGGTCGCCGGTGCGGTAGAAGCCGTCGGAGGTGAACGCCTGCGGCCGGTCCTCCCCGAAGTAGCGGCGCAGGGTGTAGGGGCCCCGGCAGCACAGCTCGCCGACCTCGTCGTCGGGAACCTCCTCCTCGCTCCCCGGCTCGAGGACCCGGACGTCGTCGAGCGGCGAGATCGGCACCCCGACCGTGACGCGGCGCAGCTCCGGCGACGCGTCGAGCGGGGTCACCAGGAACATGCCCTCGGCCATCCCGAACAGCTGGCCGACCTGCGCGCCGCCCCGTGCGGTCATGGCGAAGAGCTCCTCGGAGACCTTCGCTCCGGAGAGGATGACGACCCGCAGGGTCGCCGCGAGGTCGCCGTAGAGCGGGTGCTCCGGTGCGCGGTAGTGCGCGTGACCGAACAGCACGACGCTCGTCCGCTCGGCGACGAGGACCGGCATGGCCGTCTCGAGGTCGTGGTCGGTGAGCACGAGGCACGCGCCGACGCTGTGCGGCGCGTGGACGCCGCACACGATGCCGGCGTTGTGGATGATCGGGATGAGGTGCCCGACGCGGTCGTCGGCCGTCCACCCGAGGAAGGTGGCGTAGGCACGGGCGTTATACCAGTACTCGGCGTGCAGGCGGGGGATCAGTTTCGGCACCCCCGTCGTGCCACCGGAGAGCTGGAGGACCGCGACGTCGTCGGGGTCGATGCCGCGCTGGATCTCGTCGACGCGCCGTCTCGCCTCACCGGCGTCGATGCCAGCGCCGAGGTCGTCGCCGAGGACGAGGACGTGGCGCATCGTCGGGTGGTCGAGGGCCTGCTCGTGGGCGAACTCGACCAGGTCGATCCCTCGCGTGCCCGCCTCGACGAGGTGTGCCCGGGCGCCGACCGCGCGGCTGATGTGGGCGATCTCGTGGCCGCGGTGCGCCGCGAGGGTGGCGACCGGGACCAGCCCCGCCTTGAGCAGCGCGTACCAGGCGACGACGGCGTCGAGCCGGTTGGTGATCTGGATGATCACCGGGTCGCCGGGCTCGAGGCCGAGGTCGGCCAGCCCGACGGCGACCCGGTCGGTACGCGCGTCGAGCTCGGCGTAGGTCAGGCGTCCCTCGGCCGCGACGACGGCGTCGTTGTCGGGGTGTGCGACCGCGACCGCGTGGAACTCGTCGGCGACCGTCCTGCGGCCCCAGAGCCCCGCGTCGCGGTAGGAGGTGACGGCGGCGGCCGGGAACCACGGCACCCGCGTGGCGGTCATCGGATCGTCCCCCCGTCGCTCCGCTCGCCCCGGATCGACCCCCCGTCGCTCCGCTCGCCCCGGATCGTCCCCCCGTCGCTCCGCTCGCCCCGGAGAGCCACCAGGTGCGCCCGGTCGGCGACGAGGCCGTCGGCGAGGTCGGTCCGCAGCTCCTCGGGCCCGGCCACGACGACGAGCGCGTCCGTCCGTCGACGGAGACGCTCGGCGACCTCGAGGCGGGTCAGCAGGCTGGCCCGGTCGTCCCCGCCGGTCAGCCAGAGGCAGCCTGCCGCCGACTCGCCGTCGCGCAGGGCGCTCTCGACGACCCATTCGAAGCCGGCCGGCCGGGTGTCCGTCCCGACGTCGATCACGGTCGCGTCCAGGGCGCCCGGATCGTCGGGGACCATCCGGGAGTCGAAGCCCCGGGTCCCGATGGGGTCGTCCGCCGTCCCGGGTTCCTGGCCCGGTGTCGATGGCCGCAGCGGCCGCGTGAGCACCCACTCGGCCAGCGAGTGATCAACGCCGGTTTCCGGACGCCCGGTGTCTGCGACGCGACTTTTCTGACGCTCCGGAGGCTCCTCCCCCGCCCATTGCTCCAGCGCCGAGCGCACGACCTCCGGGGACCCGCTCGCGAAGCGGTCCAGCGGCACGTTCCCCGCACGGCTCATGTACGCGACGAGCAGCTGCTCCACCGGCGAGTCCAGGCGCTCCGGGAACGAGTCCCACCACCGGCGGGAGCGCTCCGCGATGTCCTGGATCCGGGCGACCGCGGCGCGGCGCGCCTCGGTGTAGGCGGTCAGGGCCGTCTCGAGGTCGTCCGCCTCGTCCACGGCCGCGACCAGGGCGATCGCGTCCTCCATGGCGAGCTTCGTCCCCGAGCCGACGGAGTAGTGCGCGGTGTGCGCGGCGTCGCCGAGCAGCACCGTGCGCCCGGCGTGCCAGCGCGAGCACCGCACCGTCCGGAACTGCAGCCAGCGGGTGCGGTTCCCGATCAGCCGGTGTCCGCCGAGATGGTCCGCGAACACCTGGGAGAGGTAGTCGAGCGCGACCTCGTCCGAGGCGTCCGGCCCCAGTGCGGCGGTCGTGGTCTCGAACCCGGCCGACCGCCAGGTCGCCTCATCGGTCTCGACGAGGAAGGTGCTGCGGTTCGCCGCGTACGGGTAGGCGTGCGTGACGAACACGCCGTGCTCGGTGCGCTCCGGCACGAACAACGCATGGTCGAGTGCGACGTCCGTGCCCGCCCACAGGTACCAGCCGGTCCCCGGCTCGACCTCCGCGCCGAAGTCACCCGACGACCGGGTCGCGCTCCCCACCCCGTCGGCCGCGATCACCAGGTCGGCATCGAGCTCGTCCGCGGATCGCCGGACCCCGAACTCGAGCTTCACCCCGGCCTCCTCGGCGTGGCGCGCCAGCACGGCGAGCAGCTCGGCCCGCCCCACCGCGACCAGGCTCGACACGCTCATCCCGGCCTCCCGGCCGCCGACGCGCATCCGCATGTCGTGCGACCAGGCACCGGCCAGGATGTCGTCCAGCGACGCCGGGTCGGCCTCGGCGAGCCGGCGCTGCGTCCGGGCGGCGAGCCCGACGCCGAACCCGAAGGTCTCGTCGGGCGCGCCCTGCTCGTAGACCACGACCTCGCACTCCGGCCGGGCGAGCTTGCACAGCCGCGCGGCGTAGAGACCTCCGGGTCCCCCGCCGAGCACGGCGACTCGGTTCAACTCCATCAGGGCTGCTCCCCTACCGCGAGGCGTCCGCGAGCACGCGGCTGGTGCGGGTGACGTCGTCGACGTGGTCGACCGGCACGACGGCGGTCGAGATCGCGGTGAAGCACCCCGGGCAGCAGTACTGGCGGAAGTGCACCTCGCGGTCGACGTACTCCCCCGCGCCGTCGACGACCTGCGGGCCGGCGTCGGACACCGGCCCCTCGTAGCGGACCAGGTCGAGCTCGCCGACCGTGCCCGACCCCGCTCCTGAAGAACCCAGCACCGTCGCGCAGTGCCGGCACGCGACCTGGTCGACGCCGTCGGGACGGACCGCGACGAGGTTGTCGTCGAGCCGCCGGCTGTCGGTCAGGTCGACCGTGGGCCGCCCGTCCTGGCTGCCGCTCCGGGAGCGTCGAGCGTCGGTCAGTTCCCGACGGCGGGCCTCGGTCGCCGCCGCGTCGACCGTGCCGGTGGCGTCGAGGACGACCCCGTAGGCCGTTGCGGCCGTCGTCGTCGTGACCTTCTGCTCGCGCACGTCGCGGGCGACGTCCTCCGGGTCGCGGACCAGCGGGTCGCCGTAGCCTCCGCCGCCCTGCCAGAACATCGTGAAGACCTCGCCGGGCGCCACGTAGGTCTCGCCGTAGCAGGGCTGCAGCTCCGCGGTGCCGCCGACGTCGTCGAGGTCGGCGGGCATCGTCCCCGCGCCGAGCAGCGTCGTGACGTCGCTGCCGCGGGTGATCCACTCGACCCCGGTGTTGCCGGGGTAGCCGCCCGCGAGGCCGTTGTTCTGGCTGACCGCCTTGCCGTTGGAGGCCAGGACGAGGCCGATCGGGAAGCTCGTGCCGTGCGGGGTGATCGCGATCGACGCGCCGAGGCCGCCCCGCCGTCGTCCGGGACCGCCCGAATCGGGCTCCTCGCGCCGCCAGAGCGCGAGGACCGGGTAGAGGAACTCGGTCATCTCGACGTCGGGGACGCGGCCCAGCGGGATGCAGAACAGCCCGCCGGTGTCCATGCCGTCGGCCTGCGGCTGGGCACCGTAACCGCCGGCCATCGGGTCCATGATGATCGAGAGGAACGGGGTCGGGACGGGTCCGCGCTGGTCGAGACCGGCGATCACCGCGGTGTCCCAGGTGCCGCAGCACGTGGCCTGGACGTGCGCGTCCAGATTCGGCGACTGGTCGAGCATCTGGCTCAGACACTCGGCCACCAGGTTGCCGGTCAGCCACGCCGGCCCGATCGGCCCGCGACCCACGGCGGCCGGGAAGCTGGCGTTGTTGATCGTGCCTTCCTCGGCGATCAGGTCGAAGCAGCGCATCAGGCCCCCCGCCGACCACGGGATGTCGCCGGCGAGGATCGGCAGGAGCGCGAGCATGACGCCGCCGCGCATCCCGGCGTAGGTGCAGTTGACGACGCCGGACTGCGGGTCGGTTCCGGTGAAGTCGAAGCTGATGTGGTCGTCGGTCTTCGTCATCGCGACCGTGATCTTGTGGAGCTCGCGGTCACCGGTGTGCGACTGGTCCTGGTAGCCGGTGGCCCGCCAGGTGCCGTCCGGCAGGCCGCGGAGCTTGCCCCGTAGCCGCGACTCGGCGTCGGACATCATCCGCTTCATGACGGCCTTGACCGTGTCCGCGCCGTACTGCTCGATCACCGCGAGGAGGCGGTCGCGCCCGACGGTGTTCGCGCCGACCTTCGCCCGGAGGTCGAGGCCGATCATCATCGGCACGCGGGAGCGGCGGACCCAGACGTCGGCGACGTCGTCCTGCAGCAGCCCGTCCCGCACCACCTTGATCGGCGGGGTGGGCAGCGACTCGGAGAACACGTCCTGGGCGGCCGGGGAGAACGAGCCCAGCCCGACGCCGCCCAGGTCGGGCTGGTGGGCGATCGCCGAGGTCCAGCCGAAGAGCTTCCCCTCCCAGAAGACGGGCTGGTAGACCATCGCGTCGTTCTGGTGCAGCCCGCCGCCGACCCACGGGTCGTTGGTGAGGAACATGTCGCCCTCGGTGATGCCGGGGTTCGTCGCGCGGTGCTGCAGGGTCCAGTAGATCGCGAGGTCGACGGCGCCGACGAGCATCGTGTTGTAGAGCCCGACCTGCACCTCCTGGCCCAGCTCGTCGCTGACGGCGAAGTCGAAGTCGTTCGCGTCGGTGACGATCGGCGAGCCCGACATCCGCTTGAGCGCCTCGCCCATCTCGTCGGTGACCGACCAGAGGCGGTGGCGGACGACCTCGTAGGTCAGCGGGTCGAGGGCGTCGATCTGCTCCTGGGTGACCGTGTGGACCGGGAGCGTCGCCGGCAGCCCGGCGGCGAGGGTGTCGGGGTCGATCGGGCGGCTCGAGAACCTCTCGGAGCCGGGGACGGCCATCGTCATGGTCAGGCTCCCGTACGGGTGGTGGTGATGTGGAGGTTGCCGAGCTCGTCGACGGTGCCGGTGCGTCCGCCCGGGACGACCACGGTCGTCGTCGGGACCTCGATGACGGCAGGTCCGGGGATGACGTGGCCGGCGCGCAGCGCCGCGTAGTCGTAGATCGGGGTATCGACGAACCCCTGGCCGACCTCGAGGTAGACGGGCCGGCTTCCCGACGAGGGTGCGGGTCCGTCCGCCGTGGCGAGCGGCGGCAGCTCGGGGCTGAACGGGAGGATGCCGCGGCCCCGCACGCGGTAGGTGATGGCCTGGATCCCGGCCTCCCGGAAGCCGGACCCCTGCCCGTAGAGCTCGGCGTACTTCGTCTCGAACCGCTGGGCCGCCCCGTCGAGAGCCGCCTGGCCGAGCGGGCCGTCCGCGACGGCGACGGTGACCTCGGCGAGCTGCATCGCGTAGCGCATGTCGATCTCGCGGACGATCTCGACGTTCTCGAACTTCAGGCCCTGCCGGTCGAGGCCCTGGCGCACCTGGTCCTCGAGCTGGGCGAAGTTCTTCTCCGCGCGTGCCGGGTCGACCGGGAGCTGGGCCGGGTCGGAGAGCTCCTGGGCCAGCGCGATGTCGGAGGCGGCCAGGCCGTAGGCGGAGAACGCGGAGGCGACCGGCCCGAGCGGGACCACGACCTCCTCCACCCCGAGCTGACGCGCGTAGTTCGCGCAGAAGGCCGGTCCGGAGCCGCCGAACGCGTAGAGCACGAAATTGCGGGGGTCGTACCCGGCCTCGACGACGGTCTTCCGCAACAGGTCGCCGGTCTGGGCGTTCTGGGCGGCGTGGATCGCGGCGGCGGCGTCCTCGACGGACAGGTTCAGCGGCTCGGCGATCCTCGTCCGGATCGCGTCCCGCGCCCTCTCCGGGCTGAGGGCCTTGCGCCCGCCGAGCAGGCCCGTCGTCGGGAGGATGCCGAGCACGAGGTTGGCGTCGGTGTTGGTCGGCTCGACGCCGGTCTGGTCGTAGCAGGCGGGCCCGGGGACGGCGCCTGCGCTGTGCGGGCCGATCCGCAGGTTGCCGCCGGCGTCGACCCACGCGATCGCACCGCCGCCCGAGCCGATGGCGTGGACGCGCAGGGTCGGGACGTTGATCGGGTGGTGGTTGATGACGGTCGTGGTGTCGCGCTCGGGCTCGCCGTCGACGATCAGCCCGACCAGGAAGGTGGTGCCACCGACGTCGGTGGAGATGATGTTGCGGTGGCCGAGCCGCCTGCCCAGCTGGGTCGACCCGACCACGCCGCCGGTCAGCACCGAGCCGACCGTGGAGATCGCCTGCGACGGGGCCTCGGCCGCGGCGACCGCTCCCCCGTTGGACTGCATCACGAGCAACGGACCGCTCAGGCCCCGCTCACGCAGGCTGGTCTCGAGATTCGTGAGATAGTCGCGCAGGCCCGGCCCGACCTGGGTGCTCATGATCGTCGTGGAGTTGCGGGCGAACTCCCGGATGCGGGGGCTGACCTCGCTGGAGAGAGCGACGTAGACCTCCGGGTCGATCTCCCGGACGAGCTCCCGGATCCGCTGCTCGTGGACCGGGTTGCGGAAGGCCCAGAGCAGGCTCACGGCGATCGCCCGGATGCCCTCCGCGCGCAGGGTCTCGACCTGGCGGCGGACCTCGTCCTCGTCGAGCGCGACGATCACGTCGCCGTCGCGGTCGACCCGCTCGGTGATCTCGAGGGCGTGCCGCTTCGGGAGCAGGGCGTGCTGCTTGTCCTGCGCGAGGACGTGCTGGAGCTCGTGGGGACTCCGGCCGAGATAGCGGCCCTCGACGTTCATGATGAAGATCGAGTCGCGGTGGCCCTTGGTGGTGAGGAACCCGACGTCGGGCACCTGGCGCGTGACCAGCGCGTTCAGGCTCGACGTCGTGCCGTGCGCGACGTGGTGGGTCTCCGCGAGCATCGCCTCGACGGGGCGGCCGAGCTGCTCGGCGAGCAGCTCGAGGACGTCGAGGACGCCGCGGGAGTAGTCCGGAGGGGTCGACGGGGCCTTCGCGGCGATGACCGACCCGGAGTCGTCGTCGAGCACCGCGTCGGTGAACGTCCCGCCCACGTCGACGCCGATCACGTAGGCCATGACCACACTCCTCGCTGAGCACGAGCGTGACCCAGGCCACGCATTTGACGAATGCGTGGATTGTTTGACACGAGCGCAGACAAGTCAAGGGGCGGTGTCCGGCGCGAGGCGCTCGACGTGCGCCGAGGGAGAGTCCGGCGCGACGGCCGGTCCGCCACAGGTGTCCCGCGAGGGCGGCATCCTCGTCCGAGAAGGGTGCCGTGCGCACGCCGAGGAGGCGGAGCCGCGCGATGGCCCGGTCGGCGTCGGCGCCGCGGTCGTCGAGCTTCTGCCAGACCTCGGAGAGGTTCACGGTCGAGAGGACGGCGTACGTGACACGTGAGCGCCCGGACTGTCATCTCGTCTGTCCGGTCACGACGTCCACCGGCTCAGGGCCGGCGCGCGACCAGGTGCGCCTCGCCGTTCCCCTCCTCGTCGACGAGCACCTCGAGGTGGCCGAGCGCGGCCCGCAACTCCCCCGGCGCGGCGCGGTAGGAGCCGCCCGAGTCGTCGACCGTCGAGAGCACCGAGACCACGAGCAGCCCGCCCGGCGCGAGCAGGCCGCGCAGGACGGGGTAGAGCGACGGGTCGCGGAAGCGTTGGCACACGACCACGTCGAAGGGACCGGTGAGCGCGGCGGGCAGCCCGTCGTCGAGATCGGCGCGGACCCCCTCGACCTCCACACCCCGCGACGCGGCGAGCTCCGCGGTCAACCGCAGCGCCTCGGGTGAGACGTCGAGGGCGGTCGTCGAGAACCCGCGCTCAGCCAGCCACACCGCCACGGTGCCGCGCCCGCAGGCGACGTCGAGCGCCTTCCCGGCCGGGCGCAGGAGTTCCTCGCGCCCGACGAGCACGGACGGCGGACCGGGCAGCCCGGGACCGACGGTCGCGAACCGCCGGTCCCAGCGCTCCCGGTCCTGCGTGCTCACCTGGGTGGTTCCCCGCTCAGCGTCGCCGCGCGAGCGTCAGCCCGAAGCGCTCCGCCGGATCGGTGACCCAGTGCGCCACGTCGAACCCCGCGGTGTCGAGCTCCGCGGCCACGCCCTCGCGCGTGAACTTGGTCGAGATCTCGGTGCGCATCTCCTCGCCCGCCGCGAACTCGATGGTGAGGTCGAGCGCCGGGACCGCCACCGTCATCGCGCGACGCGCGCGCACCCGCATCTCGATCCGGCTCGCCTGCGGCACCCACACCGCCGCGTACGCGAACCCGTCGACGTCGAAGTCCGCCCCGAGCACACGGTTGAGCACGGTCAGGGCATTGAGCTCGAACTCGGCGGTGACCCCGGCCGCGTCGTCGTACGCCGCGACGAGCGTCTCCTCGTCCTTGATCAGGTCGGTGCCGACGAGGAAGTGCTCACCGGGGTCGAGGGTGTCGGAGAGGGCGTCGAGGAACTCCCGGCGCTGGTCGGGCTCGAAGTTGCCGATGGTCCCGCCGAGCAGCACCACCAGCCGGCTGCCGACCTTCGGCACGCTGCGCAGATCGGCGATGAAGTCGCCGACGACGCCGTGCACGTCGAGGTCCGGGTAGTCGGCGACCAGCCCGGGCACGGCCTCCTCGAGAGCCGAGGCCGAGACGTCCACGGGGACGTAGTGGCGCAGGTTCCCGGCGTGGGAGAGGGCGTCGAGCAGCAGCGTCGTCTTGGTGGACGACCCGGACCCGAGCTCGACGAGGGTGTCCGCGCCCGCGAGCCGGGCGACGTCCTCCGCCCCGCGGGCGAGGGCCTCGCGCTCGGCGGTGAACGGGTAGTACTCGGGGAGCGCGGTGATCTGCTCGAACAGCTCGGAGCCGCGCGCGTCGTAAAGCCACTGTGGCCGCAGCACCTTCGGGGTCGACGTCAGGCCGACCCGGGCGTCGGCGCGCAGGGCGGCGTCCGCGTCGGCCTCGGTCAGGTGCACGTCGAGGGTGGGCAGGGTCCCAGGAGTGTTCACAGCGGGGTGTCACGTCCGATCGGTCTCGGCTCGCCCGGACAGGGGACGGGCCTGGTTCACGTCGTCGGGAACGTCGTCGGCATGCGGCTCGGCGACCGCGGGGAGATCAGGTCAGCGACGTGACCTCGGGGGTGGCGTCGCGACCGCGCACGACGACGGCGGCGAGATCCGGCACGGAGGTCCAACCGGGGTCGTCGTCGAGGGGCTCGGAGGCGACGGTGACTCCGTCGGCCCCGGCCCGGTAGGACAGGGCGTGGTCGATCGCGGTCGCGACCAGGGTCGGCTCCCCGCGCTGGTCCGCGGTGAGCAGCAGGAGGTTCAGGCGCGATCCGGGCGCTGCCGCGAGGGCGCGCGTCACGACGTCGAGGACGGCGTCCGCCGGGTCCTTGCCCGCGTCGAGGTGGCGGCGCACGAGCGCCCACAGGACCGCGGAGTCGGTCGGCGCCTCGAGCGTCATGAGCGTCTGGGTGTCGAGCTCCGCCGCGAGGTCGGCGAGGCTCCCGGGCCAGCCCCGCACGACGCCGTTGTGGCTGAAGATCCGGGTGCCGTCCCGGAACGGCGCGCAGGCGCCCACCGAGACCGGCATCCCGACGGTGGCCGAGCGGACCGCCGCGACGAAGGCCGTGCTGCGCACCGCCGTCGCGAGGTCGAGGAACGACGCGTCGGTCCACATCGGTACCGGTTGCCGGTACGAGTGCCCGACGGCGTCCTCGGTATCGCCATCGAGCCAGCCCACACCGAAGCCGTCGGCGTTGACCGTGCCGCCGCCGCGCATGTCGGCCGGGGCGTAGGCCTGCACCAGCAGGGAGTGCGGTGGCTCGGTCACCCGGGACGCCAGGGTCACCGGCCGTGGGCCCACGTGGGCCAGGTGTCGGCACATGATCGGCGGGTCAGGCGTGCTCGGCCGAGCGCGCACAGCGGAAGCCGGAGAAGATCTGCCGACGGATCGGCAGGTCCCAGTTCCGGAACGTGGTGCGCGCGTTGACGGTGCCGACCCCGAACGACGAGCCCCGCAGCATGCGGAAGTCGCCGCCGAAGAACACCTCGGAGTACTCCTTGTACGGGAACGGCGTGAAGCCCGGGTAGCCCTCGAAGCCCGAGTCGCACCACTCCCAGACGTCGCCGATCAGTTGGTGCACCCCGAGCGGGGACGCGCCGGCCGGGTAGGCGCCGACGGGTGCGGGCTGCAGGTGACGGCCGTCGAGGTTCGCGCGCTCGGGGGTCGGGTCGTCGTCGCCCCAGGGGAAGCGGCGGGTCGTGGCTCCGCCCTCTCCTCCGGCTGCCGGGTCGAAGCGGGCCGCGTACTCCCACTCGACCTCGGTGGGCAGGCGCTTGCCCGCCCACGTCGCGTAGGCGAGCGCCTCGTGGAAGCACACGTGCACGACGGGCTGGTCGGCGACGTCGGTGATCGGCTCGCGCACCCCGAACGACGTCCGGTGCCACACTCCGTCGACCTTCTCCCAGGCCATCGGCGCGGACCAGCCCTCGCTGGTGATGTGCTCCCACCCGGCCTCGGACCACAGCTCGCGCCGCGCGTACCCGTCGTCGGCGACGAACCGGGCGTACTCGGCGTTGGTGACCGGCGCGGCGTCGAGGTGGAAGGGGGCGACCTCGACCCGATGGGCCGGCCGCTCGTTGTCCAGCGCGTAGACGTCGGGGCCGGTGGCGTCGGTGCCCATCGTGAAGGTCCCGCCGGGGTGGAACACCTCGGAGCCGACGAGCTCGCGGGCCCGCGACGAGGCCGGCGGCGGGTCGGCGTCCAGGGCCCGGGGACCCTTCCGCAGCTGGTGGGTGGCGAGCATCGTCTCGACGTGCTGCTGCTCGTGCTGGGCGATCATGCCGAACACGAACCCGTCGTCGAGCAGCGCGCGGCCGTCGGCGCCCGCCTCCTCGAGGATCGCCAGGGCGCGCTCCCGGACCGAGGCCCCGTAGGCGCGCGCCTCGGCCGGATCGAGCAGCGGCAGCTCCGGGCGCCCGGACCGCGGGTTCGTGAACGCGTCGTAGAGGTGGTCGATGTCCTCGCGCACCCCCGGGCTCGCGTCCTGGCCCGGGGTCGCGCGGCGGACCAACCAGAAGTCCTCCATGTTCGCGATGTGCGCGACGTCCCAGTGCAGCGGCGACATCAGCGGCGAGTGCTGCCGCATCAGCTCGGCCTCCCCGACGGCATCGGTCAGGGCCTGCGTCCGGGCCCGCGCAGCCGCGAGCTCACGGGCCAGGCGCCGTCGCAGGGCGTCGGGGTAGCGCGCCGCGGACGCGGGTCGGTCCGTGGCGGCGGAGAGATCGCTGGTCATCCGTGTTCACCTCCGAGGACGGGGTCGTCCGGGTACGGGCTCTCGTCGGCAGGTCGCAGATCGCCCTCGCCGGGCTCGCCGACGGAGTCGTCGGCGGGGCAGCGGCCACGCAGGACGCGGCGCTCGGCGACGTCCCCGACGAGGGCGGCGAGGTCGGGATCGGTGGTGAGCAGCCGCTGGTGGGCGAGCTCGACGAGGGTGCCTGCCGCCCGGCGCAGCACCCCGTCGGCGAGCCCGTGCCGCGCCGCGGCGGCCCACCGGTCGTGCGCGGGGGCGACGGCGTCGCGGGCGCGGTCGAGGGTGGCATGATCGGAGAGCAGGGCCGTGACCACCGCGACCGGGACCGCCCACTCGTCGCCGGGCTGCTGGTCGAGGTAGCGGACCTCGACGTGCCCGTGGGGGCGGACCGGCGGGAAGAGCGTGGTCAGGTGGTAGTCCAGGTCCTCCCGCGTCGGACGGATGTCGAGACCGCCGTGGCCGTCGATCCAGTCGCCGAACGAGACCGCGGGCGGGGCGCTCCACGTGTCGTCGCGGCGGACGCAGAGCAGGCTGGTGTCCAGGGCCCGGGTCGCCCACTCCTCGGCCGGGTCGGAGCCGAGCGCGGCGGGCGGGCGGGTCCGTTCGGGGTCGAGCGTCAGCCAGCTGGCCATCCGCGAGGACTTCCATCCGGTGCGCCTGCCGTGCACCGCAGGCGAGTTGGCGAAGGCGGCGACGAGCGTCGGCCCGAACTCGTGCAGCGCCTGCCACCGGTCGGTGACCGCGGCCCCGTCGCCGGCGTCCAGGCACACCTGGACCGCCGAGGTGGAGCACATCATGGTGCGCCCGTGCGGGCCGACGCGGTCGAACGCCGCCTCCATCGCGGCGTAGCGCGGCACCCGCAGGATCCGGCGGGGCGGGCGCAACGGGTCGGACGCGCGGTCCATCAGCGCGAGACCCTCGGCCGCGAGCAACGTGCGGATCGCGGCGGTGTCGGTGCGTACCGCGCCGACGAGCGGGGCGAGGCCCTCGAGGGGCGGGGTGGCGATCTCGACCTGACCCCCCGGCTCGACGGTGACCGTGCTCCCGGCGGGGAGCGGTTCCGGAGGGTGGGAGGGGAGGGATACCGGCCCCGCGGCGGTGTCGGCGGGGACCGAGGCGAGCAGCGTGCCCGGCGCGTGAGGGCCGAGGGCACGGAGGAGTGCGGTGGGATCCAGACGTTCAGCAGGGCTGGTCGCGGAGCGGACGAGCCATTCGAGCTCGGCGCCCACCAGCCGCGGCGGGCCGTGCTTGAAGCAGATCGACGCGACGTAGGCTGCCGCGGCGGCCCGGTCCGGGATCGGCGCAGCGGGATCCATCTCGATCACGGGTGCTGCCATCCCCGCTCCTCCCTGGCGGACCTCGTCGTCCGCTCTCGTCTCTCCGGGATATCCGTGCGGCCCGGGTGACCGAACGTGTCACTGCTCCCACGCCCCGGGGGACGGAGGGAGCACTCGTGCTTCCCTCACGTCCCAGGGACCCCGGGAGACACGGCGAAGGACGCTACACGGCGCGATGGGGCCACGCAGGTGTTCGACGCATCGGTGTTCGGTGTATCACCGACCCCTGACAGCGTGACCCACGGTGATCATCTTCGGTCACGCCGCCGGGGCGAACTGGGTGTGGTGCAGGTCGGCGTAGCGGCCCCCGCTCGCCAGCAGGGACCCGTGCGGCCCCTGCTCGACGACGCGGCCGTCCTCGACGACGGCGATGGTGTCGGCGCTGCGGATCGTCGAGAGCCGGTGCGCGATCACGATGGCCGTGCGTCCGACCAGCGCCTCCGCGAGCGCCTCCTGCACCGCCACCTCCGACTCCGAGTCCAGGTGCGCGGTGGCCTCGTCGAGAATCACGACCCGCGGGGCGGCCAGCAGCAGCCGCGCGATCGTGAGGCGCTGGCGCTCGCCGCCGGAGAGTCGGTAGCCGCGTTCGCCGATGACGGTGTCGAGGCCCTCGGGGAGCTGGCTCAGCAGCGGACCGAGGCGGGCGCGCTCCAGCGCGGTGACCAGCTCGGCGTCGGTGGCCTCCGGCCTCGCGTAGCGCAGGTTGCCCGCGACGGTGTCGTGGAACAGGTGGCCGTCCTGGGTGACGACCCCGACGGCCCCACGCAGGTCGGCGAAGGACAGGTCGCGGACGTCGGTCCAGGCCCCGTCCCCGCCCACCTCGATCGCCCCGGAGTCCACGTCGTAGAGCCGCGGGACGAGCGAAGCGATCGTGGACTTGCCCGCTCCGGAGGGGCCGACGAGCGCGAGCATCTGGCCGGGCGCCACCTCGAGGTCGACCCCGTGCAGGACCTCGGAGTTCTGGACGTGATCCAGGGTGGCGACCTCCTCCAGGCTCGCCAGCGAGACGTCCTTGGCGCTCGGGTAGGTGAAGCGCACCCCGCGCAGGCGCACCCCGACGGCCCGCTCGGCGGGCAACGGCGTCGGGTCGGTGCGCTCGACGATCGACGGGGGCAGGTCCAGGACCTCGAAGACCCGCTCGAAGCTGACCAGCGCGCTCATCACGTCCACACGGGCGTTCGCGAGCTGGGTCAGCGGCCCGTAGAGGCGGGTGAGCAGCAGGGCGAGGCTCACGACGGTGCCCGCGTCGATCCGGCCGGTGATCGCCAGCCAGCCGCCGACCCCGTACACCATCGCCTGCGCCAGCTGGCTGACCAGCGTGAGGCTGGTCATGAACACCCGGTTCGCCATCGCGGTGCGCACGCCGATCGCACGCACGCGGTCGGCCCGGTCGCCGAACTCGGTCATCTCGGCCTCGGGGCGCCCGAACAGTTTCACCAGCGTCGCGCCGCCGGCCGAGAACCGTTCGGTCATCTGGCCGGTCATGGCGGCGTTGAGGTTGGCCGACTCGCGCTGCAGGCCGGCGATCGTTCGCCCGACCCGTCGCGCGGGCAGGATGAAGATCGGGAGCAGGATCAGGGCCAGCAGCGTCACCTGCCAGGCCAGCGTGATCATCACCGCGACCGTCAGCACCAGCTGGATGACGTTGGTGACCAGGCCGGACAGCGTCGAGGTGAACGCCCGCTGGGCGCCGATCACGTCGTTGTTCAGGCGGCTGACGAGCGAGCCGGTCCGCGTGCGGGTGAAGAACGCGATCGGCATCGACTGCACGTGCGAGAAGACCGCGCGCCGGAGGTCGTAGATCAGGCCCTCCCCGATCCGCGAGCTCATCCAGCGCTCGATCAGCCCCGAGATCGAGTCGATCACGGCGAGCCCCGCGATGGCCACGGCGATGACGACGACGGTGCCGAGGCCGTTCCGGTGCACGATCGCGTCGACGACCCGCCCCGCGAGCACCGGGACGCCCACCGCGATGACCGCCGACACCGTGGTCAGGGCGAGGAACGCGTACAGCATGCGGTGGTGCGCCGACGCGAATCGCCAGATGCGACCGAGAGTGCCCTTGGGCACCGAACGCGGCAGCTTCTGGTCGTGCGACATCGACATCATCAACATCCAGGCGTTCTCCACGCCGCTCACCCCGTTCGCTCGGACCTCGGCCCCGAGCGTGCGACCTCGACAATTGTTGAGGTCAAGCGAACGAGCGAGCGCGGGTCGCGTCCGGCGGGTGGTGGTCCGCCGGTCCGGGCGTCGAGTATCCGCGCACGACGGCGATCACGCTCGCGGACGGAGGCGGTGTTCGCGGTGGGCGCACCTGTCGGCGCGCCGGACGCGCGTGAGGGCCGGCCGGCCGGGAGTCCCGTTGTCGAGACCGACGCGCGGCGCACACAGTCCGGCCGATCGCGGTGGTGGTTGTGGGGACTGACGCGCGGCGCACACAGCCCGGGCGGCGTGAGAGCAGACATCGGCGGGGTGCTGCAGGCGGAGCCGGGGGGCTGTGCGGATGACGAGGGGGGAGCCTCTCGTGGCCCCAGGTCCCGGCCATGGCGTCACTCACGACGACCCTGTTCGTTGGCGCGCGTTCAACGGGCCTGCATCGGTGTCGGTGAACCCGCGCGACGACCATGCAGGCCCGCTGATCATGAAACCGGCGGACTGCCCTCGATGGGGGCCGAGCAATCGACGGCACCGGGCCGGCGAGAGGGATGCGCCGGCGGCAGGGCGGGCAGGACGGGCAGGACGAGCACGCGTTGGTGGGCCACATGCCGGAGCCTAGGGAGGGCTGAACCGCCCGGACCTGTGGCGTCCCCGCGCAGCCCACTCCGGACGGGCGTCCACTGCCGAATGCGGGCGTGCGCAGGACCGATCTCGCTGCCCACGCGCCACGCCTACGTGCGCAGCACGCCCGGCCGAGGCCCTTGGCGGCCGGGAGTGTGCGTGGCGCGTCGGCCCAGGGAACCGGGAGTGCAGCCCGCGGGAGTATGTGCGTCACGCGTCGGTCCGGCGATCAAGCAGCTCCGCCGCACGGACCGTCGCCCCGACGCTCACATGCGCAGAACCGACCTCGACGCGCGCCCCAGTGGCAGGGCGACCCGCGCTGCCGACCGGACCGGACGTCGTCCGGGGTCAGGACCTGGAGAACTCCGCACACACCGACGAGCGTTGCCGCTCACGAGGTGGTCGGCCCCGGCTCGGACGGCGCGCATCACGCACGCCGTCGACCCGCGTCCGCCACGACGCGCTCACCCGGTCCCGGTCGAGCCGGACGCCGGCGCGGAGGTCAGGACTTCTTGGTGCGCGTGGCTCCGCCGCGTCCGCGCAGCGTCACACCCGACTCCGACAGGACCCGGTGCACGAATCCGTACGACCGGCCCGTCGACTCGGCGAGCGAGCGGATGCTCGCCCCCTTCTCGTACTTCTTCTTGAGATCCGTGGCGAGCTTGTCGCGCTGGTCGCCCGTGATGCGGGCGCCCTTCTTCAGATCGGCCATGGTTTCGGTCCACCCCTCCCCCGGACGGTGCCAGGTGGACCCATGATGATCGTGAATGCCGGTGTGCGCCACGGCACATCCCACATGATCGGTGAGCGGTTCCGCCGTTCGGATCGTGATCCGCCCGGGCGGCCCAGCGCCTGATCGTTCCAGCTCACGAAGGCCCTACGCCGCGCGGCGGGTTCGGACCGCTGCGCTCAGGCGAGCTCGACGAGCTCGAGGTGGTCGGCCGAGAAGTGATCCTCGGTGCCGTCCGGCAATAGGATGACGCGCTCCGGCTCGAGGGCCTCCACGGCGCCCGGGTCGTGCGTCACGAGCACCACGGCGCCCTCGAACTGGCGCAGCGCGTCGAGCACCTTCTCGCGCGAGGCCGGGTCGAGGTTGTTGGTCGGCTCGTCGAGCAGCAGCACGTTCGCCGCCGAAGAGACCAGGCCAGCGAGCGCCAACCGTGTGCGCTCGCCGCCGGAGAGCGTCAGCGCGGGCTGCTCGAGCTGCTCCCCCGTGAACTGGAACGCGCCGAGGAGCGTCCGCAGCTGCTGCTCCGGGGTGTCCGGCGCGGCCGACCGGGCGTTCTGCCAGACCGTCCGGTCCATGTCGAGGGTGTCGTGCTCCTGGGCGAAGTAGCCGGTGCGCAGCCCGTGGCCGGGCGTGACGCCGCCGGTGTCCGGGGTCTCGACGCCCGCCATGATGCGCAGCAGCGTCGTCTTGCCCGCGCCGTTGAGGCCGAGGATCACCACGCGCGAGCCGCGGTCGACCGCGAGGTCCACCCCACTGAACACCTCGAGCGACCCGTAGCTCTTCGACAGCCCGGACGCGGTGAGCGGGGTCCGCCCGCACGACTGCGGGGTGGGGAACCGGATCGCGGCGACCCGGTCGGCCTGGCGCTCGTCGTCGAGCCCCTCGAGCAGGGCGGTCGCCCGACGCTGCATCTGCTTGGCGGCGACGGCCTTGGTCGCCTTCGCGCCCATCTTCGCGGCCTGGGTCTGCAGGGCCGACGCCTTCTTCTCCGCGTTCGCGCGCTCCCGCTTGCGCCGCGCCTCGTCGTCGGACCGCGCCCGCAGGTAGTTCTTCCACGTCATGTTGTAGGCGTCGAGCTCGCCGCGGGTCGCGTCGAGGAACCAGACCTTGTTGACCACGTCGGCCAGCAGGTCGGTGTCGTGGCTGATGACGACGACGCCGCCCTCGTGGGACTTGAGGAACCCGCGCAGCCAGGAGATCGAGTCGGCGTCGAGGTGGTTGGTCGGCTCGTCGAGCAGCAGCGTCGTGCCGGCGTTGCCCCCGTCGCCCGAGGCGGCGAAGAGGATGCGGGCGAGCTCGACGCGGCGGCGCTGACCGCCGGAGAGCGTCTCGAGCGGCTGCGCGAGCACCCGGTCGGGCAGGCCGAGGTTGGAGCAGATCCGCCCGGCCTCGCTCTCGGCCGCGTACCCGCCGAGATCGGCGAACCGGGTCTCGAGCCGGCCGTAGCGGGCGACGGCCTTGTCGCGCTCGGCGTCGTCTGCGAGCTCGGCCATCGCCGTCTGGACCTTCTCCATGTCGCGCAGGATCTGGTCGAGCCCCCGCGCGGAGAGGACCCGGTCCCGTGCCAGCACCGACAGGTCACCCTCGCGCGGGTCCTGTGGGAGGTAGCCGATCGGCCCGGTGGCGCGGATGTCGCCGCCGTAGGGCTCGGACTCCCCCGCGATCGCCCGCAGCGAGGTCGTCTTGCCTGCGCCGTTGCGCCCGACCAGGCCGATGCAGTCCCCGGGCTGCACGCGGAGGGTGACCCCCGAGAGCAGGACTCGGGAGCCGGCGCGCAGCTCGAGATCGGACGCGGTGATCACAGGGGGCCTTCCCAGGTCGTGGTCGCGTCGCGCGGGGCGACGTGGTGCGGCGCTCGTGACGGGCGCTGTGCGACCCCGCCTCCCGCCGCGAGGGCGGTCCCACCGGCACGGCCGGGGACTCGGCGTCGGGTCGCCGTGCCGCGTGCGCCTGCAACCAGTGTAGGTGAGAGGTCGGCCCGTTCTCCGGGCGTGCGGGCCCGGAGTGGCCGGGGTCCCGTGTCACGCGCGTCACCAGGGACCGCCAGGGGCCCGGAGACCGGGCGGCACGGCCGCTTCACACCCTTCTGCCGGAGATCGGGGACACTGGGAGCATGGGCCTGTTCAGCTGGTTGCGCGGAAGCGGCGCCTCGGGGTCCTCGGGCGTGGGCGCCGACGGGCGTCGTCAGGTCCTCGACCGTGAGGGCGGGCCCGCCGATCTCGAGCACCTGCGCTCGTTCGCGAAGAGCCGCCGCGGGGTGGAGTTCTTCGTCGAGCCGGAGACGACGGCGACCGACACGACCGTCGTCGCCGTGGCCGTCGACGGCGAGTGGACCCGGCGCCGCGTCGGGACCCCGCGGGCCGCGCAGCGCCTCGCCCGCAAGTGCGTCGTGCCGATCTACGACGTGACCGTCACCGGCTACCCCCAGGTGATGCGCGACTGGAACGAGCGGGCCAAGCGCGACCGCGAGAAGCTGCGCGCGTGGGACCGCGAGATGGGCACCGGGGAGAGCTGAGCCCGGCCGACCTGCTGGTCGCGGGCGGCGGCCCCGCCGGCTGGTCCGCGGCGCGGGCGTGCGCCCGGCGCGGGCTCGACGTCGTCGTCGTCGACCCCCACCCGGACCGGACCTGGCGTCACACCTACGGGGCCTGGTGCCACGAGCTGCCGCTCTCCGGGCCGGATCCGCTGCCGCCCGGGGTCGTGGCCGCGAAGGACGTGGGCTGGGCGATCGCCACGCGAACGCACCGCCTGGACGACGAGTACGCGATCCTCGACACCGGCGCCCTGCAGCGGGCCCTGCGCGACGACGGGGTGCGGGTCGTGCGCGGCCGGGTGGTCGCCGCCGGACCCGGTCGCGCGGTCCTCGCCGACGGGAGCGAGTGCCGCGCGGGCCTCGTCGCCGACGCCTCCGGCGCGGTGCAGACGCTCACGACCGGCCGCGCGCGGGGGCGGCGTGCCGAGCAGACGGCCGTCGGCGTCGTCGTGGACGAGGCCACGGCGGCGCGGGTCACCGGGGGTCGGCTGCTCTTCATGGACTGGCGTCCGCGCCACGGCGTCCCGGGCTGGCCGACGTTCCTGTACGCGGTGCCCCTCGGCGGCGGGCGCGTCCTGCTGGAGGAGACGTCGCTGGCCCGCAGGCCAGGCCTGCCGATGCCCGAGCTCGCCGAGCGCCTGCGGCGGCGGCTGCTCGCGGCGGGGCTGCGTGACGACGAGATCCCGCTCGACGACCCCGCCCGCGTGGAGCGCGTCCGCTTCCCGGTCGACACCCCGGATCACCGCCCGCCCGACGGCGTCGTCGCGCTCGGGGCCGCCGCTCCCCTCGTCCACCCCGCGACGGGATTCTCCGTAGCGCGGTCACTGCGAGCAGCCACTCGTCTGGCTGATGCGTGTGTCACTCGATCGGACCATGGATCAGTACTGGATGGGGCCGATGGAGCGGCGTGGGCCCGGCGAGCGGTCCGGGGCGGGTCGGGGGGGATCGTGCACGCGATGCGTCGTCGCGGGCTCGACGTGCTCCTGCGGCTCCCGCCGGGCGAGGTCCCCGAGTTCTTCGACCGCTTCTTCTCCCTTCCCGCAGGTCCGCGGCGTGCCTACCTCGGCGCGGACGACGACGTGGCGGAGTCGCTGCGGGCGATGCTGTGGGTGTTCGCACGTCTGACGCCGCGCCTGCGCGGGCACCTGATCGCGGGATCGCTCGGCGGGCCCGGCCCGGACCAGTGCCGCTGACAGCAGGCATATGGGGGTCATCGACGTCCGTTCGGCCTACCGCGATAGCATCCGGCACCTCCGGGCCCCTTGTCCCCCGTGTCCGGAGACCAGTGAGATCGGAGTGAGCATCATGGGCGCCTACCAGCTCGTCGCCGTCGGCACCGACGGGTCCGAGTCCTCCTTCCGCGCAGTCGACCGCGCCGCCACGGTAGCCGCCGACTCCTCGGCCACGCTGCTGATCATCTGCGCCTACCGTCCCGCGAAGAACACCGGGTCGGCCGAGCAGGAGCTGGGCGAGGACGCCGCCTACCACGTCATCGGGTCGACACCCGCGGAGGAGACGCTGCGCGACGCGAAGGAGCGCGCCTCCGCCAAGGGTGTCGGCGAGGTCGAGACCGTGGCGGTGCAGGGCGACCCCATCGAGGAGGTCACCACCGTCGTGAACGACCGCAAGGCCGACCTGCTCGTCATCGGCAACCGCGGCCTGAACAGCCTCAGCGGCCGGCTGCTCGGCTCCGTCCCGCAGGGCATCTCCCGCAAGGCGCCGACGGACGTCCTCATCGTCCACACCACGTGAGTCGTCCGCCGCGGAACGCACGACACCGCGCGGGCCACGGCCCGCGCGACGACCGCGGTGGCGACGAGAACGACCCGGCGCCCTCGACGGAGCCGGAAAGCCCGGACCCCGAGGCTCCGGACCCCGAGGCCGCGGCCCCCGCGGCCCCTGACCCCGACGGTTCGCGGACCGGGGGTCCGGGACCCGAGGACGCGTCGGGCCCGTGGGGCGAGGCGCAGCGCGAGGTCGAGGAGTTCCTGCTCGGCGGGGAGCGGTTCCTGCGGCGCGGCGACGTCGCGGAACGCGGCGGGGTGTCGCCGGAGCAGACCGCGAGGCTGTGGAGCGCGCTCGGGTTCCCGCGCGTCCCCGACGACGTCGCCGCGTTCGCCCAGACCGACCTGGACGCGCTCGCGCTCGTCCAGGAGCTGCTCGGCGAGGAGGCCCTCGACGAGGCCGAGGCCCTCGCGATCGCGCGGACACTGGGCCAGAGCATGGCGCGGCTCGCGGAGTGGCAGGCCAACCTGCTGCGGCGCACGATCGCCGAGCGCGGCTCCGTCGGTGACGCGGACGCCGTCGTCGATTCCGTCCGCACCCTCGTCCCGCTGCTCGAGAAGCTGCAGGCCTACACGTGGCGGCGGCACCTGACCGTGACGGCCGGGCGCATGCTGACCACGATCGCCGGCACGGAGTCCGACGACGACGGCCGGGCCGCGACCACCGCGGTCGGCTTCGCGGACCTCGTCGGGTTCACGTCGATGTCGCGGCAGGTGGACGCCGACGAGCTGCGGTCGCTGCTGGAACGGTTCGAGGGTGTCAGCACCGACGTCGTGTCCCGGAACGGCGGGCGCATCGTGAAGACCCTCGGCGACGAGGTCCTGTTCGTCTGTTCCGACGTCCGGGCCGCCCTGGAGATCGCCTTCGGGCTGCACGCCGACGTCCCGGACGACGGGGACCGGCTGACGCTGCGGATCGGGCTGGCCTACGGCGAGGTCCTCCCCCGCTACGGCGACGTCTACGGGCCGGTGGTGAACATCGCGAGCCGGCTGACCTCGCACGCCCGGCCGGGCACCACGCTGCTCGACGACGACCTCACCGACGCCGTGCGCGAGCTGGGGCTCGACGTCGAGCTGCGCTCGGTGCCCCCGCTGTCGGTGCGCGGCTACAAGCACCTCAAGCCGCACGTGGTGCGGCGCCGGTAGGTGCCTGCCGCTCGTGCCTATCCCGACGCGAGCTCCCGGTCGGCAGGTCGTGCCCGCGGCCGCGGCGGGTACCTGTCCGACGCGGCCAGCCAGGCCACGCAGGCGACGAGGAGTGCCACGACCCCGATCACCAGTCCGGGCAGCACACCGGGCGCCAGCGGCTCATAGGAACGCCACCCCCCGGACGAGGCCGCCAGGATCGGGCCCGCGGGGAGGAACCCGGTGACGGTGGCCAGGCCGGCCATGGTCAGCACAGCGGCGGGCCAGGCGGGCGACAGGCGCCGGTGGGCCGCCAGCACGACCACCGATGCGAACGCGACCGCCAGCACGGCGATGGGCCAGCCGAGGCCCTGCGCTCCCCACGCCACGGGCCAACCCAGCCCGGAGAGCTCCCAGCCCACGGCGAGCAGGGCGACGGTGCCGCCCGCGGCCGCGATCCTGCTCCTGACGCGCGGAACCTCCCCGGGCGCACGCCCGGCGAGCAGGAGGACCCCGACGGCCAGCAGTGGGAGCACGGCGACGCGGGCGTCGGTGCGGGAGAGGGCCACCTCGAGGAACGTGCTGTCCCGCGAGAGGAGTGGGCCGAGCCCGCGACTGACGTCGAGCAGCGCGGCCACGGCGGTGACGGCGAGGGCACCGCGGCGCAGTCCGATCAGCAGCAGTGCCAGGGCGACGGGCCAGAGCAGGCTGTAGAGGTTGATCAGCTGCCACGCCGGGAAGGTGGGCGCAGCCTGGAACAACCGCCCGTCGGGGCCCAGCGACCACCCCTGCTCCGCGGTGAGCTGCAGCTGCACCGCGAGGCCGATCTCGAACAGGACGCGGGTGGCCATCGCCGCGATGGCGGTGATCGCCAGGAGCCACAGCGTCGCGGCTCCGGGGCGGCCGACCGCGCGCATCCGGGAGACGACGGCGAGCCGGGCGGTGGCCGCGACCTCGCCGGCCCCCGGCCCGCCGTCGTCCCCGTCGCGGCCCGCGAGGTAGACCTCGACCATCTCTTCCTCGTAGCGCTCCCGGTACCAGGCGGGCAGGACGCCCAGCAGGCGGCGGTAGCGGCGTTCCGGGGTGCTCATGCCGTGACCTCCCCGCCCAGCCCGTCGGCGGGGGCGCCGGCGCGGCTGCGGTCGAGCGCGATCTGTGCCATGCGGGCCCGCCGGCCGGCGTCCCCGATCAGTTCGGCCATCCCCGAGTCGGTGATCCGGTAGTAGCGGCGCACCCGCCCCTGGTGGATCTCCTCGCGATCGGGGACGACCAGCCCGTCGGTGCACAGGCGGTCCAGAGCGCCGTAGAGCGTTCCGACCCGGAGCGTCACCGCGCCGTCGGAGAGTCGGCTCGCGGCCTGCACGATGCCGTAGCCGTGCAGCGGCTCGGCCGCGAGTGCGGTGAGGATCAGGAAGGTCTGTTCTGACAGGGATCTCCGCGCCATGTGACGATATATATCGCAGAGCGATGTATGAGCGCTAGTCCGGACAGACGAAAGGGCACCGTCCGGTCGCCGATCGACCGAGCGGTGCCCTTCGCGTGGGTGAGGCGGGCGTCGCGGAGCTCAGACGGTGAAGCCGAGCGCCCGCAACTGCTCACGGCCGTCGTCGGTGATCTTGTCCGGGCCCCACGGCGGCATCCAGACCCAGTTGATCCGGACGTCGTTCACGAGGCCGCCGCCCGGGCCCGAGGTCAGCGCCGCGCGCGACTGGTCCTCGATGACGTCGGTGAGTGGACACGCCGCCGAGGTCAGCGTCAGGTCGAGGGTCGCGACCGTGCCGGTGTCCTCGCTGTCGACGTGGATGCCGTAGAGCAGGCCCAGGTCGACGACGTTGATCCCCAGTTCGGGGTCGACCACGTCGCGCATGGCCTCCTCGAGATCGTCGATCGACGGTACGTCGGCCGTGGGGGCGGTCGCCTCGGGCATCCCCTCGGCGCCGCGGGGCGTCTCGGTCTCGGTCACGGGTGTCCCTCCAGCTCGGGAGCGTTGTCGTCAGCCTGCGCCACGGCGTCCTTGAACGCCATCCAACCCAGCAGTGCGCACTTGACCCGCGCCGGGTAGGCGGAGACGCCGGCGAAGGCGACGGCGTCGTCGAGCACATCTTCGTCGGGCTCGACCTTGCCACGGCCCTGCACCATCTTCTGGTACTCGGACAGCACCTCGAACGACTCGCCGACGGTGTGCCCGACGACGAGGTCGTTGAGCACCGACGTCGCGGCCTGGCTGATCGAGCAGCCCAGCGCGTCGTACGAGACGTCCACGACCTTGGCGTCCGCGCCCGAACCGTCGAGGTGCACGCGCAGGGTGATCTCGTCGCCGCAGGTCGGGTTCACGTGGTGGACCTCGGCGTCGTACGGGTCGCGCAGCCCGCGGCCGTGCGGGTTGCGGTAGTGGTCCAGGATGATCTCCTGGTACATCGACTCGAGCTTCACGGCGTCAACCTCCCTCTAGAGAGCAACGCCGTCGGTGGCGAAAAAGTCCTGGACGCGCCGGACGCCGTCGAGCAGGGCGGCCACCTCGTCGAGGGTGTTGTAGACGTGGAAGCTCGCCCGGATGGAGCTCTGCACGCCGAACGCGCGATGCAGCGGCCACGCGCAGTGGTGCCCGACGCGGACCGCGATCCCGGAGTCGTCGAGCACCTGCGACGCGTCGTGCGGGTGCACGCCGTCGATCTCGAACGACACCGCTCCCCCGCGCGCCTCCGTGGTGCGCGGGCCGACGATCGTGACGCCGTCGATCTCCTGGAGACCGCGCAGCGCGGCGTCGGTCAGCGCCATCTCGTGCGCGTGGACGTTCTCCATCCCGATCTCGTTCAGGTAGTCCACGGCGGCACCGAGCCCGACGGCCTGCGACGTCATCGGGACACCGGCCTCGAACCGGGCCGGCGGGGCCGCGTAGGTCGAGCCCTCCATGCGGACCAGCTCGATCATCGACCCGCCGGTGAGGAACGGCGGCAGCGCCTCGAGCAGCTCGCGGCGCCCGTAGAGCACCCCGATCCCGCTCGGCCCGAGCATCTTGTGCCCGGAGAACGCCGCGAAGTCGACCCCGAGGGCGTGAACGTCCACGGGCGTGTGCGGCACCGACTGGCAGGCGTCGAGCACGGTGTACGCGCCGACCGCTCTCGCCCGCTCGACGAGCGTGGCCACCGGCGGCACCGTGCCGAGCACGTTGGACTGGTGGGTGAACGCGACGACCCGGGTCCGCTCGTTGATCACCGAGAGAGCCTCGGGCGAGTCGAGGTCGAGCCGCCCGTCGGAGGTCACCGAGAACCACCGCAGCGTCGCGCCGGTGCGCCGGCAGAACTCCTGCCAGGGCACCAGGTTGGCGTGGTGCTCCATCTCGGTGACGACGACCTCGTCGCCCGGCCCGACCCGGAACCGCTGTGCGGCGGGGTCGTCGGAGAAGGTCGCGTTCGACATCGAGTACGCGACCAGGTTGAGCGCCTCGGTCGCGTTCTTGGTGAACACGATCTCGGAGGTCTCGATGCCGGGGTCGGCACCGATGAACGCCGCGATCCGCGAACGGGCCGACTCGTAGGCGTCGGTCGCCTCCTCGGACAGCGCGTGCGCGCCGCGGTGCACGGCGGCGTTGGACGTCTCGAGGAACGTCCGCTCGGCGTCGAGGACCTGGCGCGGGCGCTGCGAGGTCGCCCCGGAGTCCAGGTAGATCAGCGGCTTCCCGTCACGAACGGTGCGGCTCAGGATGGGGAAGTCCGCGCGGATCTTCTCGACATCCAGCGTCGCACCCGTGGCTGAGCCGGCCCCCGTCGCTCCGCTCGCCTGACTGGGTGCGAGTGCGGTCATGCCGGCTGCTCCTCCTTGGACACGGTGCCCGTGAAGCGGACGTAGCCGTTCTCCTCGAGCTCGTCGGCGAGCTCCGGGCCGCCGGACTCGACGACCTTGCCGTTCACGAACACGTGCACGCGGTCCGGCGTGATGTAGCGCAGGATCCGGGTGTAGTGGGTGATCAGCATGATGCCGACGTCGGACTGCGTCTTGTACTCGTTCACGCCCTTGCTGACGATCCGCAGCGCGTCGACGTCGAGCCCGGAGTCGGTCTCGTCGAGCACGGCGAACTTGGGCTTGAGCAGCGCGAGCTGCAGCACCTCGTGGCGCTTCTTCTCACCGCCGGAGAAGCCCTCGTTGACCGAGCGCTCGGCGAAGGCCGGGTCGATCTCGAGGTCGCCCATCGCGGACTTGACCTCCTTGACCCAGTGCCGGACCTTCGGGGCCTCGCCGCGGGTGGCCGTGGCCGCCGAGCGCAGGAAGTTCGACATCGAGACGCCGGGCACCTCGACGGGGTACTGCATCGCGAGGAACAGGCCGGCGCGGGCGCGCTCGTCGACGGCCATCTCCAGGACGTTCTCGCCGTCGAGGAGGACCTCGCCCTGCGTGACGGTGTACTTCGGGTGTCCCGCGATGGAGTAGGCCAGCGTCGACTTGCCGGAACCGTTCGGGCCCATGATCGCGTGGGTCTCGTTGGTGTTCACGGTCAGATCGACGCCGCGCAGGATCTCCTTGGGACCCGACTCGGTCTCGACCTCGACGTGCAGGTCGCGGATCTCGAGGGTGGACATCAAGCCTCTTTCGACAAATGCGGTGTGGTGGTGGGGGCCGCCGCCAGGGCGACTGCGTCCATCGGTGCTACGCCCCGACGGCTTCGAGCTCGGCCTCGATGGCCGCCTCGAGCCGGTCGCGCAGGGCGGGCACGCGGACCTTCTGGATGACCTCGCCGAAGAACCCGCGCACGACGAGCCGCCGCGCCTGGTCCTCGGGGACGCCTCGGGACATCAGGTAGAACAGCTGCTCGTCGTCGAACCGTCCGGTCGCGGAGGCGTGGCCGGCGCCGACGATCTCGCCGGTCTCGATCTCGAGGTTCGGCACCGAGTCGGCCCGCGCGTTGTCGGTGAGCAGCAGGTTCCGGTTGAGCTCGTAGGTGTCGGTGCCCTCGGCCGCCTTGCGGATCAGCACGTCGCCGATCCAGACGGTGTGGGCCGCGGTGCCACCTTCGACGCCCTGGAGCGCGCCCTTGTACATGACGCGCGACCGGCAGTTCGGCACCGAGTGGTCGACGAGCAGGCGCTGCTCGAAGTGCTGCCCGCCGTCGGCGAAGTACAGCCCGTCGAGGGTGACGTCGCCGCCCGGCGCCCGGTAGTTGATCACCGGCGAGAGCCGGACGAGGTCGCCGCCGAGCGTCACCGAGGTGTGCCGGATCGTCGCGTCGCGACCCACCGAGAGGTGCTGGGCGCCGACGTAGACCGCGTCGTCGGCCCAGTCGTGCACCTCGACGATCTCGAGCTTCGCGCCGTCGGACACCACGAACTCGGTGTTCGCCGCGATCGTGCCGGAGCCACGGTGGTCGAGGATGACGACCGCCTCGGCGTGGTGGGAGAGACGCAGCTGCAGGTGCGCGTACGCCGCCGAGCCCTGGCCGGGGCCGTTCACGGTGATCGTCAACGGCTCGTCGTCCGAGCGGGCCTCGTTGACGGTGACCACGTGGGCCCGCGTGAACGCGGACCACGCCTGCGCCGCGACGCGGTCGGCGGGGACGCCGCCGTCGCCGAGGCGCGGGTCGTCGCGACCCACGGTCTCGTGCCGGACGCCGCCGAGGTCCGACGACGCGGCGTCGCCGAACCCGGAGACCACCGACACGTCGACCTCGCCGTCGACGGTCGCGGACCCGTCGTGCAGGCCGTGCAGGCGCCGCAGCGGCGTGAACCGCCACTGCTCCTCACGCCCGCCCGGGACCTCGAAGGCCGCGACGTCGTAGGAGGTGAAGCGCTCCTCCCACGGCGCGAGCACCGCGCTCGCGGTCTTGATGCCCGGGTCCACATCGAGGACCGGGGATCCGGGGGCGGTCGTCGTACCGCCCCCGGTCTGGGCCAGTGGCTCGGTCATCCGACAGCGCCCTCCATCTGCAGCTCGATCAGGCGGTTGAGCTCGAGCGCGTACTCCATGGGCAGCTCGCGCGCGATGGGCTCGACGAACCCGCGCACGATCATCGCCATGGCCTCGTCCTCGGTGAGCCCGCGGGACATCAGGTAGAAGAGCTGGTCCTCGCTGACCTTCGAGACGGTCGCCTCGTGGCCCATCGTCACGTCGTCCTCGCGGACGTCGACGTACGGGTACGTGTCGCTGCGGCTGATCGTGTCGACCAGCAGCGCGTCGCACTTCACCGTCGACCGTGAGTGGTGTGCGCCCTTGTTGACCCGCACCAGACCGCGGTACGAGGTCCGTCCGCCGCCGCGCGCCACCGACTTCGAGATGATCGTCGACGACGTGTGCGGGGCCAGGTGCACCATCTTGGCGCCGGCGTCCTGGTGCTGACCCTCGCCCGAGAACGCCACCGAGAGCACCTCGCCCTTGGCGTGCGGGCCGGTCAGCCAGACGGCCGGGTACTTCATCGTCACCTTGGAGCCGATGTTGCCGTCGACCCACTCCATGGTCGCGCCCTCTTCGGCCTTGGCGCGCTTGGTGACCAGGTTGTAGACGTTGTTCGACCAGTTCTGGATGGTCGTGTAGCGGCAGCGGCCGCCCTTCTTCACGAGGATCTCGACGACCGCGGAGTGCAGCGAGTCCGACGAGTAGATCGGCGCCGTGCAGCCCTCGACGTAATGGACGTAGGCGTCCTCGTCGACGATGATCAGCGTCCGCTCGAACTGGCCCATGTTCTCGGTGTTGATCCGGAAGTAGGCCTGCAGCGGGATGTCCACGTGGACGCCCTTGGGCACGTAGATGAACGAGCCGCCGGACCACACCGCGGAGTTCAGCGCGGAGAACTTGTTGTC